>JABXHO010000158.1 GCA_013373595.1 Flavobacteriales bacterium | reverse complement strand
TTGTTGGAGTAGAGGTTTTGTTTATCACTGAGAAACGAAGAGTGAGAAAGTTCATTTTGTATGGGTTGAGATGGAACTAATTGCTATGGAATAGAATAGGAAAGGGGTGAGAATTGTAAAATTACTTTTTACTATAATGCGGAATCCTGCATAATTAAAGGGTAGAAATACGCATTGACATTGATTCTGTTGATATCTACTTTTAGGAATTACTAAAATTAATAATGAGTACTCCAAAATTTAAAAACGGCGACAGAGTTGTGCATTAAATGCACAGATAGATACGATATGGTAATTATTGGAAATTGTTTTTATCAAAATCCAACTCAACAACAGTTGCTGAAACAAGAACTTGACCCGAACAGATATAATTGTAAGTACTATAATTCAGATACAAAAAAAATGGGAGGAAGAGTGTTTTGAAGGGGTTGAATTGGAATTATTAGAGGAATAAAGTACAACGTTAAAACGCCGCTATGAAGGAGGAAGAAGTAAGACTAAAACTCATCGAACTTTTACGAGTTCCTATATCAAGAGTTGTTATAAAATCAGACTACATTGAAACTTGGACAAATCACATACACCTTGGCAACGTACCATTTGCTATAACACCTGGAACCAATATTGTCACTTATGACATAGAAAAAAATCAAGTTCTTGAGAAACTTAATTGGTCAGCTGTTGTTTCGAATTGGATAAATGAAATTTCCCAATGCATCGTAGATAATTATGATGGTGAATACGATCCTATGAAGACTACATCAGGATTATTTGGGATTTTATACTTAAGAAAGAATTCGGAAGATGTTGAGCCAATTGCTGTTCACGCCTATTACGATGGTGTGAATTGGAACATTACCGAAAAATAACCTTAAAACGTAAATAAATTACGTTCAAGGTTTTGATATTGATCATGACTATGATCAGTAATACAATTACAGAATACGATAAAATGACATTGAAAGAATCGCAGGTTAGCCTATATGACCATTCAGAAATTAAAGTAAGGTTGTTGAAATTATATTTGGAACGCTATCTAAGCATTATCGGACTGTCCCCTTACTTTAATGATGTACACATTTATGATATGTTTTGTGGAGAAGGGAAATACGAGGATGGAGGTGAGGGGAGTCCTATAATTATTTTGAAAACAATTAAAGAAATCATAGATGCTCCTGATACTGGAGCACAGATTACTTCAAGGTTTAATTGCCAGTTTAACGATATTAAATCGAAAAAAACGAATAAACTTTCGGGAATTATTTCAAAAGAAGGATTGCATGAGAGTCGAATGGGAACTCTACAGATAAGTAATTCGGATTATAAAGATTTAATTGAGGTTGTAAAACAGAAAGTAAAAGGACTGAAGAAAGACAAGTGTTTCGCTTTTATTGATCCTTATGGGTATAAAGAAATTACTGTGTCAGACATTGAGCAACTTTTAGCAGGAAATAAAACTGAAGTGTTGTTATTTCTTCCGACACATTTCATGTATAGATTTTCCAGTAAGGGAACACCTGAAAGTTTGAAAAAGTTCATTGATGAACTTATACCACAAGAGAATCTTCCTAAAGATGGTGGGGGAATCGGTTTTATTGAAAACCTAAAAGACGCTTTTAGAAATAAATTAGGGGAAGATCATTTTGTTGATTCTTTTATTATTTCAAGAGACACGAATCAATTCTTTTGTTTATTCTTTTTCACTAGCCATATCTATGGTTTTCACAAGATGCTAGAATCAAAATGGAAAATTGATGAAGAAGAAGGACGAGGATGGACTAATAGCCAGGAAGAACCTAGCCTTTTCAATCAGACGGATAGAAAGCCTGTTACCTATCATTTAGAAAAGAAATTAAGAGTATTTTTGTCTGAATCTAGAACGAATAGTGAGGTGTATGAGTTTACGTTAAGACAAGGACATTTACCAAGTCATGCTAACGAACTTTTGATGAAATGGCAGGAATGTGGTATTTTATATGTTACAAAAACAGATGGTACTAAAGCTAGAAAATCATCGTTTTATCTTAACTACACTGCATTTAGTAAAGAGCCCCGTAAAGTTTCTATGATAATTAAAACGAAATAAAATGTCAACGTCGAAAATAGAATGGACTGAAGAAACATGGAATCCGACCACAGGATGTACAAAAGTTTCTGCTGGTTGCAAGAATTGCTATGCCGAGGTCATGGCTAATAGATTACAGGCAATGGGAACACCTGGTTATGAAAATGGTTTTGAATTTTCTATTATGCGAGACAGATTAGAGCAGCCGCTAAGAAAAAAGAAGGCTACTAAATATTTCGTTAATTCTATGAGCGATTTGTTCCATGAGAAAATGCCTAGAGAGTTCCTTGATAAAGTTATGGGAGTGATTGATCTGACACCACAACATATTTATCAGATACTTACAAAGAGAGAAGACGCAATGTTTGATTATTTCGAGAATAGACGTATTCCAGAAAATATTTGGCTTGGAGTTTCTGTTGAGGATATAAAGCACGGAGTACCGAGAATTGATAAGCTTCGAAGTCTTGACGCTACGATCAAGTTTTTATCTGTTGAGCCTTTACTCGAGGATATTGGGGAAATAGATCTGACCGGAATTCACTGGGTAATTGTTGGTGGAGAAAGTGGAGCTAAGGCAAGACCTATGAAGGAAGAATGGGCATTAAATATCAAGCGTCAGTGCGAGGAACAAGGTGTCGCATTCTTTTTTAAGCAGTGGGGAACTTGGGGAGCAGATGGAGTTCGAAGAAGTAAAAAGACGAATGGAAGAATTCTTGATGGTAAGGAATGGAATGAATACCCTGAACTTATTTAGTAGTTACCAATAGCTTTCTACAGTCAATTTCCAAAACCTTAGCGATCTGAAATAATGTTTCAATTGTTGGCTGCATATCATTTCTGCACCACTTAGAAACCGTTGTTATGTTCATATTCAATTCATCAGCTAGCCAGTTGTTAGTTTTACCATTTTCGGCAAGAACAGCTTTGATTCTATTGTAGACTTGTTTTTCCACCTGGAACAAATATATACACTACAAAATTAGTGTTTTAAGCATCCGTTTATGCTATTAAAGCATAATTACACCCGCTAAAATATTTTTTTTGATTACAAAAACAGCTCCAATGAAAAATCGAGACCTAATCATCACACTCATCCAACAAGACTTAAAACACCACCAATTAATCGCCAGCTTAGAAAATCTAATCGCAGTAGGGAAGGAGAAGCATTATTTAGAATTATTGAACGTAGTTCTAGGGTTAATGGATGTTCCAGAATCAGCAGAACTAGTTCCGACAGCAATCGGTAGGGGGAAAACGTACAGTAAATATATGGGGCTAGCTTCGTGGTATCCGTTCGAATCCACATCCGATGGATTGAGAAACCAAGCAGAAATGTGTTACTCACACTTAGAAGCGATAATTGATGTCGAAAGAACTTATTTGTTCAAGGAGTAGATTATGTTAAATAGAATTCAAAATAGATTCGCTTACCATAAGCAGGCGCAGACCTAACCACCAATAAGTAGCTTATCATACCGAAATTGGCCACTTTAAATGAAAACACGTTCTCTCGAGATCGCCATAGACAGCTACGAACTAAATCGCATATTTGAAACAAAACTAACCAACGGTCCGAAATACGCCAAATATCAAAATTCTAGAATCGCGTATTTAGATCATAAAACAGTCCAGGAATCAAAATTATACGCTAAAGTATCTCTACAGAGAAGCTCATAAATCTGCGCGCTGAGACCACTGAAGGTCGCAGCGAAGCTAATTGCGTAGATTTTTTGAACTGGATAATGATCGTATAACGAAATTTTAAGGCAGGAGTTTTAGGCGAAATTTGAAATCGATCTGGATAATGGGCTAGAATACGAGAATTATACGAAGTACAAAATTCGTTTAATCGGAAGCGACTGCACAGTTAAAAAGATCCGAAGAAATCGACAGAGATTCACACAGAATGAATTAAATAGAAATCCCGCTAAATCCAAGAATAATCCTTATTGCCCTATCATGTTCTTGCGTTATGTTACTTAGCTTTGAGGTCTGTTCGTCTCTAAGAAACGAACAGGGCGAAAGTTCTTTCTTTTAATCTCTTTGCCCATAAACGACCTCAAACGGATTCCTTTTTTCATGGAGCATAGCGGAGTGGAATAGGGAAGGAGTGATGGAGGAAATCAACATTCTATTGATCACCTTAGATTAAAGACTTTTGAACTGATTCAATTTACATTACCAAACAACATTGTCAACAACGAATGACTTGATCCTACAGGGAAACAATCTTCGTTTGATAGTTAATTAATCCCGTGGTGGCATCTATAAAATAACACATAAACTGCCCTTTACCTAATTCTTCAGCACTCAAATAGATTGATGTTTGACCAATAATAAGCTTTTGTGTAACCATTCTTCCTAAAAGATCTGTAATAATGAGATTACCTGATGTAGCTATTGGGAATACAATTTCTGTTTCAAAAGTAAATGGATTTGGTCGCACCGATAATTTTATGTTATGAAGCTCTTCAATTCCTACACAAGGATCCACATAAATACTGGTTGTACTATCACCGCTACACCCTAGAGAATCTGTTACTGAATAATTAATTAAATGAAGTCCTGTTCCCGAAAGATTAGGGTCGAATTGATTTGCAATTACTCCATTACCGGTATAAGAACCACCAGTCAAGTTATAAATTGGAAGAGGCACCAAAGAACTATTGACACAAATTGTATCGACGGAAGCTGTCACAATCGTTAGGACTGGGTTGGGATTTACCGTCAACTCCCATACCACAGAAGAATCACAACCGTTTACCGATTGAAAATAATCGTAAAAAACGGTATCAGCATATATATACGTACCTAAGTGTGATAAACTATCACCAAAACAGATTGAGTTGGAGCTGAGAATACTGTCATAGGATGGATGAATAGTTAAATCAAACAATGTATCTTGAGAACATAAACCATTGTTCATAGATACCGAAGCATTCAATATGCCTGATGTATCTAGAGACCAAGTAAAATTGGAGCCTTGAGCTATAGTTGTATCAATTTGCCAAACCGTTTGATTGTAAGCAGGTGACAACGGAATTGAGCCATAAAAACTTTCTCCTTGACAAAATACATCTGTGAATGTTAAATCGTTAAGCCAAACTTGACAATCAAAAAGTGTATTGATTTTTTTATTAGTGATTACAGCAGGGTTAAGGTCGAAGAATATACTAGCGTCATTGTAGATCGATGTACCGTTTGGTAACCCAGGTAAGATGTTAACACGGTATTCTACGTAACCTTGGCTTTCAAGGAAATTAGCCGAGCTGTCAGGAAGATTGATAGAGTCGAATGTAAATGTAATGAGACCATAAGCATCAATATCAAAATTATACGAGTGACTCGAGCCAATCAGTTCCACACTTGACCAATCCAAATTAGCATCCAGTTGATCTTCAATTACAACATTTGTAGCCGTACTTGTTCCTGTATTTTGGAAACGAATTAGATATTCCAATTCAGAAACCGTCGGTGAGATGAAGCCTAAAGAGTCTACGCCAGCAGGATTTGATGTCTTATCGTTTGGATCATAAGCACAAACAAGAATTGGTTGAAGTGTATCTTGGGCACTAAATACGGTAGTTCCTAACGAATCAACAGTTGCAGTTAGGAAGCTTGTCAAGGTGTCGCCCATACTATTGAAGTCAGGCGTGGTCACTTGTAGGTTAATTTGATGAACAGAGAAATAGTTAAGTGTATCATAACTCCAATAAATATTTTGCCCTGAAATTGAATCTGGTACTTGATTTGCGGAGACATAAGTAAGACTATCGTGCAATTCCAAATGTATTACTCCAGATGGGGTAGTAGCTCCAGTGTTGGCTACATTTATCCAATAATTAATAGTTGAGTTACAATTTGGGAAAGCTCCAACTAAACTTGTAGAAATACTGTTTGTTGTTGAGTCCGGATAAAATCCAAAATCAAGACTGTCATATAGTGGTGTCTGATTGGTAACATTGACATTGAATTCAAGCGAATCAGTAGTAATGCTCCAGCCATTCAATACTTCAGGAACAATTGTATACCATCCTATCGAATCTTCATGAATGTTCATGATGTATTGACCATTAGTATAGGTATAAGCATAATTGGCATTAGGAGTACTGTTTACTTGAATTAACGGCAATCCTGCTTCTAGTGTATCCTGTAATCCATTTTGGTTGACATCAAAAAAGAGTTTTCCTCTAGCTTGAAAAGGACTGAATAAATAATTCTCATGCCAAGCAATTTTATTGTCATCGTAAGAAGCTGTAAAAATATCTGGATCTCCATCATTGTCAATATCGTCTACGTGAATGATGATGATTTCTTCAGCTTGTGTTGTTAGTATTTGTTCTGATCCAAAGAGCGCACCTCCAAGGTTTTCGTGCCATGCTATTTCATTCGGAACCATGGACCCAGTAAGGATATCCACATCGCCATCGCCGTCAAGGTCTTCTGCGTTTACTGCCAATCCCATTCCAGTCGTTGAAATGATGTGTTGTATGGGAAATAATCCGGTACCATCATTTTCAAACCAAGCCACTTTCATATCGAAAACAGAGGCTGAAAGTAGATCTACATCACCATCATTATCCAAATCAATAGCCCTTATTTGTTGTGGTCCATTGACTTGTGTAGTGGCAGTTTGTTGCATTCCAAAGCTACCTCCTAAATTTTCAAACCATGAAATATGATCTCCTGTATATGATGAAACAATAGCATCGTTATCACCATCACCATTAATATCTGCTATTTGAACCGATCGACCTTGAGGAATAGAAGAAGAGATCAATTGTATGGAGCCAAAAGATCCACCGCCAAGATTTTCAATCCAGAATAAAGAATCTCCACCATTAGCGCCTACTAATATGTCATCATCCAAATCATTATCAAAATCACCGCAAGCAATATCTCTAGCGTTATTATTATTTGAAGCAATACTCTGTAAAGTACCGAATGTACTAGCGCCCATGTTCTCATACCAAACTACATTGCCATTTACTACACAAACAATATCGTCATCTCCATCACTATCTACATCGCTAGTCTGGATAGCGCGAGCTGCATTGGCATTAACGTCAATCAAATTATCATTGCCAAATTCACCATTACCCAAGTTTCGATACCAAACAATTCGGCCTCCACCTCCAGCAGTTGCAATCACGTCTTTTAGTCCATCATTATCAACGTCTAACGTACGAACCGATGTAGCACCATTCATTTGAGAAACCAAATCATTTTCTACCCCAAAATTCCCACCGCCCAAGTTTTCCTGCCAAGTGATACGCTGTGCATTTCTGAACGGTATAATTAATTCGGGTTGGTTGTCATTATTCAAATCACATGTTATAATATCATGTGCGTCTCCACCTGTAACGGGTAATGCAGTCAATCCACTAAAACTTCCGTTACCAAGGTTTTCAAACCAAAAAACAGGGTCTGAAGGTGCTAAATAAGCAGTTCCCATAACGTCATTATCACCATCGCCATCAATATCTGCAGCGTAAACACTACTGATCCCATCCGTAGTATCGGTTAAAATATGCTCAATTGAAAAATTTCCTAAACCATCATTTTCATACCATGCGATAGTTGTGTCGGAGGCAGCCATTATATCAATATCAGTATCTCCGTCTAGATCGATAGCATAAACGGCATTAGCAAGCTCAGCATTTAAGGTTATAATTTGTTCAGGACCAAATACGCCTGCTCCAAGATTCTCATACCAAGCAATCTTATCATCCAATTGCGATGATGAGACTACATCGTAATCACCGTCCCCATCAAAGTCTTCTGAGTAAACAAATGTAGATTGAAGTGCATTATTAGTAATAATCTGTTCACCACTAAAAGTACCATTACCCAAATTTTCGAACCAAACCACACGTGATGTTAATTTACCCGTCGCAAGAATATCAAAATCACCATCTCCATCTAAATCAGCTCCAGTTACGCATGACGCAAAGGTCATATTGTTAGAAAGTATCTGCCTAGGTCCAAAATTGCTGCCATCTAGGTTTTCAAACCATGCAATAGTATGATCCTCTGTTGATGCTGCAAATACTTCCAAATCACCGTCGCCATCAGCATCAACCGCGTATACCGACATGGCTGCTTGCGAAGTGTTATGAATAATCTTCTGTTGACTAAATCCTAGAACTCCAAGATTTTCATACCAAGCAATTTTGTGATCATCTTCAGATGCAGAAATAATATCATTGTCACCATCATTATCAATATCGCCAGAAAAAACGCCCATTGGGTGATTGATGTAAGAGGATAATAAGCGCTGGTTCGAAATTTGACAATTGGCGATAAAAGAGGCTATAATAAAGATGCTTATCAGGAAATTTCTAATCATTTTTTTTTTAAAATCAATTACAACAAATCTAAGTATAAAATATTGGTTAGATGTGCGTAATAATACGGTGTGTGATATTAGGATGACAAGGAATGAATAGCAAACTTCATTTACAAATTTACTCACTGAGAATCGCTCAAAAAATTTCTAGCCAGATATTGAATCGTACAGGTAAATTTTGAACAGATCCTTTTTCAAATTCCAAAATTCAAAATAACACGATTCCATTTTTTAAAATGACCGCCACAGTTGGCAAGGTATTGCGAATCCGCAAATACCAATATTGCCCTATAATGTTCTTGCGTTATGTTACTTAGCTAGGAGGTCTGTTCGTCACTAAGAAACGAACAGGGCGAACGTTCCTTTCTTTTGAATTTGTTTCCCATAAACGATCTCGAACGGATTCCTTTTTTCATGAAGCGAAGCGGAGTGAAATAGGGAAGGAGTGTTAATTCAAAGTCCTTTTACTCGATTTACGGGATTCCGCACTCTTAAAGGGTAGGAATACGCATTGTACATACCGTATTCTATGATTAGGTTTAGACATTGTTAAATAAATCAATATGAAAAGCCCCTATATATCTAGAGTTCGAATAGTCAATTTCAGAAACTTCAAAGAAATTGATGTAGAGTTAAATCATAAAGAAGTATTAATTGGTGAGAATGGTGTAGGTAAAACAAATTTTCTAAAGGCAATTCAATTGATATTAGACCCGACACTATCCGAATTCGATCGACAATTAAATGAAAGTGATTTTAATGATAGCGTAGAAAACCCGTACGACAATGGTGAAGAAATAACGATTTCAATTGAAATTCGAAACTACGAACATAAAAGAGGATTAATCGCTCAGTTTCAAGATGCCGTAGTTTCCGTTACTCCACCTACACTTCGATTTACGTATAAGCATTTCCCTAAGAGGGATGAAACTGGACAAATTGTAGACTATACCTATAAAATATTTAAAGGTAACGATGAGGAGAAATCCTTCGGAAGAATTGACAGAGAGTATCTTAATATATATGTGATCAAGGCGTTGCGTGATGTTGAAAGGGAATTGAAAGCGAATAAAAGATCTCCACTATATCGTCTTGTTGAGAGGTATCGGATTGACAAGGATAAATTAGATGAAATATCTGAGGAAATGCAGACAGCTGCTGATGAGATATTTAATTTGGACGAAATAAAGGACATAAAAACCTCATTAGAAGAGAAGTTTAAAACGTTAGCAGGGTTGCAATATGATAACAGCGTTGAGTTGAGACCATACGATATTGACTCTGAGAGATTACTTTATTCGATTCAAGTATACATGGGGATAAAAGAACGTCCTGTATCTGAATTAAGTTTAGGGTTAACCAACATTTTGTATATAGCTCTGATGCTTCTTTTGACCAAGGATGGTACTATTCCTAGAGTCATAAAAAAAACTGATTTTGAGAACTTATCGGAAGAAGATGAAAATCATATTCTTCCTGGAACATACGACATTTCAACTAGTGAAGAAAATTACATTTTAAAAGATGGAATTGCTAGTGATACGTTAGAGGAGCTTTATCGTTTTTTTGATAGAAACAATAACATTTATGAATCAACAACGATTTTAGCAGTTGAGGAGCCAGAAGCACATTTACACCCCGTCCTGCAAAGACTTATATATAGAGAAGTTCTACAAAAAAGTCAATCCTCTGTTATATTTACAACGCACTCTCCATATATTACATCCGTAACACCTCTGAACTCAATTGTCTATGGAAAGTTCGAAGGTGATCATAGTAAATTGTTCTCATCTTCAACGCTTAATTTAACACCTAACGATAGGAATGATTTGGAGAGATATATCGACTCAAAAAGAGGGGAGATTTATTTTGGGAAAGGCGTATTACTAGTGGAGGGAATAACGGAAGAATTCATAATGCCGAAGGTAGCAGACCTTTTAAACTCTCCTTTGGATGATTTAGGAATAGTGATTTGTAATGTGCATTCAACCAATTTTAAGCCTTATATAAGATTACTAAATGCACTGAGTATTCCTTGGGCAGTTGTTACGGATGGAGACTACTATCAAATATTTCGTACGGAAGATGAAAATGGTGAGGAAAAAGTTGCAAAATTGTACCATCGGATGCATCAAGACGGAGTTGAGCACAGTTATCGTGGGGTTGAATTGATGAATAAGACAATTATTGATTTAGAAGTAACTCGTCAGGAAGATATACCTGACAACATAGAAGAACAATACAACCACTTGCTATCACTCGGTTTTCACATTGGAACTTATACGTTTGAAGTAGATTCTATGATTAAAGGGAGTGATGCTGGCAAACTCGTTCTAAAAAATGTTTACTCTCAGGTAAGGGATGGTGGTGAGAAACAACAGGAGAATTTTGATACAGAATTGGACAATAACAATTATTGGAGTGCTCTAAAAAAAATCGAATCTAATATTAGCAAGGGAAGATTTGCACAAAGGCTTGCAGATCAATTGACTTTGGATATGATTCCGGAATACTTGGTTAATGCAGTGAGCGATATAGTACATAGAGTAAAAGGAGAAGAATGAATGAGCAATTTTATCATGATCAAGAATTAATACGACAAGATGAAAGTCAATGGGAAGCATATGAATCAAATGTTAATACGGCAGTTGTAGCGGGCCCCGGAAGTGGAAAGACGCGGGTATTAACCTTGAAAGCTATTAAGCTTATTGAAACGCAGATTAATAAGCCATCGGGATTAGCTTGTATTAGTTACAGCAGAGAAACAGTTCGTGAATTAAAGAAAAGACTTAGGCAATACGGATATAAGAACAGACAGGAAGATTTCATTGGAACTATTCACGGATTT
Source organism: Flavobacteriales bacterium (assembly GCA_013373595.1). Taxonomy (GTDB): domain Bacteria; phylum Bacteroidota; class Bacteroidia; order Flavobacteriales_D; family Crocinitomicaceae; genus UBA4466. Next base: position 2,509 of record JABXHO010000158.1, on the reverse strand, counting down.
TGTCTGATGAACATAATTCAACCTTTTGCTCATTTGTTTCCAAGGTTCAATGTAAGTTTCCCAATTAAAATTGCATCTGATGAAGTTTGTCGCGGAATTTATAACGGTGTATTGAACGAACTTGAAATCGAAAGCGACCAGCTTTCATTATTGAACTTAAATAAGCAAAGGTCTCTTTCCATTAATGGAAGTAGTGGTGTAGAAATCCAGACAAATGCTTTTGAGGTTCAAGCAGCGGAACTGTATGAACAAAAATTATCCGATTGCGATAGTGTTGATTTTATTAGCATGGTCAATATTGCAACACATATGATTCGCGAAAGCGATTATATAAAGACCACTTTAGAATCTCGCTTTCCATGGTTATTAATCGACGAGTATCAAGATTTAGGAAAGTCTCTTCATGAAATGGTTCTTGAGTTGAAAAATCATACTTCGATTAAAATATTTGCGGTGGGGGATATGAATCAATCAATTTATGGCTTTAGCGGTGCTTATCCTGATTTTTTAGAAGAGTTGAATAACCTAGAGGATATTAAATCAATTCCGTTGACTTCAAATTACAGAAGTAACCAAGGCATTATTGAAGGCTCACTGGATGCATTAAATATTACCCCTCCAAGGCCCGAGTACGTTTCAAGAGTTGAAGGAGGGAACCAAAATGCAAAATTTCTATTCCTTACTTGCCAGCGAGAAATGAATGAACAATATAAAGTCGTTGCGGAAAAAGTTATTCCAAAGCTTTTAGAAAGAGGGGTGCGATATGATCAAATAGGAATTTTAACTGGTGCATCTCGGGAGGTCATAGAAATGGCAACAACACTGAGAGATAATTCGATTCCGTTCTTTATTGTTAAATGGCAATTTCAAAACTCTGACTTTGTCGTTTGGCTTCAGGACTGTGCACAATGGGTCTTAGGTATCAATAATCAATCGTTTGATTCGATCTTTCAGTTTTGGAAACATCAATTAATAGCCCACGAAGATTACAGATCTTTTTTGAGTGTTTCAAAACAAAAAATTGATTTCTATGAAATAATGGAGTCCAGTAAAAATCAAGATACTGTTTTCGAATGGTTATCCTTCATCTTGGAAAAATTAGAAATTGAAACTTTACTTTCTGATTCAGATAGACACCCTGACGAGCTAGATAATTTGTCCAAATTGAAAAATGAAGCTGAAAATGGGAATTTAAGAAATTTGGAGTTAAAGCGATTTGCGTTTCTAGGAATTCCTGAAAATGAAATCACTATTACCACACGGCATAGTGCTAAGGGTTTAGAGTTTGAAGTTGTCATACTACTCGGAATGGAAGAGGGCAGGTTTCCTTATACTTATAACGTGGAGGAGAATTCAAGAGCGATGTTAGAAGCGTATAGACTATGCTATGTAAGTGTGAGTAGAGCGAAGAGTGAATGTATTCTTGTTCGTTCTTGTGAACATACAATAATCACTAGAACTGGCAGACCTTGGACAATTCCATATGAACCTTCAAGATTCTGGAATACACTTTTAGCAAGATTTCAAACGAATGAAAATGTTTTAAACGCTTCCGATTATTGAGTAATTAGCGTTCTCACTCTTTGGTTGGAACCAACAATTCTCGAATATCAACATCAAGAACTTCAGCTATATGACGTAGCACGGGAATACTTGGCTGCGTATTGTTATTACAATAATTAGTAACTACAACATAACTCTTACCAATCTGTTCAGCCAACCAGGTCTGTGTTCTACCTTGTTCTTTGAGGACTTCCTTAATTCTGTTCATAGTGCCTAATAATAGACAATTTTATTGTTTTATGATATAAAATTAAAAGTGAGTTTGTTACCTAGCGAGGGAGGTGTATTGAATTATAATATAAAAAATTATTGAAAGTCGTTATGTTTTAGTATATATTTGTATTGTAATACAATACATTAATAATGAAAAATCGAGACCTAATCATCACACTTATCCAACAAGACTTAAAGCATCACCAATTGATTGCTAGTTTAGAAAATCTAATCGCAGTAGGGAAGGAGAAGCATCATTTAGAATTACTGAACGTAGTTCAAGAGTTAATGGACGTTCCAGAATCTGCGGAAGTTGATTGGGGCAAAACCTACTGTAATTATATGGGATTAGCGTCTTGGTTTCCATTAGAATCAACATCCGATGGATTGAGAAATCAAGTGGAAATGTGCTATTCGCACTTAGAAGCAATAATTGATATCGAAAGAACATATTTACCCAAGGATAGATTATGTTAAATAGAAGTTTCTAAATAGATTCACATACCATAAGCAAGCGGCAGACCTGAACACCAAGAAGTTGCTTATCATACCGAAATTGCTCACTTTAAATGAAAACACGTTCTCTCGAGATCGCCATGGACAGATACGAAGTAAATCGCACATTTGAAACAAAACTGACCAACGGTCCCAAAATATGCGAAATATCAAAATTCTAGAATCGCGTATTTAGATCATAAAACAGTCCAGGAATCAAAATTATACGCTAAAGTAT
>JABXHO010000156.1 GCA_013373595.1 Flavobacteriales bacterium | reverse complement strand
TGAGCGGCATCTAGTTTGGCGCTCATTGTTTTCCATGCAGCAGGATTGTAGGGCATTTCGTGTCCCTTCAAACTTTGTTTAAATAACTCCTCAATAGGCTCTTTCATATCATTCAATGTTCATGAACTTTTCTTTTAAGACCTTTTGCAAATTCAACTTTGCTTTCGATAGGTTGGATTTCGACGTTCCTTCGCTAATGCCTAAAATTTCAGCAATCTCCTTGTGTGTGTAATCTTCTAATACATACAAGTTAAAAACAGCTTTGTAGGCGGGAGACAAATTATTAATGGCTTCCATTGCGATTTCAGCTTTTAATCCGAGCGATTCTAATTCCTCGTCGATAACAACTGGATCTTCTGCACCCAATTTGAAATCTTCGTCGTTATCAGTTAACAATGGATCTTTCTTCGATTTACGAATACTATCGATGGCGGTATTGGCCATAATTCGACGCATCCATCCTTCAAAGGATCCTTTGTAATTAAACGCTTCCAACTTATCAAAGATCTTAATGAAACCTTCCTGGAGAACTTCTTCTGCCGAGTCTCTATCATTCGCGTAACGCATGCAAACACTAAGCATTTTACCATAATAAAGCTGAAACAACTCTTCTTGAGAGCGCCGATTGTTCTGTATACAACCGCTTATAATCTGCTTTAAATGCTCTTTGTTCTCCACTCTTGTTTCGTTTAATAGACGCACCTTTATATTGTGAGTTGCCTAAAAATTGCGTTTCGATTCTAAATTTTTTTGATTTTTTTTTATTCAGCGAATAATCTGTCGCAAAATAAGGGTTTTTGGAACAATTGTGTTAAATTTGCTCGGCTAGAAAAGATAAATAAATTAGATCAAACAATAACACATGAAAGTAACGGTCGTAGGAGCAGGAAACGTAGGAGCAACATGCGCAAACGTATTGGCTCACAAAGAAATCGCAAACGAAATCGTATTGCTCGATATCAAAGAAGGATTTGCTGAAGGAAAAGCGTTGGATATTTGGGAAACATCTCCAATCAATTTGTATGATTCACGTACAGTAGGATCTACAAATGATTATTCAAAAACAGCAGGTTCTGAAGTAGTTGTTATTACTTCTGGATTGCCAAGAAAACCTGGTATGTCTCGTGATGACTTAATCGCTACGAACGCAGGTATCGTTAAAATGGTGACAGAAAACATCATCAAGTACTCTCCAGACGCAAAAATCATTATCGTTTCAAACCCATTGGACGTAATGACATACACTGCTTACTTGACAGCAAAAGTTGATTCAAGCAAAGTATTCGGAATGGCGGGTGTATTGGATACAGCACGTTACCGTTCTTTCTTGGCAATGGAATTGAACGTTTCTCCAAAAGATATCCAAGCGGTATTGATGGGAGGTCACGGAGATACAATGGTTCCACTTCCACGTTACACTACAGTTGGAGGTATTCCTGTAACTGAATTGATCGAAGACGATAAATTGAACGAAATCATCGAGCGCACGAAGTTTGGTGGTGGAGAAATCGTTAAATTGCTTGGAACTTCTGCATGGTACGCTCCTGGAGCTGCAGCAGCACAAATGGTTGAGGCAATTGTACGCGATCAAAAACGTATCTTCCCAGTATGTGCATGGTTGCAAGGAGAATACGATTTGAAAGATATCTACCTTGGAGTACCAGTAGTTCTTGGTAAAGATGGTATCGAAAAAATCATCGAATTAGATTTGAACGAAGGTGAAAAAGCGTTGTTGGCTGAGTCAGTTGAAGCAGTTCGTAACGTAATGAGCGTTCTTGATAATATGAATGTAGTATCATAATTTGACACTACACTTTTTTACTCCTCTATCCATATTGAATGGGTAGAGGAGTTTTTTTTTGAGCGCGATTTATGGAATTGGAATAGTTTTCGCATCTAAATGGTATGATGAAATTTCTTACACTTTTGGTTGGATTGATCTTGATGTCGAGTTTCGCTCAGGCACAGGATTCTGTTGTTGTCGTTATCGAGTTAACAGATTCTAAAACGGATGAACCCATTAATAATGCACAGGGAACATTTGCCTTTAATGGAGATAATTTACTCAAGGCTTCACAGTCCAAAGGAATCATCACGTTTCCAACAACCAAAGGAACTACAGTAGAAGCGAACATTACGCATCCATTGTACGACGGAATTTCCAGAACGCTACGCATCTCAAAGAAGTATTCCGACGATTCGATTTTCTTTAGTTATGAGATGAACTTCATTCGAGTTCAAGAGCTAGATGATATTGTTGTTCCTGCGCCAGGAATTCCAACAGTCGTTTACAAATCAAAACGATTACACGTTCAAGATTTTGAAATCTTGGAAGATGGTCGACTTGTCTTACTAACGTATCCCAAACGACTAAAAAAGGGGAGTGAGCTATTGCTTTATGACGGTTCTCGCGTAATCAATACGTTTAGTGTGCCCGGTGTTGCCACTGATTTGGTGAGAGATTATCGAGGAAATCCCCATGTTGTTTGTAAAGAGAACGTGTTTGGTATTCATGTCAACAAAAACAAAATATCGATTTCAAATTTGGACAAAGATTACTTTACACGGTACATCGCGCCCATTGTTGATACCAATACAACGAAAATGTACTTTTCTACCTTCAATCCAGATTATCCTGCTTTCGAGTATTTTACGTACGATCAGTTGGATTCTGCCTATTCTCGAATTGTTGGAATTGAAGATGAATTGATGATGGAGTTGTATCGCGCCGAATATAAGTGGGTAGATGTTCGAACGAAGTTGTGGGCAAAAAATCGTGAAATTCAAACAGGAATTGATGCGGAGATTTGGGTTGGAGCCAACTATTTCACGCAAAGTATCTACTACAAAGAAGTATATGCGCCTTTATTCCATCGGAATGATTCGTTGTTTGTGTTTGATTATTACAAAGACAAATTGTACACCTACAATGCAAATGGTGAGAAACTGGACAGTGTTGCGGTCTATCATCATTACCAGCCCAAACGCACGGGTTGGAAAAAGCATTTGATTCAAGATCAAACAACAGGTGAAATTTATGCGTTATTTGATCGTGCCGGGTATACTTATCTCGGATGGATCGATACCAAAACAGGACAAATTACACAACAAGTAAGACTTGATAAGCGCTATGCGGAACATGTTAAGGTAGATGGAAATTATGTCTTCTACGTTTATCGCGAGTTTGAATCAATTGACAAAAAGCACCTTTGGAAAGAACGCTTACCCTATGATTTCGGAGCGGGAATGGTGAGTTTACCGAACGGAGATGAAGTAAGTGAGGAATAAACAAGCTCGGAAGTTTCTAAGATAGGGATTTCAATTTGAGAGATTACTTATATTTGAGCATGACCATTCGAATAATAGGAATAATTGGAGTAGTTTTTGTCGCTTTTTTCTGGGCTGGATGCAAAAAGAAGGCGAAGGATACAAATCATACATATGAGATTCAAAAAGCGAAGCATTCGTTTTTGGCCTCTTATAAACATGCCGCGCTCAACCACGATAACGCAGTTGATAATTTAAGGATTAAGGCAAATCAATTTAACAATATCAACATCATCGGATTTTATGATCAGTTAAAAGATGCATGGATTGACAGCTGGCATGCGTATCAACTTTTGAGACCATTTTCGAGAATGACAGGAGCCATTTCCTCACCATTGATATACGATAGAGATCGTGTTGAAAATGTCACGTTTAATTTATCATTTCTTGATTCTACAGTTGCTCAACCGAATTCGGGAATTGTGTTTGACGATGTAAACTTTCCGCAAATCAATTCAAATGTGATTTCAGCAGCGCACAATGGATCAACTAGCGATAAGACCGTAGGATATCAAGTTGCTGAGTTTATCATTTGGGGAGAGGACAATAGTGTTCAATTCGGTGGAATGAGAAGTGTGGGCGATTTTGGAATTTCATCCGAAGGTCAGCGTAGAAGAGCCTTATTGACTAGTTCGATCGTAAATTTACGTAATGAGTTTACATCCAACTATACCTCGAGTTTTGAGGATCAAATTTTGAAATCAAGTAACGAAGATTTTATTCGATTTGCTTTCTCTGGTTTCTTGAAATTTTTAGAGGATGACTTTGCGCGCGATGTCTTGTTAAAACCGTACAACAGTCAAAATAAAGATGATGAGTTGAGCCGTTTTTCTGAGAACACTACCACGGATATTGTGAGTTTAATGGATGCAGTTGAGCTTTTTTTACGCGGAAAAGGAATAGAGGGAACGGAAAGCGAGTACTACATGGTGGATTTAATAGGTGATATTGATCCTAGTTTAAAGTTGGAAATCATTGATTTAATTGACGAGAGTCAACTAATTGCATCCGATATTCAAGGTAATTTTGATAATGCAATTTCTAGCAATACGGAGCGAATCAAGATTTATGAGATGTACACGAACCTGAATTCGATTTCGCAAAATCTCCGATCGGCCATTTCAAAAATGGGAATTGAATTATAGCTTTAGAAGCGACAGGCAATTCCTGTTTGTATATTCCAAGAAATGAAATTTTCACGCTGGACGTTGTAAAAAACATTTTCAGCATTAAACAAGCCAATTTCAACCGTTTCAAATTCCTCGAAGTCAGGTTTAAAATAGATGTTGAGCAGACACGTTGTTCCGACTTTAAACAGAAATGTTTTCGTGATTGGAACAGACAGCGATAATCCATATTGAAACGTGAGAGCGTAAGTTCTAGGCCAGTCGTGATCCAAATAGTAGAAATCAGCTTCAGTCCAATTACCTTCATCAGAAGGAAAATCGGTTAGGGAATATGCGTAGGATTTTCTTGTTGGACTGTATGTGGAGAGTCCAAGCCCGAAGATGTTCTCAAAACCAGAACCATTTATTGAAGAAGGAGATGAAAATATGACTACAGGCTGTAAGGTCCAATGGGGAACAGCAATGCTTTCTACACGATAATTTGTTGTTCGTTTGAAGGCTCCTAATTGAGCACTTGAATAACCGCTTTCGTATTTTCGATCTGTAAAAACTTCTAACTGTCTTACTGTTAAATCCAATCCGAGTCGAATTCGTTTAGACGCTTTAAATGAATACCGAAAATTGGCGCCATAATCAATAAAATCCTTTCTGGAAATTATTTCTCCGTTGCGCTCGAAATAATTTTCTTGATTGAAAGCACCCGATAGAAGTGGGACATTCATGAGTCCCGTTAAATGGATTTCATTTTTACCGCCTGTCTTCAAAGCTATTTGAGCGTTCGAAAAAGCCGTAGAAATGAGAAAAATCGCTCCGAGTAAAGTCCACTTTAATAATTTCATTGAACACGAATTGTTTGGTTAATAGAGTTGAGTATCCGCTCGCGCATGTTGACAGAAGTAAGCGGCTCATTGTAGTTGACATATTCGACATGCACAACTGTTGATGTTTTCGCATCCACAATTAAAGCAGCGTATGAACTTTGATGAAATGTCAACAAAAAGTCGGTTACAACGTAGGGAATGGGAGCAATAAACAATCCAACAAAGTACTTTGGTTTTAATCGTGGTTTTACCGTAGATTGAAAAAATGGAAAAACGATGTAGTCTGAATTAACGGAAAGTGCATCATTCACTGGAAAATCCAATTCAAATGGGATTGATTGATCATATTTGGAGATTCCATACTCTTCTGAAAAGCAATGTTTCACGGATACACGAATAGCATTTTCCAATTCATTAATAGAAGAATGAACGTTGAATGCAGTATCTTCTTCCAATGCTTTTACAAGCTGATTCAGTTTTTCTTCCGATTTTTCATTGTCTACACGTTTCTTTTTTAGGTAGGAAACAGATGGCAAAATGGTAAATGTTGATTCTGAAGGTAAATGTTTGGCTTGTACTTCGTTTAACTCTGTCCAAAATGAACTGTCGCGGACAATATTCGCTATACAATACAGGTAGAATTTTGTACTGTCCGAATTAGTTAGGTTATTGCGTTTTTCGAGCTCATCATATTTGGAGCCCGTCCAATCGTTGGATAGGTTTTCTTTATTCCGGAAAACAGAATAATAGCTCTGAGATGAATACTCTTTTAGGTCGAAAAAAGAATAGTTTTTGATATGAAAAAGTAGATTTTTCCATAGCTGATTGGTTTCAGGAGAAATGTCCTTATTCTCGTATAAAACTTGAAGCGCCATGGTTAATTTTGCTCCGGAGGGTAACTTTCTAAGTACTTGTAGAAATAAAATTTTGGAGGAAAACAAGTTCTTGTAGTAGGCGGACTCCATTGATTTGGTGATCTGCATTTCCCTCATAGCGAATCCATACCAAGACTGTACTTTTTTGTGTTTGAGAATTTCGACTTCGTTGTAATCACTTTCTAAGAGAAAGATGGTGTACAGCGCAACTTCGAATTCACCTCTAATGATTGCTTCGTCCAAATAGGAGAAACGTGAAGCCTTTTGAAGTGCCAGGTAATCTTCAGTTTGGTCATTGTGTTCCTCCGCGGAATCACCGGGTTGAAAACCAACGCTCTTTAGCCGCTGCAGCAATTTCTCATTGTAATTCGATTTTACGATTGTCGAATTATTCGAATGAACTTGCTCGAAATACCTTTCGGGAACGTAATAATTGTCTGAATTAAAATAGTTAGCAGGCACTTTTCGAATAGCATAGGGAAGATGACCGTATTTTAAGATGTTTAGACATGAAATAAGTGTACTTTTCTTCATGTTCATTTTCTCAAAATAGTCTAATGCAGCTTTATCTAATTCAATTTCTTCAGAAAGTGTACGTTGAGTCAACGCTAGAATCTTATCATCGTAAGAAGAACCAATGTATTTGTTTTTCTTTTGATCGTTCCAAAACTCACTGGGCGTATTGGCGGCAATTTCTCGAGAAATAAAAAACGCTAATTGATCTGTATTTTGCGTCTGAGCAATTAATCCTGTTGTAATATATATTGTTGAATCTGATGAAAATGTACCAACAACATTCGATTTGACGATAACCGTACGTTTCTTTGATGCCTTATCGATTTCTTGTGTTATTTCATTTAAAAAATCAACTTCTCTACCATTGGATATTAACTTTCCAGAGTGCTCAACCGTTTGTAAATAGGCATTGAAATCCATTTGAGCATCAATAAAATGACTCCCATTCTTCAGTTTTGGTCGCTCCACATAACTTGAGGTAAAGTCGACTTCTCCAAATTGAAAGTCAGAAATTTGCGCTACCGACGAGTTCATTATTGCGACGACGAATAGTCCCGTTAAAATCAGTGCGCTTTTCCCGAATAATTGAGAAATGGTTCGTGTGTTGGTCATAGGTTTAAGCAAAATTGGATTCGTTTTGGTTACTTCATCTTCACTTCTACAACTACGGGTAAGTGGTCTGAGTATCCGCCCAAATATTTACGCCCACCGTAATTGCGCTTTGGAACGATATTCCCTTTGTACGTTGTCAGTAAGAACTCTGGAGAATAGATTTCAGCAGTACATTTCTTAACTTTTGTTTTTCCCTTCAAGAAAGCTTTTGAAACCATCATGTGATCCAAAACACCCCATTCGCCTCTATAATTGTGTGAACCTCCAAATTTTCCAGATTTTTCAGAAATCAATGGTTTCAACGATTCAGCTATTAATTGAGCGGATCTATTGTCTGGGTAATCGTTTAAATCTCCGATAAAAATGATTTTCGTCTTTTTGTTTTGATTGAGAACGGAATCAATAAATTGACTCGCTGCTACTGCTGCAACCATTCGTTTGGGTTCCGACTCTACTTGTCCGCCCCGACGACTTGGCCAGTGGTTGACCATCGTAAGAATTGTATCTTTTTCACGACTGAACTTTGCCCAAACGATGTCGCGTGAAGGTGAACTTGGTTCAGGCATATCAAAACGAATAATTCCGGAATCTTCCAATTTGAGTAAGGTTTTATCGTAGATAATGGCGTTGTCAATTCCACGTTGGTCCAAGGATTCAAAGTGCACGATGTCGTGCGTATTCTTCATCGATCCAGTATTTACAACATCTTGTACAACCGATTCATTCTCAATTTCACACATTCCCAAAATCATTGGTACTTCCAAGGAGTCGATTACCTCGTTGATCCGTTTCAATTTGGCATTGTAGCGCTTGGATGTCCATTCGTAGGAACCACTGGGAAGAAACTCTTCATCATTTTTCTCAGGGTGGTTGATTGTATCAAACAAGTTTTCTACGTTGTAGAAGGCAATTGTACGCGTTTGCGCATTGATGTTGTTTGATAGAATAAAAGTTAGAGTCAGAAGAAAAATTGAAGATTTCCACATAAGGTTGATTTTGGGATAAAGTTAGTGTTTAAAGTTAATTTGAGGAGGGGAGAAGGAGGGAAATCGGGGAGTTATGGTGTTGTTTTTTGGTTAAAATATCATTTCCTAGATGATGGCAACATGATTTGGCCATCGATCAGATCTCTATGATTCAACTTGTTATTAATACGATTCATATTCAAAGATTATTACTCGAGTTTCTTTTTTTATTGATTGTAAAAAGTTAACTTATATAGACCTAACCACTATTTGACATGAACCTAACTTATATCTCGAAGCATCTGAATGATCAAGAAAAATGCATTGCCTTTCTTGAGGAAAAGCGCTGGAACAACAAACCGACGTGCCCGTATTGTAACAGCAATAGATGCAGTTCAAAAAAGAATAGATATACGTGCACGACCTGCAAGAATTCTTTCAGCGTGACAGTAGGAACGGTGTTTGAGAATACAAAATTGCCTCTTTACAAGTGGTTTATGGCTATTTCAATTATTCTCTCCGCGAAAAAAGGTGTTTCATCACTTCAGCTTTCAAGAGATATTCATGTAAACAAAAATACGGCATGGTTGATGCAGACAAAAATTAGAACGGCAATTGAAAAGAATGAATTGGGGACTTTGTTCGGAGTTTCGAAAAGTGGCAAGAAAAATGTTCCTTCACGCTTTGGTAAGCGGTTTATTTGCAAGCCTCATTCGAAACGGAAGATTTTTAGGTTCAAATATTCTGACTTAATGAAGCCAGGTATGTTTACGTTGAGTTTTAAAAGATCTGTGATCGGTCAATTTCATCAAATCGATGAGTTCTATCTAAGTCGCTATTTGAGTGAGCTGGATTTCAAAGCTCAGTGCAGATCAAAGAAGGATTATGGATACGCATGCTTGCTGTCGATTCTATTATTACTCGAATTGCCGTAATCTAGGAAATGAGACCCCAATACTACCTAGCCACTAACAAATTCCTCGCCATCGGCCCCAAACACATCACTGCATCCAAAACAGACAATGTCATTTTAAATCCTTCATCCCCCGGAAATACTTGTATATAAGGTGCAGGTTCAAATGGAATAGAGTTCCCTTTTCTTCCCAAAACATCGCGTGGGTCGTCTTCGATAGGCGGTTGGAACTCTTTTGAGTGTTGCAAGGTCACATCTAGGTCCAGCCATTCAATAATTCGCTCAATAATATTCGTATTGAACTGAAGTAAATTCGTTTCAGGATTCATCACCAATTCCTCGACTTCAATACCGTAGTAATCAAAAAATGGGGCAGATTGATAGGCACTTTTGATTGATCGCCAGTGTCGCGCACGCCAGTTTTCAGTATCGGGAATAGTAACCAAATCCATTGAAGTTTTCGATCCATTTGGACGTTCAACAGGAATGGACAGCGAAAGGATTCCGTTCGCGCCTAAGATATCGCAACGATTTCGATAGGACTGCTTCGGAAAGTGTTCCTTTGCTTCAAGAATGACATGCCGATGTTTTGCCAGCTCCTTGAAGTAGGCGATGCTACCGAAGTAAGTCGCAGGAAATACAGCCATTATTCAATTCCCGTGAAAATACGATCCCAACGAATTCCTCCATTTGGATTTTTTGAGAACCAAACCATTGATGCTTTTCCAACAATATGATCCTCCGGGACAAATCCCCAAACACGTGAATCAACAGAGTTGTAACGGTTGTCTCCCATCATCCAATAGTAATTCATTTCGAAGGTGTAAGAGCTCGCCTTTTTCCCATCAATAAGAACAGTTCCATCTGCTTTTTCAACAAGCGTATGTCCTTCGTATGCCGTAATCACGCGCTTGTACCAAGTCAAATTGTTTTTGTTCAATTCGATTTTCATTCCTTTTTTAGGAATTTGGAAACGCTTGAAGTCCGTGTACGAATTCGAAACATATGGATCTTTTGGATAGAAACGAGTGTTATTCACTAAATCCGTGTAATTTAACTCATAGTTGTCGGAATAAGATGGAGGTGTGTCCAAATTAAGATAGGTAGTGATTTTCTGTTGAGCATGCCTTTTTTCGATCTTTTCAAGCTGATCTTCTGTCGCATATATAATGTAATGGAAGTTCAAGCTATCCAATTTTGGAGTTGGATTCACATAACTAGAGTCCATGTAATAATCCTTTCGGTATCGGTTGCTCTCCATACCAATCTCCTCCATGAATGTTCCCTTGATGTTATCAGAGAGATACACATCATACATTAAGTTTTGATTTGGGAAAACTTTGGCCTTTTTGTCATTGACGTAAAGGATAGAATTCTTGATTTCAATAAAATCACCGGGTAAACCAACACAGCGTTTAATATAATTTTCTCGCTTATCAACAGGTCTTGGAATGATTCCATAGTGTTCAATAAGTTCATAATTTCTGTAGGTGGCCCCTCTTTTTCCATAATCGGCGTGGGTTTTACCATCCGCTATGTAGTTACGTGCTTTCGTTTTCCAAGCTTCAATATTGTCGATATAGATTTTATCTCTACGAGACGAAGTTAAGCGCATGAGTTCCTGTTGAATGGTTCCTTGATTCATCCGCAGAGAGTCTGGGAGTCCATTATTAACTTTACTCAGACTGTCGGAATAGAAGTTGTAAATTTTGTTCACCTTTCCTTGCATGGTTGGATCATTTCTAAACATGTAGTACGCTTCAGTCAAGACATATCCGTGATAATCATGCCCCATCAAGCCAAACGGCATGCGTGGATCATAAATCGCGGTATCTCCAGAAGGATAGTTAAATACCACCACATCATATCGATCAACCTCCGAGAATCCAGGTAAACGTGTGTATTCCGAAGTCTCCAGTCCTACGTACGATTTCACATTGATCCATGGAACAGTGTTGTGAACCAATGGGTAGGAGAGAGGAGTAACAGGTACTTTTGGACCATACGCCAATTTATTTACAAATAAGAAATCGCCTACTAGAAGCGTTTTTTCCATCGATCCCGTAGGGATTTGGAAAGGTTCAAATACGTAGGTACGAATGATACTTGCTGCTACCAAAGCAAACAATAAAGCATCTCCCCATTCTTTTACTTTCGTTTTCTTTCCTGGTTCTGCACGTGTTACCGCAGCGATTCCCAAAGCAATTACATGACCAATCACGGGTAAACACAAGAAGAGAACAAGATGATCTCCCCATTCGCGACGACTTACTTCTGAGCTATTTGCCCAGTTCGTTTCAGGAAGAATTTTATCATTCGACTGAGCAATTTTGAACATGATAATGTATGGGAAGAAGATTCCTTGCAAAGTGTCAACCAAAGAGAAATAACCAAATCGACGGATGTAGGAAACGTTCGCTACTGCCCACATTACAAGATGTACTCCCGGAAAAATCAGTAGGAAAGACCAAAAAGGTTTCTTCGCGCCAATTTTAAATGCTACGAAGTAGTTGTACACAGGAATGAGTGCTTCCCAAGATTGACGTTCTGCTTGCTCGAAACTTTTCCACCACATTGCGAGGTAAGGGTGAACAAGGATGAATAGGTAAAAATAAAGTAAGTTCATTTCTTAAAATTTGATCACGTCTTGCATGGTGAAGGTTCCTTTTTTGTCTTGAAGGAATTCCGCAGCAATTACGGCTCCTAACGCAAAACCTTCTCTGCTGTGCGCTGTGTGTGATAGTTGTATGGTATCAATAGATGATTCGTAAGTAACAACATGGGTTCCCGGAACATCTGGTTTTCGATAAGAGGTAACAGGGAGTTGTCCTTCTTGAACGATTGGGTGTTCTCCTTCTCCCAATTTCCATGATGAAATAGAATCGTTTTCAAACATGATGTCGTTGGCAATGGAAACAGCTGTTCCACTCGGAGCATCCAATTTGTGAACGTGATGCGTTTCTTCCAAACGAGCTGAATAATCGGAATAACCCGCCATCAATCGAGCCAATCGTTTGTTGATGTCAAAAAATATGTTGACACCAATACTAAAATTAGAAGCGTGCAAGAGAGCTCCGTTGTTTTTTTCAATGAGTGTTTGAACATATGGAAGATCTTCATTCCAAGCCGTTGTACCAACTACAACGGGTGTGTTGTGTTGAACACAATGCTCAATGTGCTTTACCGCGAAGTTCGGGGTTGTGAATTCGATGGCAACATCTACCTCTGAAAAATCAAGGGTATCAATCGGGTTAGAGCTAGATGCAATACCTGCAATCGTATGTCCGCGAGAAATGGCGATCCGTTCGATGATCTTTCCCATTTTTCCGTAACCAATCAATGCTAATTTCATAGAGTCTCAAAAATAACTGTTTCGATGTTGTCTACAAGGTTTTTAATGAAAATTAAGACGAAGACTAACTCCGGGTGTTCGCGCTGCAACAATAACAGGATCAACACTGATCGATAAATCTTCCGACACATCAAAATCTACAAAATGCGCCTCAACACCTGCATCAACCAATTGAAGAATGTAAACGGCTCCAACGGCTAAAATGGATAAATCGCGCCAATTCAAATATTGATTATATAAAGTGAGGATTCCTGCATCATCATATTGAGATACTTCCTTGTAGTGATACTTGGCGTAATCAGGATTTGTTGATTCTAGTCGATACAGGTATTCTCTTTTTAAACGTCCTTGTTCTTTCTGATTAGTAGTAAAAAAAAAGGTAGTTGTACCCAATGCAGCATAAATCAACGGAACTTTCCAAAACGCTTTCTTCTTTCCCTTCGGCATTGCCAAGTGATTGTAAACCTGTCCCGCTCCAGGTACAACAGCCGAATACAAAATCGCTCTGCGAATAGAGTGGGGACGTACGGTGTCGCCAACAGATAAGGAGTCCTGTGAAAAAACAGGAGATGAAATCAATAAAAAGAAAAAAAGCAGTCTTTTCATTTACGGTTCAATAATTCCATGATGCGATTCAAATCGACATCTGAACTAAAGTTGACAATGATCTTTCCGCTTCCATTTGGAGATTTTTTGATATCTACTTTTGTAGCTAGTTGATCTCCCAAATGCTCTTTGAATACGTACTCGTTTTCGGTGATTTCTGGTTTTGCTACCTTTGGTGTAGGCTCTTTCTTAGCTACAGCTTCACCTCGGATAATCGCCTCGATATCGCGAACGGATAAGTTTTCAGCAACCACGCGCTCGTACAATTCAATTTGCGTTGCTTCATCTCCAGCAGAAACAATCGCTCTGGCGTGTCCCATGGAAATTTCTTTCTTCTTCACGCCTGCTTGAACAGGAGCTGGAAGTTTCAACAAACGAAGATGATTGGTGATACTTGAACGACTTTTTGAAATCTTCTGACTCAATTGATCTTGTGTCAAATCACACTCTTCCAACAATCGTTCGTACGATAGGGCGACCTCGATAGGATTCAAATCCTCACGTTGAATGTTTTCTACCAATGCCATTTCGAGCATCGCTTGATCATTCGCGATACGTACGTAGGCTGGAACTTCTTTCAATCCAGCTAACTGTGCAGCACGAAAACGTCGTTCCCCAGAAATCAATTGGTATTTGTCTCTTCCGAGCTTTCGAACGGTTAACGGTTGGATAATTCCGTGAATAGAAATTGAAGTGCTCAATTCCTCCAAAGCTTCCTTCTCGAAATTCGTTCGAGGATTGAATGGGTTTGCTTCGATGCTTTTTATCGCAAGTGTGGAGATTGAACCAACAATCCCAGTTCCACTTGACTTCGACGTAATGTCAGTATCTGCATTTTCAAGCAATGCACTTAATCCTTTTCCTAATGCTGATCGTTTCTTAGAATTGGTGGCCATTAGTCAATATTTAATTGTTTTTCCTCGTTGGAAATATTTGTCAAATCATTTTTCTGTAATAGTTCACGCGTGAAATTCAAGTAATTCACAGCGCCTTTGCTGGAAGCATCGTGCATCACAATCGTTTCTCCGTAACTTGGAGCTTCTCCCAATTTTGTGTTTCTGTGGATTACCGTGTCAAATACAATCTCTTGGAAGTGCATTTTTACTTCTTCTACTACTTGGTTCGCAAGACGTAGACGTGTATCGTACATCGTCAACAAAATACCTTCAATTTCTAAGTCTTGATTCAATCGACCTTGAACAATTTTGATGGTGTTTAGCAATTTCCCTAACCCTTCCAATGCGAAGTATTCACATTGTACAGGAATCATCACTGAATCAGACGCGGTAAGCGCATTCACGGTGATCAACCCCAAAGATGGCGAGCAATCAATAACAATGAAATCATAAATATCACGCACCTTGTCCAATGCTAACTTTAGCATGTGCTCGCGGTTCGGAAGGTTGATCATTTCCAATTCAGCTCCTACCAAATCAATGTGCGAAGGAAGAATGTCAAGATTTGGGTTGTTTGTAGAAACAATCAAATCCATCGGGTTTACATCATTGATTAAGCAATCGTAGATGTTACGTGAGTTGGTTGGATCTAATCCCAATCCAGACGTGGCGTTTGCTTGAGGATCAGCGTCTACAATCAATGTCTTGTATTCCAAAACACCCAAACAACCACCCAAATTGATTGCGGTCGTCGTTTTACCAACTCCACCTTTCTGATTTGCAATTGCAATAATTTTTGCCATGTACGTTTTCTCTTGTTAGAATTGTGCGCAAATGCACAGGAGTGTAAAGATAAGCTAAACTTCCGTAAAAGTAGCTCGAAAACACACCTTAGTTATCAACGAAAAAAATGTTGATAGCGTGTGTAAAAATAAAAGGAAAGTTTACGTGAATACTTGTTTACAAATCGTCAAATGAAACTTCAGAATAGTGATCAACTGAACTGCGTTCGTTTATTTGTTTGCTGTCGTCCTCAGATTCAATCGATTCTCCATTTTTTAATGCTTGAATTTTGTCCAATGCATCTGTCAAACCTTCCTGGAATTTTTCGAAATCTTCTTTGTAGAGGAACAACTTATGCTTCTGATACGATTCACGACCGTCAATGGTTGTTTTCTTACTCTCAGTGAGTGTAAGGTAGAGGTCGTTGTTTTTCGTGGCTTTTACATCAAAGAAATACGTGCGCTTTCCAGCTCTAACTACCTTTGAATATACTTCGTTATTTTTATCGTATTCCATAAGTTTTAATCTAGGTTTGACTAAACAAATATGGAATTTTTTTTTCAATTGATAAAAATATCAGTGAATTCCTATCTAAAAATCACAGATTATACTTCGTTTTGTGCAGAATCCTCCGATTGATCTTCGAGTTGTTTACGATACATTTCAGCATACGCTCCGTTCAAGGCGATCAACTCTTCGTGCGTTCCTTCTTCGGTTTTCGTGCCGTGATCAATATTGATGATGTAATTCGCGTTACGAATAGATGATATTCGGTGACTCACCACCACAGATGTTTTGATGTTTTCTGCTTCGAGGTTCCCTAGAATGATTTCTTCTGTTTTGGTATCAACGGCAGATAGACAGTCGTCGAGAATTAGCAACTTGGGATCGCGAATGAGCGCACGAGCAATGCTCAAACGCTGTTTTTGTCCACCGCTTAGGTTAACTCCTCGTTCTCCGAGCAAGGTTTCGAATTTCTTCGGGAAATCTTCAATGTTATGATAGACATACGCCTTCTTTGTTACTTCCTCGAGCTTCGATTGATCCACTTCTTTCAATGAGCCAAATCGCAAGTTATCGGCAATCGTTTCAGAAAATAAGAAAACGTCTTGTGGTACAATTCCAATTTCTGCTCGAAATGCATCTAAGTTGATTTCCTTCAAGGATTTTCCGTCAATGAAAATCTCTCCTTCGGTGGGATCAACTTGTCGGGTGAGTAATTTCAGGATGGTCGATTTTCCGCTTCCTGTTCGTCCAACAATACCAAAGGTGTCGCCCGCTTTGAGCGTAAAACTTAGGTTCTTTATGGCGGGTTCATCCGATCCAGGGTAGGTGTAGCTAACGTTTTTAAATTCGATTTTCCCTTCAAAGCTGAATGGTTCAGAGTTGGTGTTCACCACAGTGGGTTCTACATCCAAAAACTCGTTGATCCGCTCTTGGCTAGCCGAAGCACGCTGAACCATTGAAGTTACCCAACCAATTGAAGCGAAAGGCCAAGTCAACATATTCACGAATATGATGAACGCAATAATGTCTCCCTTGAGAAAGGCATCGTTTTCAAGAAGAATTCCTTGCTGTACCCAGTTGAAATCCTGAAAATAGAAGAGTCCTCCTAAATAGATAACTAAGAGTGTACTTAATCCGATTAAGACAAAGATTGTAGGTAAGAAAAGGGCATTTACAACGACCAGTTTCATGTTTTTCTCCAAATAGGAGTCCGCCGATTGATCGAATTGCTCTTTTACACGTTTTTGACCTCCGTATGCTTTAACGACGCGAATTCCAGAGAAAAATTCTTGAACTAAGGTTGACATTTTTGATTGCTCGCCCTGAACGATACGACTGTATGCATTCATTTTGGACGAAACCTTGTAAATCAAGAAAGACATAACAGGTAGAGGAATCAACACATATAAGGTCAGCATTGGGTTAATACTCACCATTTCAATAATTGCGAAAACGAATAAAGTGAAGAGGCTAATCGAATACATCATGGCAGGACCGAGGTACATGCGCGTGTAGGTGACGTCTTCAGAAATACGATTCAATAAATCTCCCGTTGATTGACGTGTCCTGAAATCGTAGTCCAATCGCTGGTAATGTTGGTAGATTTCATTCTTAAGATCATACTCGATCAAACGAGACATAATAATAATAGTCTGTCGTGTGGCGAACAAAAATATACCCGACGCCAATGCAAGTAAGACATATCCAAGACCAATAGACAGCGCTTCATTAAAAATATATTCATCCGTTTTTCCCGCCAATTCATCCAAGCCATCAAACTTACCACCCGTATAAACAGGTATTTGAACTTTGAAAAAATTGGATCCAAGGATAAACAGGATTCCCAATAAAAACCGCCATTTATATTTCAAGAAATATTTATTGAGATAGCTCAGAGACTTCATCGATAATTTCCTATTTTTGCCACGCAATTTTACATGGCGATGTAAAAGTAATTAATAGACTTGAGATAAACTTTGCTTTCTTATGTTTGAAGTAAAAAATATCGAGGATACGGACCTCGTAAAGAATCCAGTTATTGCTCAGATGAGTCAATACAATCACGAACAATTATTGTTCTGTAATGATAACGAAACTGGACTGAAAGCAATCATTGCCGTTCATAACACTGTATTGGGACCAGCGTTGGGAGGAACACGTATGTGGACTTACAACAACGAGATGGAAGCATTGAACGATGTTCTTCGTTTGTCGCGTGGAATGTCGTACAAGAATTCTATATCTGGTTTGAATCTTGGTGGAGGAAAGGCCGTGATTATTGGTGATTCGCGAACGATGAAGTCGGAAGCGCTATTTCGCCGATTTGGAAAATTTGTAAATAGCCTTGCAGGTAAATACATTACTGCTGAAGATGTGGGGATTTCACCATCTGATATGATGTGGGTCAACATGGAAACAGATCACGTAGTAGGCTTGCCTGGAAAGAGTGGAGATCCTTCTCCTGTTACTGCGCACGGAACATACATGGGAATGAAAGCCTGTGCAAAAGTGCAGTTTGGTTCGGATTCATTGACGGGGAAGAAAGTAGCCGTTCAAGGAGTTGGACATGTTGGAGAATACTTGGTGGAGTATTTATTCAAGGAAGGAGCTGAAATTTTTATTTCAGACATTCACGAACCAACATTGAAGCGCGTTTCTGAAAAGTACGGTGCGAAAGTAGTTGGATTGGATGAAATCTACGATGTAGATATGGATATCTACGCGCCATGTGCTCTTGGTGCAACAGTGAACGATGAAACACTTTCACGATTAAATTGTTCAATCATTGCAGGAGCTGCCAACAACCAATTACAAAACGAGAATGTTCATGGTCAAGCAGTGATGGATAAAGGAATTATCTACGCACCCGATTATGCATTGAACGCAGGAGGAGTAATCAACTGTTACGCTGAAGTAAAAGGACTTTCTTCTGATTGGGCAATGGATAAGGCTACAGACATTTTCGGAACGATTGAAAACATCGTGAAACGCTCTCAAGCTGAAGGTGTACCAACATATCAAATCGCAAACAAGATGGCAGAAGAACGAATCGCTGCTATCGGAAAAGTGAAACTTCCCTTATAGAAAGAAAGAATGCTGAATAGAAGACATCTTCGAATTAAAGTTTTACAGTTTCTGTACGCCTATTTTCAGTCGAACGACGAGAGTTACGCAAAAGTAGAGAAAGAATTGACGAACTCAGTAGAGCGTATTTACGACCTCTACATCTACATGTTGCTAACGTTCTCCGAGTTGAAGTCGATAGGATTGGTGAAAATGGAAGACGGAGCGAAGAAGATTTTTCCGACGGATGAAGATTTGAACCCGAACACCAAATTCGTTAACAATAAGTTGATTGAAGCGCTGGAAAGTTCGGTAGAATTGAGATCTCAATCGGAATTACTCAAAGTGAACTGGATGGGGGTGGCCGAGCAGGAAATGCTCAAGAAAATGTATAAGGCCATTCGTGAAAGTGAGACCTACTTCGAGTTCATGAACAATGAGCAGAGTGGGTACGAAGAAGATCGTGCATTTTTGATCGCCTTGTTTAAAGAGGAAATCGCTAATTCTCCTTTGTTGTATAATTACTTTGAAGAAAAGAGCATTCACTGGATGGATGATATCGATCTCGCTTGTTCTATGGTAATCAAAACGCTCAAAGGATTCAACGAATCGGACGAGATGTGTACAATCTTGCCATTGTACAAGGATGAAAAGGACGAAAAGGATTTTATCAAGACTTTACTCCGTAAATCCATCACAATGGAGAAGGAGAACGTAACGTTGATCGATGAATTGACTCAAAACTGGGAGTTGGATAGAATTGCTAAAATGGACATCATTTTGATGGGAATGGCCATTACAGAAATGCAAGTTTTCAATAATATTCCAACGAAGGTGACTTTGAATGAATACATTGAAATTTCGAAATTCTACAGTACACCAAAGAGTAACGGATTTATTAATGGTATCTTGGACAAAGCGATTGCTCGTTTAGAAAAAGATGGAAAGATCAACAAAGTTGGTCGAGGACTAAAAAATTAAAATATGAAGTATATTTTTCTCGTAGTAAGTGTGGCATTTACCTTAATGGGATGTTCCGGAAACATGGACGTTTCACCAGGTAATCGAACAACCATGGAAATCATTTCTGAATACGATGCAGGAGAAGTGGTAAAGGGTGAATTCATCACGGCTAAATTCAACGTAACGAACACAGGAGATTATCCCTTGGTAATTGCAGATGTGAAAGCAAGTTGTACGTGTACAGTAGCTAAAAAGCCTGAAGAACCTATCGCTCCTGGAGAATCAGCGGAAATCATTGCGCAAGTAGATACTGACAAAACACGTATTGGAAGTGTAGTGAAATCGGTAACGGTTATGGCGAACACTGATCCTCCGAAAGAAGTAGTACTGATCAAAGCGACGGTGCTCAAAAATTAAAATAGAATACCAAATACACGTAATACATAAGTTATGCAGCAGATATTGATGTTGGTAATGATCGTAGTAATTTTTTACTTTTTCATGATCAGACCACAACAGAAAAAACAAAAAGAATTGAAGAAATTCCGCGAAGCAATGGCGGTTGGAGATAAAGTAGTAACAATCGGTGGAATTCACGGGAAAATTTTAGCTGTGGACGAGTCAACTATTCTTATCGCAACAGAAAGTGGAAAAATGCGTGTTGACAAGTCAGCCGTTTCAAACGGAGCAGACGGTCAACAACTTGGGAGATAATCCAAGGTTAACAAGAACGAAAAGGCTTCTTTTTCATGCTCATTTATTTGAGATGAAAAAGAAGCTTTTTGCTTTTCAGAGCTTTCCTTCATTTAGAGACCTTCTTTTGAGCGAATATTAAATCAATCGACGTACTTATTCAATTTTGAATAGACCTTGCTTTTCTGGTGCTTCAATCTCAATATTTCTTCTTATTATTGAGTTGAAATTGAGATAAGTCGTTGATCCTATGAACAAACTCCCTCTTTTATTTGGCTTCTTGCTCCTGTTCTCTTGCTCAGAAGAGCCTTCTAAAGAGAATAAGGACCCTGAGAATCCAACTGTGGATACCGCAATTGTGGTTGATTCTGCTGTGGTTGACACCATCGAAATCAAATCTGATTATACGATGGATAATGTTGATCCGAAGGTGAGACAGGAGTTCAAAGCGAATTTAGCCCAGATTGAGAAAAAGCATGGTGTTCAATGGGATTTCTGTACCTGCGTTCTCGCAAACGATTCACTCAATACAGCGGCACAAAACCCAAATCTATCTGATCTCGAATTCGACAAAATCATGGAGCGTTTTGACGTAGTTGAAGAGAAATGCAAAGCATTCAGGGTTCAAAACCCAAATCAGACGCCGGAGGAACGCGCACGACACGAGAAGAAAGTTAGTGATTGTCTCAAGGAGGCTAAAAAATAATTCAGATGAATCTTCAGGAAGTAATGGACTACCTTGAAAGTAAAGGTAGTGAGCAAACACGTAAAATTTATACCAATCACGGTGCGCCAGATAATTTTTTTGGTGTCAAAGTGGGCGATTTAAAGCCGATCCAGAAGAAGGAGAAAAACAATCACGCACTCGCGCTTGAACTATATGACACAGGAAATAGTGATGCGCAATACCTTGCAGGACTCATTGCCAATCCGAAAGAATTTTCAAAAGCAGACCTTGAAAAATGGGCGAAAAATGCGGGTTGGTACATGGTTTCAGAGTATGCTGTTGCATGGAATGTGGCTGAAAGTCCTCTCTGTATGGAGATATGTTCCGAATGGATTCAATCAGAAGATGAAAAGCTGCAAGAATGCGCTTGGGCAGCGATGGCTGCATACTTGGGAATTGCGCCCGATGAAGACATCGACAAGAATTATCACGCCTCACTCATTGAATACGTCGAAAAGAACATTCACGCCGCTGCAAATCGTGTTCGGTATTGCATGAATGTTTACATCATTGCACTTGGTGGTGCTGTTGCTGAGCTTACTGAGCGCTGTAAACAAGCGGGAGACACTATTGGAAAAGTGGATGTTTTCATGGGAAAAACATCGTGTAAGGTTCCCGATATCAAATCCTATATCTCGAAAATGGAGGACAAAGGAAGAATTGGGAAGAAGAAAAAGACAGCAAAGTGCTAACACGTAGCGCTTTTGTGATATTCAGACTTCCCAAATCCATTGCTTGCAACTTTATTCCTGCGTTCCTGGAGGTGCTGGTGCACCAAAACCGTTAGGAATGGATTTCAGATAAGCTTGAGCTTCTCCAACTGTTGTGATATTTGAAGGATCTTTCCATTTTTGAGGCTGATACTTTTTGAAGATCTCAGAAGCTCCGTTCAACATGGATTTCTGCAGGTCATTCAGTGGTTCATTCGAGAAGTCAATATCTTTAAAGCCTTCGGGAATGATTGGTTCGGGGATATCTGGCCAAGATGAAGAGGGGCGTGGGGAACTCGCTGTAAATACTTCTTCAAACGTAGCGGCATTTTTGGAACGATTTGAAAGTGGAGGAAATTTTCCCGGGTGATCTTTGCTCCATTTCTTTTGCATGGTTTGAATAAATGAGGTATGATCCTTCACGTCATTTACAATGGTATTTTGGGCAATGTTCGCCGAAACCATGATCATCGGCACGCGCACCCCCAAGCGATCAAACCTAAAACCTTGGGCACTATTCTTTCCATCTGGATTCACCGCAGGTCGGGTAGGGGCAACGTGG
>JABXHO010000102.1 GCA_013373595.1 Flavobacteriales bacterium | reverse complement strand
TTTTAGGTGTTTATTGCAGTATGGTCCACCTCTTCCCATTCCGAACAGAGAAGTTAAGCCTACTTGCGCTGATGGTACTGCCCTTTTGAGGGTGGGAGAGTAAGTCGACGCCACTTTTAGAAAGCCCCAATTACTTTGTAGTTGGGGCTTTTTGCGTTTTGTCGACTAGCTTTTTACCTCAGATTCCCTGATCTGCTGCGAAGCATTTGTAATGCTTCGCAATTTGATGGGATACGATGGAAATGTTGTGAGTTACTATTCTACTGACTTAAACGGTGATGGGGCTTATGGTAAAGATGATTTAAATGAATCACCTTTAGAACAACACGTGGATCCCGTATCCAAGTTTGAATCGGCATACCCTGGCGCTAGTGTTAATTATTTAAAGGTTTTTCCAGAGCAAAAACTGAATATTGTTTTACAAAACGAAAATATCGGTTTAAAACTTACAATTGAGAGTGAGATGATGGAACTGTACAATGGCGCAATTGAATACGGAGCTTCCCCTGAAGATTTGGACAAACCTTCTCGAACAATGTATGGATTGACCAGTAATAATGGTACTACCATGATAAGGGACATTATGAACAGTTCAGGATGCGTTCCTCGGAGAATGTTTTGGGATGGTATATTTCCTCAAGTGCCTTCAACGTTGATTGCACCTCAACAAATGGATCAATGGTTTAGAACAGCTTGGGACAACAAACGGGTTTACCCATTGTCCTCAATTATTGGAAGAGAGACATAAAAATCTAAATATGAAATGGGTAACATATTTTTCGTTTATTGCATTTGTTAGTTTTAGCTGTGGAAGCCAACCAAAGGAAACTTTACAAAATGGAGAATTGGATGACATGATTACCGTAGCCTTTAATCAAGAATGTAATGATTCAAGTTGCGTTGAGCCTTTGCTAACTCATATAATAGATTTTCGTATTTCAACTAGTGCTGAAAATAAGGGAAAGTCGATATACCATGAAAGAATCAAATCACTCAGACGCATTTTGCTCAATGATACTTTATACAGATATAACTTAGGGAAAGTTAATATGGATTTACTAGAAGTAGATACGCTACTTACTTTGGCGAGGGAAAAGAAATTGTTGTGTGAAAAAACTCCAAATCTGATTCATCCAATTTTAATTGAATCATCCAGACGTTTTACAGATAGTGTATTTTTAAATTTATTCGTTAATAGAGATAAAGTTGGGTGGTTTAATAATCAATTAAAGCGTTTGAACGAATGAAGAAATAAACACACAAACAAAAGAGTACTGAAAAATGCTTCGGAGTTTCCCGAAGCATTTTTCATTCATAGGGTATCATACACAGCCTCTATTTCTTCATCGGTTATGCCTAGATACCTCCTCGTCACTTCCCGCTGCGAAGTATTTGTAATGCTTCGCAATTTGAACTACAACTGAGTTTCCAAACGAGGAAATTAACCATTGAAATACAGACTAATGTTGAAAGAAAAATGGTGTAGTCCCTTCGTCGGTCTCAAGGGGCGGAATAAGGTCTTCTCTCATTTTGTTCAACGAAGGTCGTGTTGTTTCTCATTCGTGTCTAATTTACCCGCAAAACGTCACCATGCAACTAATATTCCCCCGCTACAAAGCACGTACATTACTTCGCAATTTGTAGTCTCCAAACAAGCAATTTATGCGTTGAACGAACAAATACAACCAAAAGAATTCACTCCTAGTTATCCGTTACTTTAACATGCTTCGTAATAAAATCATCTTTGTACGCACGACCAATTGGAATTGAATGACCATTGGAAAAGTAGATGCGATTTCCTTGAATGTGATCGATCGAGGCAATGTTTACCATATACGATTTATGGACACGCACGAAATCAAAGGTGTGAAGGGATTTTTCCCAATAACTTAAGGTTTCTTGAGCGATGTGTTTCCCCGTTTCGAAATGGAGTTCGGTATAATCTAAATCAGAATGAATGTAGAGTATGTCCTTTCGGCTGACACTGATATAGGCACGTCCCGACTTGATGAAGAAATTATCATTTTTAGATAATCTATTTTGTGCCGAAATACGTTGCGTCGCCTTTTCCACAGAGATGCAAAAACGCGCGTAAGAGAATGGTTTGAGCAGATAATCGACAATGTCGAGCTCATATCCGTCCATGGCATATTCATCGAAAGCAGTGGTAAGAATCACAGCAGGAGGCTTTTCAAGTGATCGTAAGAAATCAAGACCTGAAAGTTCTGGAAGGTGAATATCCAGAAAAATTAAATCTACTGCAGCGGTCTCCAAGTAGGTGCGTGCTTCGGTTGCGGAGGAAAAGCATTCTTTCAATTCCAATTTACCGTAGTCATTCACGTATTTTTGTAAAACGCGGCGCGCAGGGGCTTGATCTTCTATGATAATACATCTCATGGTTTATCTGTTTCGAGTTGAAGCGTTAGAATTACTTTGAAGCGATTCTTATCTTGGGTAATTGAAAGCTGATGTTGCTCCGGGTACAACAGCATCAATCGCTTCTTTACATTTTCCAGGCCGATACCCTTACTGAGACTTTCTGTATTACTGTTCTCAGAATACGTATTGTCACATACAAACTCGAGAACACCATCCGAACGCCAACTCAAATTGATAGAAATATCAATGTTGTTGTGTTGACTCGATGCACTATGTTTAAATGCATTTTCGATAAATACAGAAAGAATTAACGGAGCAATTCTGTAGCCACTGTGCAATTCAGGTTGAACAAAGTGTACATTCCCTCTTTCCTCGAGCTGTAGCTTGCTTAAATTTACAAAATTCTTGAGTTGTTGGATCTCTTTTTCGAGAGGAACCGTCTCTTCTTTACATTCATACAGCATATAACGCAGCACGCCCGACAATTCTAAAATAATCTCAGGTGTTTTTGGAGATTGCTCCAGCGCATACGAATACAAGTTGTTCAAATTATTGAATAGAAAATGAGGATTGATTTGTGATTTTAAGAATTGCAATTCGCTTTCTTTTATGGCAGATTCAAGTGCTTCGAGCTGACGTTGTTGATGAAGCGCATCCCATGCGAATTTGAACCCAACCAATATCGTAATGATCGGCATGGCTGTAAACAGATTATTGAAAACGTCAGGGAAAGTCTTTGCTCGTGTGTCTGGATAAAAGATTTGCTCAATAATTCCTTCTTCGATAGCAATAACCGCTGCAATAATGAGTAGAGAGTAGAAGGTAAAATGAATGTACTTTTTCGGATACAAGAACTTTGGAAGCAACAGATAGTTGATCAATATCGCAGCCGATACATAGTTGATGAAGATAGTAAGCGTTGGAAAATCAAGTGTGAAATGTCCCGTTCCTTCATGCTTTTCATATGAATAGAAAGTCAACACTACGGCGATTAAGCCAAGCTGAAAGAAGATTTCTTTAGCGAACTCCCAATTCGATTTCTTCCTTTTCCACATGAATCAAAATTAAGGACAATTTGATCAAGTTTAGAATTTTTTCCGTGAACAACATTTTTAGTCCTTTAGACAACTAATAAAACATCTAAAGATCAATTGTTTAAGTGGTTGATTCGCCATTTGAATGGGAGAATAAGATGTTGGTGAGGGTAAAAAAAAGGTCGTTGAGCGATTCTGAATTGAAATTCTGAGAAAAACCTGATTTCTTTGTACTTAAATCTCTCTTTACAATGATGCACTCAATCATACGATTTTTTGTTTTGTCCATGTTTGCCTTGTTCTTCAACACGAGCTTTTCTCAATCCATTACGTATGAGGGAAAGGTAATTGATGAATCTACGCGTGAGCCGATTCCTTACGTGACTGTCGTGATGGTTTCAAACAGCTCAGGGAACGTACTAGTAGGAACAAATTCAGATGCGGAAGGAAACTTTAGCCTGTCGAGTGATTCGCTTAACGCGTTCATTCGGGTCAGTTTTTTTAGTTACGAGGAAAAACGTGTGGAACTTCCTGGTTCTTCAGAAGGAAATAAGGTTGAGCTTGGTGAAATCACGCTAAGTATGGCAGCTCAAGAAATCGGTGGCGTGGAAGTGTCCGCTGAGAAATCGTCGATGGAATTTAAGTTGGATAAGCGCGTTTTTAACGTCGGAAAAGATATTAGTTCCACGGGGATGGGAGCAATGGAGGTCTTGAATAATGTCCCTTCTGTGAGTGTAGACATTGAAGGGAATATCAAGTTGAGAGGAAATAGTGGTGTCCAAATATTGATCAACGGTAAACCTTCGGTATTGTCGGATGATCCTGCCAATGCCTTGGGAACGATTACAGCGGATATGATTGAATCAATCGAAGTGATAACCAATCCTTCGGCCAAATACGATGCGGGCGGAACTTCAGGAATCCTAAATATCATTCTGAAAAAGGATGAGAAAAAAGGATTTAATGGTTCGGTTTCTGTGAACACGGGATGGCCACACAACCATTCGGTGGGAGGAAGTATCAACTATCGCGCGAAAAAAGTGAATCTGTTTACGCAATTTGGTGCGGGTTATCGTTCGCTACCGAGATATAATGAAAATGAGAACCGTGATCTAACTGGTGGAAGTACCGTTTTAAGCGATGGACTGGCATATCGAAACGAAAATTTCTACAACATCACACTGGGGTCCGATTTCTACCTCAATAAATACAATACCATTACGCTCTCAGGGAATTTTGCCTACGAAATTGAACAACAACCTTCAGAAACGAACATCGCGATTTATGATAGCATCGATCAACTTGTTTCGAGCTATCAGCGCAAGGAGACAACATCGGCCTTGAATCCAAAATACCAATACGATCTGCAATACAAAAAGGAATTCAAGAACAATAAAGAGCATACGCTTCAATTTAGTGCGCTTGGGCGTTATTTTGGAAAGACACAGGAATCAGACTTTATCAATACAGGATTGGTAGGAACGCAAACCTACAGAAATCAGAAAACGGAAACGTCTTTCTACCAATTCAATCAAACGGTGCAGTTGGATTATGTCAATCCACTTAGCAAGAAATGGACACTCGAATCGGGTGCCATGTACGAAATCAACGATGTGGGGAATGATTATGCCGTATACGATGAAGAATCAACGGGGTATGTCCTCGACTCGAGCTTCACGAACAACTTCGAGTACAACCAAAAAGTATTGGGAGTGTATTCTACAGGAGCCTATGAAACAGATAAATGGGGGCTGAAATTGGGACTTCGAGTGGAGAATACGGACTTAACAACTGTATTGACGACCACCAATGAAGTGAATAACCAAAACTTCACAAATCTATTCCCAACACTTCATACTTCGTACAAGTTCTCGAAGAAGTTTCAATTACAAGGAGGATATTCACGCCGAATTTTCCGTCCACGATTATGGGATTTAAATCCATTTTTCAACATTAAAAACAACTATAATATTCGAACGGGAAATCCGAAGCTATTGCCCGAATTTGCCGATTCGTATGAGTTGACGAGCATTTTCTACTGGGACAAATTCATGCTGAATACAAGTTTATACTATTTGTATACAACGAATGTGAAAGAGAGAATTACCTATTTTGAAGATGATATTTCGATCACTAGACCCGAAAATATCGGGGTAAATCATAAAGTGGGGGTGGAAGCCAATTGGAAATACACGGTTACGAAATGGTTTTCTGCAAATGGTGATGCGAACTATGGATATTTCAATCGCCAAGGTGAGTTTGAATCGCAAAACTTCGATTTTGAAGGCGACCAATGGTCTACACGTGTAATGACAAAATTCAAATGGAAAGATTGGGATCTTGAGTTAACGGGAAATTATGAGTCTGCAGTGAAAACGATTCAAGGAAAGGTTTCTGGTTTTGCTTCTGCTGATCTTGGTCTTCGCAAGAAGCTCTGGAAAGGAAAAGGCGTGGTGAATCTTTCTGTTCGTGATGTCTTCGCTTCACGCATCCGCGAAACAATCATCGATCAATCTGCTTACTATTTGTATAGTTTTTCACAGCGAGGACGCTTCATTACGCTCGGATTCAGTTATAGCTTTGGAAAAGGTGAGGCGATGTCTTACACCGGAGGAAGAAGATATTAGGCAACTGCACAGTGACTTTGGTCCGAGCTTGGGAAATATTCCCAAGGAATGCTGTTATCGTGCATGTTCGACTTCGGCCTAACGAAAGAATACAAGAGTGAAATGCCGGAATGAAATGGAATTTTTAGATCGGGAAAATCGAATTCCTAGCGAAAGGCCTCCTATCTTTTTCCTTTATCCAAACTAAAAGTGAACGTACTTCCAACTTCCAAAGTACTGCGAACATTAATGGTTTGTCCGTGTGCCTCAATGATGTGTTTCGCAATGGCCAATCCAAGTCCAGAACCTCCTTCATTGCGATTTCTACTTTTTTCCACGCGGTAGAAACGTTC
>JABXHO010000028.1 GCA_013373595.1 Flavobacteriales bacterium | reverse complement strand
TGGTTGATTTTTGAACCACAAGGACACGGCTTGACGGAGTCAAGACACGAAGCTGTGAGTAGTTTTGTAGCAAAAAACACCAAGATGCACGAGGCTTAAACATGATACGCTGGAATTTCAAACTACCAATTAAACCATGAAAATCCTTGTGGACTTTGCGACTTTGTGGTTGATTTTTTCACCACAAGGACACCGGCTTGACAGAGTCAAGACACAAAACTGTGTTTGGTTTTACTGCAAAAACACCGATACGGAAAGGACTTTATGATTGATTTCCTGTTTTCGGTATAAGAAATGGGAAATGAGTACCCCCTCACCTTGTTGAATTTGAGCTAGTTTTCAACATGAAACACATTCAATGGCGCGGTGCTCGTTGAAAAGTTAACACGAAGCCCTTTGCGTTTAAATGGATTTCTTCTTCGAAAATTTGTACATTAGTCATTCATTAATCCTGACCGTATGATTGAAAACATTCGCTTTCAGAAAGATGAAGAATATATTGAAGTAAAAGACGGAAAGTATTTCGTTAATATCAATATGTCTACCCAAGAAACAGAAGAGAACATTCTTATTGATCTCCCCTCACTCGATATTCATTCCTACGCAAGCAGGAAAGACAAAATCCAACAAGAGATTCATGATGCCTGCCTCTCGTTTATCCATCACTGGATCAAACAAAAAGGTGAAGATGCATTCGTGAAGCACATGAAATCACTCGGATTTGAAAAGAAAAGCATCGCAGCGGCCATCGAACCAACTGTTTTTGCTACGCGGGAGTCAACACCCGTTTCAACTGGATCAGACAAAAAAGTTAAGAAATATTCGGAAGAATTCGAATTGGCTTAAACTGTCTCAAGTAGAGAATCGTATACCTTCTCGTATTTTTTTACCACCGTATCAAGATCAAACTCACGCGCTCTGGTTTGTGCATTCTGTCGGAACTTGTCTAAGGTTTCAGCATCTTTGAAAATCTTTAAGGTATTTTCTGCCATGTCGTCTACATCTCCAACATCAGACAAATAACCAGTTACACCGTGTACATTGACTTCAGGAATTCCACCGGTATTTGAAGAAATAACAGGAACTCCCACAGCCATCGCTTCCAAAGCGGCCAAACCAAAGCTTTCCGTTTCAGAAGGCAACACGAAAACATCCGAAATTTCCAATACGTGCTGCGTATCTCTTACTTTACCCAAAAATTTGACACGATCACACAATTGTAATTCGCGACACATTTCCTCCAACTTATACCGTTCTGGACCATCTCCAACCAACAATAAACGCGACGGTTTAACTTCATTCACCTGTTTGAAAACATCCAAGACATCCTCTACACGTTTTACTTTTCTGAAATTTGAAACGTGACAAAGAACGAATTCATCATCTTCTGCGTAGCGTTTACGCATAGAGCGATCGATACTTCTATAGTCCGCAGGAACACTGATAAAATTCGGAATCACTTCAATTGGACGTGTTGTCGAGAAATGTTTGTACGTATCTTCTTTCAAACTTTTCGAAACCGCTGTCACAGCATCTGATTCATTCAAACAAAACGTAATCACGGGTTCAAATGACGGATCGCGTCCCACCAATGTAATATCTGTACCGTGTAAGGTTGTCACGAATGGAATGTCGACTCCTTGAGATCTCAAAATCATTTTTGCCATAAAGGCAGCAGATGCATGCGGAATAGCATAATGCACGTGCAAAATATCCAATCCTTCATGCTTTACAACGTCAACCATTTTACTGGCCAAGACAGTTTCATAAGGCTGGTATTCAAACAAAGGATAGTCAGAAACAGACACTTCGTGATACGTCACATTCTCCCTAAACGATCCAAGTCGAACCGGATGCGAATACGTAATGAAATGTACGCTATGTCCGTTTTTTGCTAAAGATTTACCTAATTCCGTCGCCACTACTCCACTTCCACCAAAGGTTGGATATAATACTATTCCTATCTTCATACTCTTCTAATTCGTATTTCAAAAATACGGTTTTATCTTTCCTTTAAGCGACGATAAATCCCTAAATCCACAATCTTTACCGCCAGAAAGGCGAAGGGCAAGGCACCAATCACGTCGATGGAGTAATGAGCACGTTGAATCATCAGTAAGATTCCCAGCGAGATAGCCAAAACCGCAAACAACCATTTCCATTTTTCAGTCAAGAAAATTAATAAGCAAATTAATGCCGTATGTCCACTAAAAAATAAATCGGCGTTGAGTGTTCCTTGATAGATGAAGGTGTTTAGAAATGGATCATCGAGATATACAATATTGGTAGGCTCTTTCAATGGTAAGATCGATAAGGTGCCTGCACGGAGAATCAACAATACAGCGTAGGAAAATGCCAACTTACTCAGGAAAAAGGTGTGTGTTCGGTTAAGAATGATGTAAAGTATCAATGCCCCATATGTGATCGAAAAAATGGGAATTGACACATCTTTGACGGGTAAAAGCGGAAAAATAGGATCATCGAAGTACCACAACAACTCATCTGCTCTCGCTTCGTGCATGGGTAGAAAAACAGCAAAAAGCATTGCGCATAACAGCAAACTTAGAATAGATAGAATAAGTAGTTTTCGTTGAATAGTCATCGTTTTGCTTGTTGAACCGCCTCATAAATAACACGTTGTATTTCGGTTCGTGTATTCATTTTGACCAATTTCCAATTTTCAGCATCGGGATAAACCCTATTTGACAAGAATACGTAATTTACCTGATTTACAGGGTCTACCCATGCAACGGTCCCCGTAAATCCTGAGTGACCGAAGCTCGCCATTGACGCGCCTTTATAGCATGTTCCTCCTTTTCCATCAAGTTTTGGTTTATCAAAACCAGCACCACGACGATTTCGTGAATACTGCTGCTTCGTGTACTTTGCAACAACTTCTGGTTGCATGTATTGCGTACCTCCATACGATCCTTTGTTGAGGAAAAGCTGCATGATTGCTGCCAAATCGCTTGCATTTGAGAAAAGTCCAGCATGACCTCCTACTCCACCAATCATTGCGGCACCTGGATCGTGGACATACCCATGAACAAGTTGTTTTCTGAAAATCTGATCGTCTTCTGTTGGTGCGATTTGTCGCTTCGGGAAATACTCGAGCGGAGTATAGCGCAAATACTGAAGCCCCATCGGTTTGTACAAATGGTTTAGGGTGAAATCCTCCATTTTCTCTCCCGATTGCTTCTCGATGATCTTTTTGATGAAGTAATACCCCAAATCCGAATACTTGTAACGTCTTGACTTAAGTGGAGTACGCAAAATACGTTGATACATCGTATCGGTATACGCGCCATTGATCCACAAGTTGTTCGCTACAGGAACATTCATTAATTCCGATTTCATCGGAGCGTACCATTCATCACTCGGTTGACCTTCTTTCAAGGTTTTCGTATAAAAAGGAATCCAAGGCGATAATCCCGCTTGATGCGCTAACATGTCCTTCAACAACAAATTCGAATAAGCCGTGCTATCGGTAAGTTCAGGAAGGTATTCTTTCAAGCGAGCGCTTAAATCAAATTTCCCTTCAGAATCGAGTACCATCAAAGAGGAAGTTGAACCTGCAATTTTTGTGATTGACGCAATGTCATACACATCGGTGTTTTGAACCTCTCGCTCCTTCGCGTAGGTATGATATCCGTAAGATTTTCGCCAAATCACCTTTCCTTCAACCGCTACCACTACCTGACAGCCAGGGAAAGCACCTTCATCGATGCCACTTTGAACAATTCGATCGATCTCCAGCATCTTTTGTCGACTGATACCCAATTCCTCAGGTTGCGATTCTTTCAGTCTCCCAGACCACTCTACTTTCACGCCGAAACCACGCTTGTATGTATCATTCATTGTCATTGGGAGTTCTCCCGAAGAGGCAAAAGTCCCCATCAGAAACTGTCCAACTCGATCTTGCGCCACACTGTGATTTTCATATGCCACCACAACCGATTGAAACTTACTTAAATTCGCATCCTTCAAGCCCAGAGGATTTCCAAAAAATGCCAATACATTCTTTTTATCAGGAAGGTCTGATATCCACTTTTTCCAATTGTTCGGCAAGCCATAATCATTTCGAGAACGAACCGTATTGCTGTGAAAAGCAGTAATGATCATGTCGTAATCGTCTAAGGTGTCTTTCAATCTCCTTTGAGCTTCTTCTACTGTATAGAAATGAAAGTGATCAATTGGAGCCACCAAGTCCATCGATTTGTTCAGTGAACTCGTATTCGTTCCAATACTCACATGGGCAATACGTTGATCAAAGCGCTTGATTGGTAGGGTTTCGTTCTCGTTTTTCAAAACCGTCAGCGCCTTTTCATACACTTGTCGCTTCGCGAGCTCTATTTCATACTCGTTATAGCTTTCGTAGCTCTTCGGGTTGATAATTGCTTTGTACTTTGCATTCAATACTTTCTTACAGCGTGCATCAATTTCATTCAACTCAATCTCGCCTGCTTCCACCTTCGCTTTGATGGCTTGAATAGCATCTTCTACACTTTCAGGAAACAGAAGGATATCACACCCCGCTTCAAATGCTTTCACAACTACTTCCGTTTTGCCATAACGATCTGCCACGGCTTTCATGTTGAGTGCATCACTTATCACCAACCCTTTGAATCCCAATTGCCCTTGCAAGTAGTCTTTAATTACAATCGGACTCAAACTGCTTGGCGTTCCTGTTGAATCGATTGCAGGCACGCTCAAATGAGCAATCATCACACTCGCTGTCCCTGCACGAATTCCCGCTCGAAATGGAGGGAAATCAATCGCGTCAATTTGTGTGAATGAGTTTTCGACCACAGGTAGATCATAATGCGAATCGGTTCCCGTATCACCGTGTCCAGGGAAATGTTTGATGCTTGTCAATACACCTTGACTTTCCATTCCCTCCACAGCTGCTTTTACGTGTGCTGCGACCTCAATTGGACTTTCTCCAAAAGAACGAAAACCAATAACTGGATTATTCGGATTACTGTTTACATCTGCTACTGGTGCAAAATTCATATGAATACCGATTTCACGACATTCTTGAGCGATCATTTTGGAAACAGTTCGCGTTAACTCTGGATCATTGGCTGCACCAAGTGTATAATTATAAGGAAAACGGTCTTCTCCGAACAAACGCATTTGCACGCCCCATTCAGCATCCATTCCAATCAACAAAGGAATTTCCGCTTTCGATTGAAAACGGTTCAAGATTGTCTTCATATTGATCCGTTGTCCCTGAAAAAAGATCATTCCTCCTACTTGTTGCTCCGTTACAAGAGAGTCCAAATGTTGATAATGTGCTTCACCACGATTGGAATAAGCCGCCACCATGAAAAATTGACCGATTTTCTGTTCCAATGTCATTTTATCCAATTGAGCATTCACCCAATTACTTTGACTTGGAACCTTCACCTCTACTTCTTTGGTTTGAAATGCCAAGGAAAGCGAGATAATCCCACTAAATAGTAGCCCGAACAGAGCGAAATAACGGAAAGAGAGTATTTTGTTCATACATTCAAAAATACGGCTTGTTCTAGTCTTAATCATGTGGATCTTTTTAACTTATCCACAAGTACAGATCAAAAACTTTTCCAAAATAAACCTGTCGCATTGTCACCTCGTCTGTTTCAGGTATGTTTTTTGATGGGATGTTAGTCGTCCAACGAGGGATTAATTGTTAAATTTGATCTACAATTATGAAGTTTCGATTTTTAAATAATACGCTTCAAAATAAGCGTTTTCATTATAACTCAAGGTACTACGACGAGCGTAAGGAAGCACTCGATCAGAAGAAAGAGTACTACAGAAAAATGAGCAATGGCGAATTATCGGATGATGATCGTCGTTCAATGTTCCGTGCCAATCTCAACAGTGAATTGTCGCGTGGAGAATACCGACAAAGTCAAAATAGATCCGCAAACATTCGTGTTCTTGTTTTAATTGTGGTGTTGCTCGCATTGGGTTACTTTATTTTTAATGGTGTAAGCGAAGTGGATACCATTGTAAATAATCTTTGGTAGTCAACTATGAGTTTGATACAATTATTACCCGATCACATCGCCAATCAAATTGCAGCAGGTGAAGTTATTCAACGCCCAGCCTCTGTAGTGAAAGAATTGATGGAAAATGCGATTGATGCAGGAGCAACGAAGGTTGATGTAAACATCAAAGAGTCAGGCAAATCGCTTATTCAAGTAGTGGATAACGGATCTGGGATGAGCGCAGATGACGCTCTACTCTGCTTTGAACGCCACGCAACAAGTAAGGTGCGTAAAGCGGATGACTTATTCTCATTGGTTACGAAAGGGTTCCGAGGAGAAGCACTTGCCTCTATTGCGGCCATTGCCCATGTTGAAATGCGTACGAAACTAGCAGATGATGCAACGGGAACGCAGATCAACATTGAAGGAAGTAAAGTGGTGAACAATACGGAGACAGTTTGTCCGAACGGAACATCGTTTGAGATCAAAAACTTGTTTTACAACGTTCCAGCTCGAAGAAATTTCTTGAAATCGAACAAAGTTGAATTTCGGCACATTCAAGATGAATTTGAGCGCGTAGCTTTAGCACATAGCTCGATTCATTTCACGTTAACGCACAACGATTCGGAAATATACAACTTGATGCCTGGTGTGCTGAGAAAACGGGTTGTAGACGTTTTGGGCAAGAAAACAAACGATCGATTGGTTCCCATTGAAGAGTCAACTGATATCGTAGAGCTTAATGGCTTTGTATTGAAACCTGAGTATGCTCGAAAAACGCGTGGAGAGCAATTTTTGTTTGTAAATGATCGTTTTTTCAAGAGCACGTATTTCAACCATGCAATTAACAAGGCATTTGAAGGATTACTTAAAGAACGTACGTATGCGAGTTATTTCTTGTACTTAAACGTGGATCCTCAAAAGATTGACGTAAACGTGCATCCCACGAAGACGGAAATCAAGTTTGAAGAGGAGAAGTTCATCTACTCTATCTTGTTGAGTAGCATTCGACAAGCTCTTGGGAAATATAACATCGCTCCTACTTTGGATTTTGAGCGCGAAACAAGTTTTGACTTGCCAATGGACATGAAATCCAAACCTGTAAGCGAGCCGGTTATCAAAGTAAATCCAGATTACAATCCCTTCCATAGTACGAGCAATCGGAATACCACCTCTTTTTCGGGTGGATCATCTGGAAAGAAATCGGAAAATTTCTCACAAGCGATCACGAAGCACGGATTCGGAACAAAAGAGGCATCATCAGCGGATTGGGAGAACTTTTATACCATCGATGAAGCTCCTGAAGAGGAAGAACCCGCTCCATTAATTGAAGATGAAACGTCTCCGGGAATTTCGCAATTTTTAATAAAAGGCAATTATATTTTTACACCAACGAAGTCAGGATTGATGGTAATCCATGCTCGAAGAGCGTATGAACAAATACTTTACACTGACTTAATTAGTTCATTCATTACAAATCCATTACAGTCTCAAGTCTTACTCTTTCCAATTGAAAAAGAGTTGTCGAAAAACGAGCTTGTTGCCTGGGAAAGTAACGCCATGATGTTAAAGCAACTAGGGTTTGTTGGTGAAGTGAAAGAAGGTGAATTGCATTTATCTGCAGTTCCGAGCGTTTTGCAAGACGAAACGATTCAAAAAGCATTGGACCGAATTGTAGAAACAATCGCTCATCGAGATATTGAAAAAGGAGAAATTGCCCACGAATTGGTGCACTCTATTTCGAAATCAGCTTCAATGAAAAAGATGAATTTGAATTCGAAAGAAGCCGTAAATGACATTATTGAGCGTTTGTTCCAATGCGAGAATCATGCATTTACCCCAGGAAATAAAAAGATTATTGACACGCTTTCTTTGGAAGGCATAGACGAAAAATTTAGATAGATGTTTAGAAACATTCCACCGGTAACAAAAAATCTGTTGTTGATCAACATCACGCTATACGTTGTGTCGATGGTGCTGCTCAATAGTGGCATTGATCTATTTTACCTACTAAGTGGTCGATACTTTAACTCTGTGTTTTTTGAACCTTACCAGGTCATTACACACATGTTTATGCACAGTAGCACCGACTTCCTGCACTTGTTTTTTAACATGTTCTTACTCTTTATGTTTGGCTCCCACTTGGAACGCGTGTGGGGATCGAAACGTTATTTCATCTTTTACATCGCTAGTGGATTAGGTGCATTTGTGCTCTACAATTCTATTGGTGTTTGGCAAATTATGGATCTGAAACAGCAACTTGTTTCCATGGGCTACGACATGACGGAAATCAAATACCGATTACTAGAAGGCGATACCGATAAAATTAGGGTGATAGCGGGTACAATCGAAACTCTTCAAGCGTATGCTGATTTTAACTGGAGTCGATTGGTTGGAGCTTCTGGGGCGATTTTCGGACTCCTTGCAGGCTTCGCCATTTTATTCCCGAATACTGAATTGATGCTAATCTTCCCTCCTATTCCGATTAAAGCCAAATATCTGATTGGAGGTTATATCGCGTTCGAAATCTACAATAGCGTCTATGCATCAGGTGACACCATTGCCCATCTTGCACACGTTGGAGGTGCTGTTGTTGGAGCAATTTTCGTTTTGGTTTGGAGAAAAAAAGATCGAACTAATTTTTATTAAGCATGCAACAACAACGTTCCATACTCGATGAATTAAAACACCAGTATAACAATGGTGGCATCTTCATGAAGTTGATCTTCATCAACGTGATCGTATTTTTGGTGATCAACATTTTAGACGTAACAGGGCGACTACTTCAGGGTGATGCACTCATCGTCATCGATTCAATTATCGACAGCGTTTTCACGGTAAAAACGCACCCACTTGCATTCATTAAAGAACCATGGGGATTAATCACCAATATGTTCTCGCACAAAGGATTTTTGCACCTTGCGTTTAACATGCTTCTACTCTATTCCTTTGGGCGTATGTTTTTGCAGTTTTTTTCTCAAAAACGATTGCTTTACACCTATCTTCTTGGAGGTGTTTTCGGTGTACTCTTTGAAATGGGAGCCAACATATTCCCTGCCATTTCTTCCACCTCTGCACTAGGAGCTTCGGGAGCTGTCATGGCGATTATTTTTGCTGTTTCCGCCCATAGACCTAACTTAGAAGCACATCTATTCGGTGTACTCAAGGTGAAATTGATTTATATCGCAGGAGCTTTATTTTTGATTAACTTCTTAAAACTCGGCGTAGACGATGGAGTTGCGCGCTTCGCTCACATTGGTGGAGCCGCACTTGGATTGATCTCCGTCCAAAATCTTCAAAGTTCAAATAATATCATCACTATGGCACAACGTTTTGGCGATTGGTTCCGCAGTTTGTTTCGCAAGAAACCAAAGTTAACTGTTAATAAGGGAGATGCCCGACAGATGACGGATGAGGAATACAATGCAGATAAAAAAAGACGTCAAGAACAAACGGATCGTATTCTAGACAAAATCTCAAAATCGGGCTACGAATCACTCACGAAGAAGGAAAAAGATTTCTTGTTCAAACAGAGTAAATAACACAACTCCTAAACTCCCATGAAGTTGTTAAAACGCATATTCAGATTCAAAACCATTCTGATCATTGGTTCGGTTCTGTCTATTGCGTCGCTTCTTCTCTCCTATTTAAGTATTTATATTCATCCCGAATCGTTTCGAATTCTTCCCCTTTTCGGATTGGCTTATTTAATAATCGTTGGAGTACATCTGCTTCTTTTCATCATCTGGCTATTCATGAAGTCACGGGTATGGATTTTAATCATGTTCGGAACACTACTCTTGGGCGGTCCGCTACATTTTCGGTCTTTTTCTATCGGATGGGATGACGAAAACACGAATAATTCGGAAGAGCTAAAAGTTTTAAGCTACAATGTGCGCTTGTTCGACGTATACAATCAAAATCCAGCAAAGGCACTCGAAAACAAGGAAGCTATTTTTTCATACCTAGAAGATGAAAAAGCGGACATCTATTGTTTTCAAGAATTCTATTACCAGGAAGGATCAGAAGAATACAGAACCATTCCTACACTCACAAAACGGTTAAAAACCCCGTATCATCATTCGCGATTATCTGTCAGCGATTACAAGAAACAATCGTTTGGCGTAGCTATTTTTTCCAAGCATGAAATTATTAGTCAAGGTGAAGTCAGTTTCGATGAAGTAGAGAAAACATTCAATTATTGTGTTTACGCGGATATCGTTTCAAAAAAGGACACAATTCGAGTGTACAATGTTCATTTGCAATCCATTCACTTCCAGAAAGATGATTACGCTTTATTCAGTGAAGACAACCCGCAAGCTTCGAATGAAAATTCTCAAGCCTTTAAATTGATTCGCAAAGTGCTCAACGCTTATCCCGTTCGAGCGAAACAAGCAGAGAAACTGACAAAGCACATGGAGAGCTCACCTTATCCGATTATTGTCTGCGGAGATTTCAATGATGCTCCAATGTCATATACCTACAATCAGTTTCATCGATTTTTGAAAGATGCTTTCCTGAATACCTCATTTGGCATTGGTAGAACCTACGCTGGAAAAGTCCCTGCGGGAAGAATTGACTACATTTTCTATGATGAATCGATGGGTTCTCGTAACTTTGTAATCCAAACGGAAAAATTGAGTGACCATTACGCTATCAGTTGTTCCATTTTCAAAAAGGAATAATGTTAATCGAAATCAACGAACACAATATTGATCAACGCTCCATCGACGAGGTGGTGAAAGCGCTGCAGCAAGGAAAAATCATCATCTTCCCAACCGATACGGTGTACGCTATGGGCTGTGATTTGCGTAACAAGAAAGCACTAAAGCAACTGGCTACGCTGAAGGGAATCAAATTGAATAAGGCGCGCTTTTCGATTATTTGCTCTGATTTAAGCCACCTTTCGGATTATGTCCGACAAATGGATCGCTCTACGTACAAACTGCTTAATCGTTCACTCCCTGGCCCCTTCACCTTCATTTTGGAAGCAAATAATGAAGTTCCGAAGATGTTCGACAACAAGCGAAAGGAAATTGGGATTAGAATTCCGAATAACAACATCGTACTGAATATTGTTGAACAACTTGGAAATCCTTTGGCAACGACTTCTCTGCACGATGATGAAGATGAAATCCTAGATTACTTCGTAGATCCGTACGAAATTTACCAACGCTACGACTCGAAAGCGGAGATTATTATAGATGGTGGTTACGGAAACCTTGAGGCATCTACAATTGTCGATTGTACAGGAAATGAACCAGAGATTATTCGTCAAGGAATTGGCGAAGTGGAATTTTAACTGCTTCAAATTTTCTTTCTAGAAAAACACGGTTGAGTTACCTATTTCGATTTGTCTCGTCGAATCACGAGCGATCCTCTTCCCTTAATACATCTGTATGATGCTTTAACGTGCGTAAAACCAAAGAAATCATCAAAGCGACAAACAAAATTACACCGTGTGAAACCAACCACTTCGGCTCCCCGAAATAAATCCAGTTTCGTACGAAATCAACAAAAAGAAAGCCGATAATCGCTGCTGAAATTCCTGGGTATTCTCTGCGAAGCAAGGTCTTCACCGAAAAACGCACTTCACTTTTTGTATAATGCTTGAACGAAGGAATAAATGCAGGCGTTTTGAGCGACCACTCGATGTATTCATCGCCAAACTCTCTCTCCAGAAAAACCTCTTCCGAAAATGCAATGCGCTCGTAGTACAACCAAAAAAGCAGCGAAACAATGAGGGCAAACCACGGATTCCCAACAAAGCAGACAATTCCAATCCAAATAAAGAAGTTCCCCAAATACAGTGGATGTCGAACCGTAGAATAAATCCCCGTTTGGTTCAGCGCTTTCGCTTCGTGTCCCCATGTATTTCTCCCAGAAGTTTGCTTGGCACTTTTTGCGATGGCTATCGAACGAATCACTTGCCCAAAAAATGTTAACAAAATACTCCCGCCCAACAGAATCCAATACGCCATTTTCGACTTTAGGAAATAGTCATTATCTGTTAAAAAGATAGCTGGCACAGCTATTGCAAAGAGAATCAGCGGAATCTGTCCGCGATGCTTAAACAAAAAGTTGCCTGATTTTTCAAATGAATGCCTTAAAGCCATTGGAAAAGAATGTGTATATTGGCGGATTTCAAATACGAAGTTAATCAGAATTAATAACTACAAATGGCAGAGAAAGAAAAATATGAAATGGATTTCTTGTTGAAAACGTCGATCAAGTCGTTGGACAACATGGTGAGTACTCCAAGCGGGTTGAGTGAGTGGTTTGCTGATGACGTGAATATCAAAGACGACATTTATACATTTATATGGGACGGTAGCGAAGAACAAGCGCGACTTATCACAAAGAAGAATAATGTGCGTGTTCGCTGGCAATGGCTCGAAGATGAGGAAGAAGAACTCGATACGTACTTCGAACTCCGCTATGAGAAAGACCCAATGACGAAATCTGTTATTTTGACCCTGACATCTTTCGCAGAGCCAGATGAGTTGGAAGAATCACGTTTCCTTTGGGAGGAGCAGATCAATCAGTTAAAGCGTAAACTCGGCGCATAAAATACATTCTTGCTTACTGCGTTATCACAGTAATTCAAAACGGCTAATTTGAAACGTCTTTACTATTTTAGTATTCGTTCATTTACGGGACCATTTCTGGTTACCTTCGCCATTTCTATGTTCATTCTCATCATGCAGTTCTTCTGGAAGTACATTGATGATTTGATGGGAAAAGGCCTCTCTATTTCTGTTATTTTGGAGTTGTTATTTTACGTCTCCGCAAGTTTAATCCCTCTGGCACTGCCCCTTGCAATTTTGCTGTCATCAATTATGACTTTGGGGAACTTGGCCGAAAACAACGAACTTACAGCACTTAAATCAAGCGGACTTTCGCTCTATCGAATTTTACGCCCACTAACAGGGATAGTGCTCATCATCGCCCTTTCAACCTTTTATTTCGCGAATTACGTCATACCTGTGGCCAATTTGAAATGGCATGGGCTAATTTTCGATATTCAACAAACAAAGATTTCTTCAATTCTAACTCCGGGAACATACAGCACCGAGTTAGATGGATATGCGATCAAAATTGACGAAGGAACAGACAATACCTTCAAAGGGATTCTCATTCATGATCACACCGACAAAACAGTAATCAAATCTGTACGCGCCAAAGAAGGAAATGTATACAAGTCGGAAAACGGTAAGTATCTCTATTTTGAGTTGGAAGATGGATACGTAATGGAAGAACTCTCGCCTACACCGCCAAATTTCTCTCCAGATGGAAAAGAACACGGAGTTGAGAATACGCGACCGAGCCGACGTTCAACCTTCGACCATGCAACGTACAAAATTGACTTGAGCGGATTCAATCTCGACCGTTCGGATGAAGACATGTTTAAGGACAAGCACGAAATGCTGAATGTCTTCCAGATCAATTACACACTCGATTCCATTCAAAAGAATGCGAAAGGAATCATCCAGAATTTTCAAAAGAATTTGAAGGCGGATCTCCCCTATTTTCTTGCGAAGAACTATAAAGAGAACTCCATTGAAGGAGAAAGAGACCCTCAAATCATGGAAGCTGTCGATACCTTGCTTGTATTTGATCAGCTAACGACAGAGCAAAAGAAATCAGCAATAAATCTGGCAAAATCAAGAATTCGTAGCAAGTTATCAAACTTGGACGGACAAGCACGTTTCTTGGAAACGATGGAAATGGACATGAACAAATACCTGATTGAGTTTCACCGTAAATTCTCTCTTACCATTGCCATTATCGTGTTGTTTTTCGTTGGTGCACCGCTCGGAGCCATTGTCCGAAAAGGAGGATTCGGTGCTCCTGTGGTAATCGCAGCGCTACTCTTCATGGTCTATTTCGTATTGATGACAATTGGAGATGGATTGGCAAAATCAGGAACCATCTCTCCTTTCTTGGGTATGTGGTTCTCTTCAATGGTATTGGCACCCGTCGCGCTCTGGTTGATGCATTCAGCAGCCAACGATTCTCCTGTTTTTAGTAAGGAGGCGTGGAAAAAACTATTTCGAATCAAACGACGATGAGAATTCTGTTCTTCACATCAAAACCAATTT
This sequence comes from Flavobacteriales bacterium, assembly GCA_013373595.1. Lineage (GTDB taxonomy): Bacteria > Bacteroidota > Bacteroidia > Flavobacteriales_D > Crocinitomicaceae > UBA4466. The sequence goes on along the minus strand of JABXHO010000028.1, from coordinate 35,528 downwards.
ACCCAGCAGTAGATGGTGGTTGTTTTGCGAGTCAGCAATTCCTCAAATGCCTTCTTCATGCCAATATGGATGTGAAGTATGTCACACTTTCTACAGATAAACACCCATTTGACAATTCAAAATTCCCCAAAGAAGTAGCAAAAAAAATCGCTCCTGTCGATTATTTTGTGGATACAGCCATTCACCCACTTTCTGCATTTGCGGCACTGTTCAAATCAAGCTCGTACAACGCAGATCGTTTCTACCACAAGGAAGTAGCCGACTTATTAAACGCTTTAATCCAAAACGGAGACTTTGACGGCATTGTGTTCGATAGCTTGTATACACTTCCCTATTTCGAAGATGTGAAAGCCATTTTCAAGGGAAAAATGATGGCTCGAACGCATAATGTCGAGTTCAAATTGTGGGAACAATACGCAAAAGAAGCCAGCATTTTGAAAAAATGGTATCTGAATCGTTTAGCAAAGGATTTAAAGCGTTTCGAGTTATCCGCACTAAAAAAAGTGCACGCTATCTTCTCTATTTCACAAGACGACTCAGAAGTTTTTAGGAATAATGGGATTACTACTTCTATCGTTGAAATCCCTGTGAGTGTCCCTACAGCATTGAGCGCGGTAGAAACAACCTCGAATAAGCTGTTTTTCCTTGGAAGTATGGATTGGCAACCCAATATTCAATCGGTGCGAAGATTGATGGAAATGTTGCCCGAGTTGAGAAAAAACAATGCACATCTAGAATTGCATGTAGCCGGTGCGAAGTCCGATGAAGTGTTCCCAGAACAAGATCAACCAGGATTACATGTACATGGTTTCGTTGACTCTGTGGTAGATTTCATGAGTAATCACGGTGTATTGGCCGCTCCCATTCAGTTGGCTTCAGGCGTTCGTATTAAGTTTCTCGAAGCCATGGCGATGGGAATTCCTGTGGTTACAACTCCTGAAGGAGCACTCGGAATCGATTATACTGGAAAGAATTGTCTGTTTGTTGTGAATAGCGACGAGGAATTCATTAGCGCTATTGCCGAACTGAGTGTGAATCCTGAGAAACGAAAAGAAATCGGACGAAACGCCATCCATTATATCGAGAAAAACCATAATATTGACGCCATAAGTCAGAAAATTGTTGAAACCTTCGAAGCAAACACATAAAAAGAAAGTGCTCATGCTCGTGTCGCGATTCCCCTATCCGCTCGAAAAGGGAGATAAATTGCGTGCGTTTCACCAACTGAAAGAACTCAGCAATCATTTCGAAATAACACTTTTTGCCTTAACTAATCATGAGGTGAAACCAGAACACTTCGAAAAGGTTCAAGCGTATTGCTCCGAAATTGTCGTTCACCAGCAAAGCTTATTCGAAAAAGGATGGAATTTATTCCGCTCAACGCTCAATGGAAATCCATTTCAAGTGGGGTATTTCTACAGTAAACGTGCTCGGCAAAAGGTTAATCAATTAATTCAATTAAATAGTTTTAATCATATTTATTGTCAATTGATTAGAATGTCTGAATACGTAAAGAATGAGCACACTATTCCGAAAACGCTCGACTACATGGATGCACTTAGCGCAGGAATTCAACGTAGAGAGTCGCAGCAGGCATTTTACAAACGTTGGCTCTTCCGATCGGAAGCACGAAGACTGAAGAAATACGAGTCGATGATGTTTGATTTTTTCGAAAACCGAACGATTATCAGCCAGCAGGATCAACAATTGATTATGCATCCACATGCAAAGCAAATTGTGTGTATTCCCAATGGGATTGATGCTTCTTTCTTTGAGACAATTCAGCAAGAAAAGTCATACGATTTTGTGTTTGTGGGTAACATGAGTTATCCGCCAAACGTGGAAGCCATTGCCTACATCGACAAGAGAATTCTACCGCTCTTTCCAGATAAAACCCTTTTGGTGTCAGGCTCTTCCCCATCGAAAAAGGTTCAGAAGATTGCAGCAGAAAATCAACAAATAGAATTAACGGGTTGGGTCGATGACATTCGCAACTCATATGCCTCAGGACGCATTTTCCTTGCTCCCATGATGATTGGAACGGGAATGCAAAATAAATTACTCGAAGCCATGGCTTTAGGTGTTCCATGCATTACAACACCATTGGCTAACAATCCTATCGGAACAAAGAAGAATGAAGAGATTCTCGTTGCTTCCAAACCACAAGAATTTGAAGAGGCCATCCACTTGCTTCTCAGTGATACCAACAAGTACGCAGCAATACAAGAAAAAGCGCGCGCCTTCGTTGAGAAAAACCACCAATGGGACAGCACCACTGCTCGCTTGGTAGAACTCATCGAATCCACCAAGTATTGACTTGAAAGAAATCGGGAATCCTCCCTGTCAACTTAGATTTTTCAAGTAACTTTGTGAAAATTGTCGATCAGACGTATGGAAATCAAATTAAACACGATTGAAGAAGCCATCAAAGACATTCAAGATGGTAAGGTTGTCATTGTCGTGGATGACGAAAACCGTGAAAATGAGGGAGATTTCCTCACAGCAGCAAGAAACATCACCCCTGAAATTATCAACTTCATGGCAACACATGGCCGTGGATTGGTGTGTGCGCCGCTTATTGAGGATGAATGTGATCGTTTGGGATTAAATCTCATGGTTCAGAGCAACTCGGCTGCATACGAAACACCGTTTACAGTTTCAGTTGATTTGAATGGACATGGCTGTACGACAGGAATTAGTGCGAGCGACCGTGCGAAAACGGTAAAAGCATTGATCGATCCAAACATTCGCCCCGAAGAATTAGGAAAACCAGGACACATCTTCCCGCTTCGTGCGAAAAAAGGTGGTGTATTGCGTCGAGCTGGACATACAGAAGCAGCGATTGACCTTGCTCGTTTGGCTGGATTTGAACCGGCTGGAGTGATTGTAGAAATCCTGAATGAAGACGGTTCGATGGCGCGTTTGCCACAACTCGCAGAAATTGCGAAGAAGTTTGATCTAAAATTGGTTTCAATCGAAGATTTGATTGCATACCGCTTGCAAAACGAATCACTCGTTGAAGAAGTTATTGATGTAAAAATGCCAACGGATTACGGAGATTTCGATCTTCACTTGTTCCGTGAAACGACTTCAGGAAAAGAACATTTGGCGATTGTAAAAGGTGAATTCAAAGAAGATGAACCCGTTCTAGTGCGCGTTCACTCTTCATGTATGACAGGCGATATCTTCGGTTCATGTCGTTGTGATTGCGGACCTCAATTGGAAGCATCCATGCGCATGATTGAAGAAGAAGGCAAAGGATTGATCGTTTATATGAATCAGGAAGGCCGTGGAATCGGTTTAACGAATAAATTGAAGGCATACAAACTTCAAGAAGAAGGATACGATACACTTGAGGCGAATTTGAAGCTTGGATTCAAAGGAGACGAGCGTGATTACGGAATAGGTGCACAAATTATTCGAGCATTGGGTGTTTCAAAAATGCGCTTGATGTCTAATAACCCTACAAAACGTACAGGATTGATTGGTTACGGCTTGGAAGTGGTGGAAAATGTTCCGTTGGAGATCAAATCAAACAAGCACAACGAATTCTATTTGAGAACGAAGCGCGATCGTATGGGACACTCACTCAAAATGGATAAGTAAAATGCTGATTGCTAAGGGAATCACTAAATCATTCGAGGATCTTCGCATTCTGAAGGGAATCAATTTGGAAATCACTCAGGGTGAGGTTGTTTCAATTGTGGGATCTTCAGGAGCAGGAAAAACAACCTTGCTTCAAATTTTGGGAACCTTGGACAAGCCAGATGCTGGAGAAGTTCTCATTGATGGAACCAATCCGTTCTCGCTCAGCGCAAAGAAATTATCGGCTTTCAGAAATGAATCCATCGGATTTATCTTTCAGTTTCATCAGTTACTTCCAGAGTTTAATGCAGTGGAGAATATCATTTTACCCGCGTTAATCAAAGGTCGAAACATGAACGATGCCAAGCAGGAAGCGATGAAATTACTTGGAATGTTGGGCTTGGAAAGTAGAGCAACGCATCGTCCCAATGAGCTTTCTGGTGGAGAACAACAGCGCATTGCGGTAGCACGATCATTGATCAATCAACCGAAAATTATTTTGGCAGATGAACCTTCTGGAAATCTCGACAGTCAGAACTCAACAGAGTTACACCAATTGTTTTTCGATTTGAGAGATGAGTTCAATCAGACTTTTGTGATTGTAACGCACAATCAAGATCTAGCCAAAATGACAGACCGTAAAATTCAGATTACAGACGGGTTGATCGTTGAATAAAATTCAAAGTACTCGTACACTGAGATCGGGAAAACCACACTTTTAGATGCCTAGTGCTCGTCGTTTTTAGTATCAGATCGAATATTGAGGCATATCCAACGATCTCTAATACTCCAACAATCCAATATGACCAAGGAAGAACTTCGCGAATACCTCGATTTTAAAGCAGAGCAATACAACACGCGTGACTTTATTGAAAGTGACCCTATTCAGCTTCCACACCGTTTTTCGAAGAAGGAAGATATTGAAATTGTAGCCTTTTTGATTTCTACAATTGCATGGGGTCAGCGAAAATCCATTATCAAAAATGGAGAACGATTGATTGAGATCATGGAGCATAATCCGCACGAATTCATTTTAAACTACACCTCTCGCCCACTCGAATTTGTGCATCGAACCTTCAATGCGATCGATCTCGATTTCTTTTTTCGAAGTCTGCGAAACATTTACGAGAAGGGCGGATTGGAAAAGGCATTCTCTCCACATCCTGAAATTGAAGGCGTAAAAGGACGAATCGTGAATTTTCGCGATATTTTTCTTTCCACAGAACATGAGAAACGATCGGAAAAACACCTATCAAATCCAATGAAAGGATCAGCCGCGAAGCGCATCAATATGTTTTTACGCTGGATGGTTCGCAACGACAAACAAGGTGTTGATTTTGGAATTTGGAAGTCCATTCCTACCTCAGAATTATACATTCCCTTAGATGTACACACAAGTAAGCATGGACGAAATCTAGGATTAATACAACGCAAACAAGACGATTGGAAAGCGTTGGAAGAATTGATGACTCAACTAAGGGAATTCGACCCAGTTGATCCTTCAAAATATGATTTTGCGCTCTTTGGAATTGGTGCTTTTGAAAGTTAGCGTCGCTTAAATTCGTTTCCAGACTATCTACGCAACTCCTCGTATTGCATACACTTTTCAATTCCCTTACCTTTGAATCAAATCCATTTGAATGATCTACGTTGGTATTGTTGAAGATAAAACCGAGTTAGGGAAAGAACTGCAATCGAAAATTGAACTATCCGGTGATTTCTCCGTTCGCTTTATTGCAAAAAACGGAAAAGAGGCGCTTTCCCATTTTAAGAACTACGAAGTAGACATTCTGCTCATGGACATCGAAATGCCGATTATGAATGGCATTGAGGCAACAAAGGAAATCATCAACCTTCGTCCAGACTTCCCTGTTGTGATGTGTTCCATTTACGATGATGAAGAATCGATCAAGGATTCCATTCTTGCGGGTGCGACGGGTTATTTACTCAAAGACGAAGCGCCAGCGAGCATTCATCAAGCCATTCATCAAGCGTTAAACGGAGGTTCTCCACTAAATCCCAAAATCGCACGAAAAACACTTCGTTTGCTCAATGCACAAGCGCCAAAAATCAACTTGAATGAGCGCTACGGATTAACATCGAGGGAGTTAGAAATACTGGAGCTTCTCGCTACGGGAAAAACCTACCAGCAAATCGCAGATTCATTGTTCTTAAGTCAAGGAACCATTCGCAAGCACATCGAAAACCTCTATCGAAAGTTGGAAGTCAATAACAAAGTGGATGCTGTGAGCAAATTATCTCGTTAAACTTCTTTCTGATCGAGCAAAAACGACTGAAAATCTTTTATCTTCGGGAAAAGTAACCTAATGAGAATAGCTTCATTTCTTGCATGCCTTCTCCTATTCGGAAGCTCATTTTTATCTGCTCAGGAAGCTTCCAAGCTTTCCGAAATTGATCAATTAAAAGTTGACGCGAAGAACGCACGGTTTTCGAACACAGCAGTCGCTAGCTCCTTGTTATTAAAAGGCTTAGATCTTTCCCAACAAAAAAATAGTGAGGGCGATATCGGTTATTTCTATCGGAAATTGGTTTCTGAAAAAGGATATGCACAACAATTGGATAGTGCGCGCTATTATTTTAATGAAGGAATGCAATACTATCAATCGGTATTGAAAGAAAAAGGCATCGAGAACATGGAAGATGAATTGCTTGGCGCTCATCTCCACAGTGAATTAGGCGAAGTGTACAGTATCAATTTTGTGTTTGATAAATCGCGAGATGAATACACCCAAGCGATGAAATACTACGATAAATTTGATGATTACATCGGTGTTGGTATTGCTAAAATCAATATTGGGAACATCTCACTTAGACAAGGCGACTTTCCTACTGCTATTGAGATTTTCCTGGAGGGAAAGGCCATTTTTGATACTACTGAATACCATTACATCACTGCCGAAATATGCTCGTCCATCAGCTCAGCCTACGAGAAAATGAACATTCTCAATCGAGCTACTGAATATGCACAGCACTACCTGAATTACATTAAAAAGAGCGATTATGAAGCTCCTGGAATCATCAATGCACAAATTTACCTTGCTAAACTATCAGCAAAGCGAGGGAATATCAGTGAGATGAACACTTACCTATCGAAAGCACAAATAGGAATTGATTCACTGGATTTAAATTACTTAAAACCTGCATTGGCGAGCGCTGAAGCATATTCACTTCTTCTTTCCAACGATTATGAGAAAGCGAAGACCTTATTACTTGCAGCCAAACCCTATTTGGAAGAAAGTAAAGTAGATCCCTTGCAGGTGTTTAATTACAAATATCAATTGGCAAAAAGCCTTGTTACAACAGGTGAAGAGCATCAGGCGCAACAGATTCTAGAAGAGACAATTATCACTGTGGATAGTTTACATTTGTACGAAGAAGGTATTGAAATTGCTAAAATGCTGTCCCGTATTTACGAAACTAATCATCGTTATGATCTGGCATTAGACATGCTCAAAAAGCATCAATTTTATACCGATGAAACAATCGGATTGAAGCAACAACTGGCATTCAAAGAAATTGAGACGAAATACCAAAATTCCGTTCAGAAAAACCAACTGTTAAAGCAACAACAGAAGATTGACGAGGATGCTTGGCGCATCAAACGCAACAACTTATGGATTGTCATTTTGGCTCTATTACTCGCTCTTTCATTGTTGATCTACTTCTTTTTCAGTAGAAACTTACGAGCGAAAAAGGAAAAGGAATTAAACGATCAAGCGTTGAAATCGACTCAAGAGAAGCTTCGGATTTCGCGCGATTTACATGACAATATTGGATCGGAATTAACACTCATCAAATCAAAAATTGATCAACGTATTTATCTACTTGATGATGAAAAGGAAATTGAAAGTTTGACGGAAATCTCGAATTACTCGAAGTTTGCCATGGATGAATTACGGAAAACCATTTGGGCTACAAAAACGAATGAAATTCAGCTTTCTGAACTAGAAGATAAGATCGAAACGTTTGTACAACGGTTTGACATCAACTACGAACTTCAATCGAATTATAACGATGTCGCCATTTCGTCACTCACCGGTTTGAATGTTTACCGATCTGTTCAGGAAGCCATCCAGAATGCAGTAAAACACAGTGAAGCCTCCACTCTATTCATTTCGATTCGTCAATTGAGCGAACAACAATTTGAACTCCGAATTAGAGACAATGGCAAGGGTTTCAATACGGATGAATCTCTTCGAGGGAATGGAATTGAAAACATGAGCGTGCGCATGCAGGAAGTTGAAGGAAGTTTTGATCTTCAATCTTCGGAGGAAGGAACCCTTATTGTGTTTGGGTTTGTGGCGTTGTAGAGCGTTTCGATAGCTTAAGCCCCGATTCTTCAACCGCAAAACTTATCCTCCTGTCTCATTAGACGGATTGGACGGGATTTCACAGTTGCACTTCTCAAGATAGTACCGAGTGGCCTGATCGCTTTCCATATGAAGCCAAATCAATGAAGTTAGCCCGTTCTTCTCAACGGTATAAACTGTTCCACTTCCGACCGTGTTTCCCTCAAACACAATTCGTTCTTTCTGAGCGGAAACAGTCGCTTCTTCGATCAAATTATTGTTATCGTAGTATTCACCATATTTAAGATCAATCACGGAGCCAAATACAATTTTCGAGCGTAAATAAAAGTAGAAAAAGCTACTATCTGGAGTGGTTGTAGTAATCACTGGATCTGCATCTAGAGCGTTCCATTTCTCCACTTTCGTTACTTCCCAAGTTCCGTTTCCTCTGGAAAGCTTGGCAAATAATTCATTTTCATCATTGATTCCATTAAATTCTTTGAAACATCCACTTAAAACAAGGGCAAGAAAGGGTAAAACAAACAGTCGTTTCATTTGTCGCGTTTTTTAGAAATTCGATCACGGTTTATGTAAAAGATAGCCGACAAGGTCACACTCTGCCGATTGAAATAAGGTACGAGCTCGTTGCCCGAGGTGACTGAAATCGGTTCGGTGTAGTCTTGAGGGAAATAGGTGTAATCTGGATGTTTCACAATTGCTGCATCAGACAATCCAAAGTCTTCTTCTTTATTGATGATGCCAAAGCCAATTTTAGAAAATAAGTACCGTGCTTCCAGTGCGACGAAGTTTTTGAATCGATAGCGCACTCCTGCTCCAAACGATAAACCAACGGTATAATGCTTGTACACACCGTTGTTCGCGAACTCATGCGTCAAGGTGCGCGATTCATCTGGATAAATGTAATAGGAAACCATGCGCGTCCAATTCCAATTCACTCCAAAGGTTCCGTAGAAATCGAATCGCTTTGTACCATAGAAACCAAAGTCAAATAGGGTTTCTCTACGTGTTTCTTTCCAAACAAAGCTTCTTCCAAAACCATTCGACCAACGTACATCGCGTGTTTGAGCGGTTTTAGTGGACATTGCAGTAAAAACCAATGAATATCCATTTTGTCCCATTCCAACTTGAAAGGTCAATGCTCCAGTGAGTCCGAGGTTAGAGAAGTTATCATCTACATCCGTAAAGTACAAGTTATTATTGGCTAACACAGGCTCCATAGACTCCAAGTAACTCGAATAGCTTGTTTGTAAATCCGTGTAATCGCATTGATATCCCATTGCACCGTATGTAAGCGAGCCGTAGATGTTTTGAGCTAGAACGCTATGTCCAGCAACAACGAAGAATAAAACTGTGGCGAGTGTTTTCATAACTTAAATGAATAACAGGGTTTTGATGCCGAAATGACTGTTCTGAAGCAGAGTACGCTGACGGTAGTTTTGAAAAGAATTGGGGTTGAGTTCTCGATTTAATAGAATCAAATCGTTTGTCTTTGACTTCCAGCCGAGGTAATAAAATAATTGAAATCGAATTCCTGTTTTTTTGTTACTCGACCGGCGTACAACATCGATATGAAAGGATGAGTAAGCATCCATGTCGAGAAAAACATCCATCAAACTAAATGATCCTTTTGCAAACGGTCCGAGTTCTGGGCGCTCACCATTCAGCTTCGTCTTGAATCGGCACCACATCAAGCCCATAGGCATCACACCAAATCCCATATCGAAACCTCCAACGTGACCAGGAGTCCACCAAGCATCAATGGGATCAATCGCAAACTGTGAAATTCTTACACTACGTGTAAACGCCTCTCCACTTGGTAGTTCACCTCTCACCTTGTCTTTTCGCGTAGCATAGCTAATATTCAATAATGTTGCGCCACCAAAATCTGATTGCGTCCCGAATCCAATATCAAAACCATGCAACCATGTACCTTCCGAAAGTGAATTATCCAACCACGGACGTTGCTCATTATAGAATGCTTTTAGATTACTATACTCGTGATACCCTCCAAAATCTCCGCGATATCCAAAATGAATTCCTTCACGATAGTTATCTTGACTTTTCAATTTAAATTGAGCCTTTGCTGGTAAAAAAGACAAGCACAGGAAAAAAGTAAGAAAGTAGCTGAGACGAAGCATTGCGTGTTTTTTGTCAAAGTTAAATGCACAATAACCTCCAGACAATACGCAGTTCTTCGTATTTCCGCGGTACGACACCGTGCTTCTTGAACTGCAAAAAACCGATTATTGCACATCCTGAAATATTGTTAACGAATTTTGAGTATCATACATCGTATAAAATTCTATTTTTGAAGCATGAAGTTTTTGTATCCTGAATTTCTTTGGGCATTTGCGGTTCTCTTGATCCCGATTCTCATTCATTTATTCAACTTTAAGCGGTACAAAACGCACTATTTCTCCAGTCTTCAATTTGTAAAACACGTTGATGAGCAAACGAAATCGACGCAGAAACTGAAACATTTACTGGTTTTGGCAGCTCGAATTCTCGCCTTTAGCTGTCTGGTATTCGCCTTTGCCCAACCTTACTTTCCCAATTCACAAGCGGAAACCTTGAAAAAGGAGAACATCGTGATGATTTACCTCGATAACTCATTTTCGATGCAGGCTCGTGGTGTTGAAGGCGCGCTGCTCTCCTCTGCCAAAGAAACGGCTCAATCAATCGTGGAGAAATCACCGAAAGGCACACAGTTTATTGTTGGAACGAATGAAATGTCGGGGATTGAACAAAGGAGAATCAACCGAATTGATGCATTGGATAAGATCGATAAAGTCGACTACTCGCCGCTGACGCGAACTTTGGATGAAATCATCGAATGGGAACAACAAACCATTCAAAAAATCGATGTGGATGCCGATAAAAGTTTCGTTCAAAGCGTTTTGCTTTCCGATTTCCAAAAACACGACGAAGCAACGGATAAAGAGAAGTTGAAGCTTTCCCATTTTGAGTTTCATCCAGTACAACTCATTCCTGAAGAAACGGGAAATATCTTTATTGATTCTGTTTGGTTCAGTACGCCCATTCGAAAAGTGGGACAAAAGAATGAATTGAACATGCGTTTGTTCAATGCGAGCGATCAGGATCTCAAAAATGTTGAAGTAACGGTAAACATTGACAAATTCAACAAATCCTTCTATACAGACATTCCCGCTAATGGCGAAAAGGAAACTTCCCTCACCTTCTCGGATAAATCGGTTGGATGGAAGTCAGGAAGCGTAACCGTTGCTGATGAAAATGTCATTTTTGACGACACCTATTATATCTCTTACGAAGTAAAGGAGCACGCAAATGTTCTAATTTTAGATGGAGAAGATGCCATTCCTAACGTGAAAATGGTACTTGATCTTGAGGATTATTACCGCGTTGAGGAAAACAAGATTTCAGCTATTACCATCGATAATTTTAAGAACAAAGATTTGGTGATTGTCAATGGAGCGAACAACATTTCTTCTGGAGTCATCAATTACTTGACGGAATTCAACGAAAACGGTGGATCTCTGGCATTATTTCCTGGTATGAGTCCTGAGAAAGCGGCTTGGAACCAATTGCTGGCTAAATTGAAACTTCCTGTTATGGGAGCAAAAGTAAGTTCCGGAACGATGATCAAATCCTTGAACTACGATGATCCGTTTATTCGGGACGTCATTGCAAGTAAAAGTGATCGCCTGAACCTTCCAAGTGTTTCAAGTTCGTTCCAGCCAACAGTTACTGGAGGATCGAATTACAAAACGCTCATCACGATGCAGAATGGATTGCCCCTTCTCGCCTATTCGACGCCAAAAGGAACGGCGTACATGTTCTACAGTTCGATTCACCCCGATTTCGGTGTATTTGCCTCAGATGCTTTGTTCTCAACCTGTATACTTCGTATGAGTGAATTGAGTCAGCGTGCACAACCCATCGCCTTAACCATTGGAAGCGAAGGAAATTATCCGATATACGCAGATAATTTGGATGAAGAAGTGATTCACTTGTCCAACGGCAAACTGGACTTCATACCGCAGAAAACTTCACGCTACGGAATCACCTACATTTCACTTTCTCAATTCGATAAGTACGAACAATTATTTGCTGGCAACTACTCCATCGACGCAAAAGAAAAATTGGGAACACTCTCTTTGAACTATGATCGCAAAGAATCGCTATTGAATTACCTTAGTGAGGATGCGATTAAGAATAAATTTGCGCAGCGTGGAGCTGAAAACGTTTCCTTTGCTGCCATCGACGGGGTCAATTCTCCAATCGGCGATTTATCCATCGACAAGCCATTTAGCTACTGGAAACTATTTCTCATTTTAACCCTTATTTTTGTCGTGACCGAAATGCTATTGGTGCGTTTCTGGAAATCGTGAAACAACTCGTATGAAGATACTGATCAAACAAGCGCAAATAATCGACGCATACTCGAAACACAATGGTCAACGTATGGATGTGTTGATCGAAAATGGTAAAATCACGCAGATTGAATCATCTATTTCTGCAGAGGTCGATCATACTGTCGAGCAAGAAGATTTACACTTATCGCAAGGTTGGGTTGATTTGAAATCGAATTTTTGCGATCCAGGATTTGAACACAAAGAAACGATCGAATCAGGATTGGAAGCTGCCGCTCGCGGCGGATATACGCATGTAGCCCTGTTGCCAAGTACGCAACCTGTTATTGATGGGAAAAGTCAAATTGAGTATGCGAAGCGTCGTGCGGAAGGAAGCGCAACCTGCTTGCACCCGATAGGTGCCGTAACTGAAGGAATGAAAGGTGAACAATTGGCCGAAATGTACGACATGCATCAAGCGGGAGTTCAACTGTTTTCGGATGATTTAACGCCTGTTTCCTCTGGAATCATGTACCGAGCACTTCTTTACTCCAAAAACTTCGGAGCGCGCATTATCGCTTTCAACAGAGATGCTTCACTTGCAGGAAAGGGAATGGTGAATGAAGGAATGGCCTCCACACGAACGGGATTAAAAGCCGACCCTTCGATTTCAGAAATCATTCAATTGGAACGCAACTTACGCCTGTTAGCCTATACCGGAGGAAACCTTCACTGCACAGGACTTTCTACGGCAGAAGGTGTTCGATTGATTCGTCAGGCAAAAGCCGATGGATTGAACGTTACAGCGGATGTTCACAGTTCTCATTTGATCTACAATGAAGAAGCTGTTTTTGGATTCGACTCACTCTTCAAATTCATGCCTCCTCTTCGTTTTGAAGCAGATCGAAAAGCGTTGTGGGAAGGAGTCTTAGACGGAACGATTGATGCCATTGTTTCAGATCACCGTCCGAATGACAAAGAAGAAAAAGATGTAGAATTTGATCATGCTTCCTACGGAAATATTGCTTTACAAACGGTCTTTTCATCACTTCAACAAGCTTCAGAATTTGATTTAAATGCAACAATCGCTCGGTTAACAAATGGTCCTCGCGCTATTTTAAAATTAACGCCAAGTCCTATTGAAGTTGGGTCTGTGGCCGATTTAACGCTCTTTTCGCCAAGCAAAACATGGAAATTCGAAAAATCAAAAGTGGCGTCTTCAACCTTCAACAGTCCATATGTGGATAACGAATTGACCGGAACTGTTTGGGGTATAATTAATAACATTAAATTAGCGCTCAAACACTAATAAACCCCTATGGCGACGAAGCGTAATTTCCTTAAAGAATTTTTTAAAGACCGTAAAATGGTGGGCGCGGTAAGCCCAAGTACCAGATTTCTCGGAGAAAAAATGCTGGAGAACATCGACTTTGATAAAGCCAAAGGATTGGTTGAATTAGGACCTGGAACGGGTGTTTTTACCGACATCATCATTGCACGCATGCGTGACGACGCCAAATTATTGGTCTTCGAATTGAATGATGAGTTTCACGCAGCATTGAAGGCACGCATCAACGATCCTCGCGTTCAAATCATTCACGATTCTGCGGAAAACATAGCGAAATACTTACCTGAGGAAGAACAAACGGCTCAAGATGCTGTCATTTCATCACTTCCTCTGATGGTTTTTCCTTCCGACTTACGTCAATCCGTGGTGGATGCTGCCTATGCATGTATCAAACCTAAAGGAAAGTACGTTCAATTTCAGTATTCATTACAATCAAAGAAATTCTTGGAAAGTATTTTTTCCAGTGTGAAGATCACCTTTACAATTCGCAACTTCCCTCCTGCTTTTGTGTATACCTGTTTGAAGAAATAGTTTTTTTCAATCCCTTCAGTTTTTTTTCTTGTTCATGGGTTATCGAAGTATGAACTACGCTTTTTCACCTAGTAAAATTGAGGTGAAGCGATCTATACACGTATCGAAGTGTCAATTCCGAATGTCTAATTGTATTTGTTGAAAGCAGATAAAATGACTTTCTCCCATTTCGTCAATTTCAGAAAAAACTCAAAGAAATTTGTAAAAATAATGTAACCAATTGATTATAAAACGTTTCCCCTACAAACACTAAAAAACGATGAAATTTTCGCTTACACTTGGATCAATAAAACCTACCGTACACTCGTTTGGGGTCATTTGTGGCACAAGTTTTGACTAAATTAGTGAAACAACTAAAGTCAGATGCTATGATTACATCGATTGAAATCGCGCAACTGCTTCAGAGACAACAGAAGCAAGCGCCAGCACAAAAAACCGGATTTGATACGGCTCTTATTAACTTAGGCGTAGGATTTTCGGGTAAGAAAACAAAAAAGAAGATTAAAAAATAGACTCCCGGGAGCTCGTCGTAAAATATGCTCCTTTTACAACAACCGAAAGCTCGAGTTCAGTAATGAATTCGAGCTTTTTTAGTTGATACAATTCTAATTAGCGAACTCTTTCCATTGTAAAATCATTACTTTTGCTCCGCTAATTATTTCCTATCCTACGAATTATCATAAGCACGTAACAACAATGCAACGACTCCTTACCTTACTGATTTTCTTTTTAGTTTTTCTTCACACTTCATCTTTCGCTCAAGACAGTACGCGGACCATGCGTTCATTTGTGCCACAGTCTAAAGCGTACGATATGTATTACCCGCTCGACTTCCAGTTGCGAGAAGACGGAGGAATCGTAACAATTACAGATACAGTATCGGGGTTAAACTTAACCGTAAGTAGTTATTATTTAAAAGATCAAACGACGGATAGTGACATCATCACTTTATTAAACTCATTCATTAACGAGACATACAACAAAGAACATAAGCCCGAAGATTGGAATTCATACTTCATGAAGTTTGATAACCTAGTCGAGTTAAAAACTTACTTTGAACATACACATTGGATCTGGTACGGAATCAATCACAAATCAACCTTGGTAGTTCTTTCACTAAATAAAGCAACCGAATTCACTCAAGAAGATATAAACCTATCCCGATTCATGATTGATAATTTGGTCATCAACTGATCAAACAGTTAAAAAGCATTTCTACCATGCCCAAAACCTTCATCATCAGCGATATTTTTGGGTGATACGACGAGCTAATCCAACTTCCCCAAATGGGATTGAGTGAAGATGATCTTCTTCCCTATTTCTTTCAGAGACATTGTTAATCGTAGAAACACAAGAAGCCCTTTCGCGAAATTCTTGTTTCAATTATTTGATAAAAAAGCACAAACCTCCATAACATCTATCGAGTATTAACGTTTTTGATATGTCATGAAACGAATTGAGTCTATCATTCTTCAAGTTATCGCAGTTTACGCTTTATGCCTATTGCTTCTTACCTCATGCAAAAGTGATCCCGTTGAGCAGCATGAATACATTCCTTACATCGCTGAAGAAGACTCTATCTATGTAAAATTTCCCATTGATGTCACCAATAAAGTGTTCAATACTGGTAGCGGAATTGGCGGCTATTTTGTCGTGTTTTACGAAGGTGGGATATTCCGAACTTTTAGATTTTGTGATATATGCTCAGGAAGCGGAACCATTGGTACGTACACGCAAAAATCGAATGCTATTTACATGGTAGATTCGTTGTGTTACGAAAACAAACCTCACTTTACAAACGATGCGGAATATATCGACTGTGAGGGATCAACGATGACCACCTATTACTTGGTACGTAAAGCAAATGCTATTTATCTTTCGTTGAGTGCCAGTGACACGCTGGACCCAAGAAATGCGGAAATTAATGGGGCGTTCCCTTGCCATGAATTACTCGAAATAGAAGATCAATTCACAATCGAATAATCAAATTGTTACCTCACCAAATAACTTCGCTCGACTACCAAACCTGGATTGTTTTTCGAGCTGACTTCGACATAGACAGTCTTAGACTTTAACTTTCGATTGAATAAACTTGATAGTTGAATATCAATAAATTGACCTTTTTCGATAGTCAGCTCAACTTTCTTTGTTTTCTTTCGCTTTTTGGGCTCTGCATATGCCCGAATAATGTATGTGTCATCCTCACTTCCTTCATTGTAAACACGGATCTTTTCATTACGTAGCGAAACAGTGTGATAGTAAGGATACAGAGATGAAATGTTAAAAGTGCGATAGTTCGGTTGCGGATGCCATCTGTTAAGTCCACCGTCCCAAATTTCAGGAAAACATTGCCAAGTCACTTCTTTATCAGGACTCACTTCAAAAACGCGCGCAGCTTTCCCCATGTTTACAAGAATGTGTTCATCTTCAAGAGGAAGTGCATTTCCCATCCGTGGAGAGTGTGCCGGGCGAAGTGAATCGAAATCACAAAAGAATTCCCAAAGGATTTCAGCTTTTGGATTTTCATCCGTTACCTCTGAAATAATCTGCACCGATGATGTTTCGTTACGTTCATTATTGTTGAAAAACAGTAGCCGATCTCCTCGTAATTTAATCGGTGCGTGTTGCTTTGCGAACAAATCAATCCCTTGTGTAGTTGTATCCGACGGAATTTTATCTCCGTACGACTGAAGTATCTTCCCACTCTCTTTTTCAATGGTAAGAATACAGTCCAGATCACGGAAACTAGCGTAAATCACACCTGTTTTGACATCAAAATACGCTGCATTCATGTGTCCAAAGGTATTCCCCACTCCTACTTTCTGCCCAATGGCAAGAATATCTTCATTGCTTATAAATTCACTGGAGCTCCAACTCCAAACCACCTTTCCTTCAGGTGAATATTCGATAATAACCGACAAAGGAAGTTTGGAAACTTCTGCACCATTAATCATCAATTCACTTGGGACGAACTCTTTTCCTAGCGCCAAATAATTCCCATTGGAAAGCAAGGTGAATTCGTGGTGATACAAATCGTTGGATTCTCCCGTAAGTTCACTCGTATCTGGCGTACTCCAAATCAAATCACCATCAAGAGAAGATTCCTCGCACTTCAGCGCGTCCAAATAAGTTACCGTACCTCGATTCGTTAATTTGAGATCACGCAATCGCTTGTTTTTCAAGCTCTCTCTTTCGGGCAGAAACCAAACTGGCTTTCCATCTGGTGTAATAGCTACGCGACTGTAATCAAGAAATATAAGTCCTTTGATCTTACGGTTATTTGATGCACCGACAATATGAAATCTGGTTTCTTTCGGATTCACAAAGTCAGAAGTAGCAATTTCAAAGCCTTGATTGTATGTATACAAGGTTTTTCCAACCGAATCCAGTGCGGTTACCTTCCAGTTGTACGATTCACCAAATGATAAGCCATCAACCCGCAGCACATGATTGTCATCGGTTAAATCTATTGTATTTCCTTTGGCCGATTCGATATGATACGTATATGTTTTCGCTCCCACCACCTCTGGAACTTCAAACAAAATCGATGTTCGGGTAATAACAGCTCCGTCAGCGGGCACCAATTGTTGAGCGATTCCCGACTGACCGCAGAATGCAATAACAAAAAAAAGAAGCGTTCTACTCATAGCTTAGTAACTCAGGTATAGTCCGTGTTCTTTTCGGTAATCAATAATCGGTTGAAATGGACCGTATTTGTGCTGTTTCTCAGAAAACGGATCGTCGTATGGACCAAATGGATAATCGACGTATTTCGTAGAAATATCATTGTAATCCGCCCCTTTCTTACTAGGACGTGGATGCTTCGGATCATTTACGTACGCCGCTACATCAAATGCTTCTTGGTCTGTTAAGATCGGCTTTTCCCAACTCGCTTGGTCAAATGGCATATTCGCTTTGATGAATTGTGCCGCTTTGATCAACCTAAACATACTTGATCCAGGTTGATAACCGTATTCTCCCCACAATGGCGGGTATTCGTAGGTTGAGCTATCTGAAAGCCAAATTCCTTCACCGTTTTCGCCATGACAACGCGCACAATGCTGTGTGTAGAGCTTTTCTCCCTTAACTGGATCTGCTGCACGAGCTGGAAAAGTCAATGCATAGGTTTCTGAACCTTTCACCTTCTCTCCTATTGGAACGCCCTGACTCGCCCATTGAATGTAAGAAACGAAGGCAACCATTTCTTTTGAACCTAAAGGAATCGGACTTCCATTGTGCGGACGCTCAACACAATTATTCACACGTTGTTCAATTGTAAGAACTGCATTTTCTCGGGAACGATACTGCGGATAACGCCCGTAAGTACTGAAATA
Source organism: Flavobacteriales bacterium (assembly GCA_013373595.1). Taxonomy (GTDB): domain Bacteria; phylum Bacteroidota; class Bacteroidia; order Flavobacteriales_D; family Crocinitomicaceae; genus UBA4466. The sequence continues at coordinate 17,068 of JABXHO010000028.1, read as the reverse complement.
ATTGTAGCCGTAAGGTCGAAGTCCGCCATCCAAATGACAATTCGTACAGTTCATTTTGTTTCCGAGGTAGTGTCCTTCCGAACCATCAGGACCGATCAATTTTGCTGTATTCATCACTAATTCCCTACCGTAGCGAATCATATCGCCTTCGGGACCTTCAGGAATAGTGCTTAAATCCGGTCCAGTATGTACTTCTTCAATCACAACCGTAACATCAGAAGAAACAGCAGTAGTTGTGGTATTATTTGTGCATCCGAAAATGACAAGAGCCAATAAAAAAACAGTAAGGAGGATTCGATTCAGCAAAGCAATTTTTCAATTATGGTAAGTTTGGGTAAAAGTAATTAATTTTGCCTCAATGAAAAACACGATCTCTACTCACAGTGCTAAACTATTGGCTTTCCTGCTATTAATTTTAGCTTCTAACACGACCAACGCGCAATTTACCCCTGCTTCCAACGACACACTCAATTTTACATCTATCCTTTTCGAATTTCCCTGGATTGATGGCGCTGAGTCGTATGAGCTAATCGCCATCCACGAATCTGGCAAAGGAAACTTATCAGCCATTTCAGAAGCCAATAAAATTCGTTTAGATGGGCTAAATTTTGGTTCAAGCTACACATGGAAAGTACGCGGTTTGACTTCCATAGGTGAAAAAATGCCTTGGTCAACTCCTATCTCGTTTCATATTGCCACTTCAGATTACATTGCCCCAAACAAGTACCGTTATGATGGAAAGAAGCTCGATCGTTTGAAATCTCAAAGAAGTTTATTATTCTTGGACTACGGACGTGTCGGCATCAACAAAGCAGGAAAAGCAGTATGGTATATTCCCGAAACAGACAGCCTGTTTACGGAGACACGCGTTCGCGATTTAAAATTCACGCCATCTGGAACCTTTACCGCGATCTTTGGAGAATCAGCTGTGGAATTTGATCGAAAAGGAACAATACTTTGGATGGCTCCTGACGACGGTCAAGTGAATGGAGAAGATCGAGAGCACTATCACCATGAGTTTACGAAACTACCGAATGGAAATTACCTCGTTTTAGGATTAGATCATGTAAACCGCCGAGTTCCTAACAGCAACGATTCCATCAATGTAGAATTTGGAACAATCATGGAGTACAATCCTGATGGAAAGCTCGTTTGGTCTTGGAACAGCAACGATTATTTTACGGATGCTGACCTATTTTCACGCAAGCGCGGTGATCGATACGACACACGCACACACATGAACGCTTGTACGATGCATGGAAATGAGGTTTACGTTGGTTTCAGAGACATTAGTCGCATTGTAGTCATCGATAAAAAATCTGGAAAAGCAATTGAATCGTACGGAGGTTACGGTGTATTCAGCGAACCTCACGTAGCAACAGGATTCTTCCGTAGACAACATGACGCACTCCGACTATCGGATGGAAACATGGCGGTTCTCAACAACGATTCTGTTATGGATCCAGATGTTGTGTCGAGTGTTGTTGTTTTTTCCAGGTTGAAGAATGGCACTTCTGAGAAACTACTGGATTTCAAACTCGATTTTGACACATTGACAAATGGGAAAGCCGTTAAGACGGGTAACGTAAATGAATTGTCAAACGGCAACATACTAGTGAACTTGGGTGCTATCAATCGTTTTATTGAATTAACACGCACAGGCGACGTTGTTTGGAGCATGTTTGCCGAGCAATTTGATTCGAACACCAATGAATGGAAAGCGTTTCCGCAGTACCGAGTTTGTCCAGCCCCTTCACTCTATCCATATGCTTACACTAGCAAACTCATTCGCAACTCGTTAAGGAAGCGAAAACGAGAAATTAATGTAAAAGTTTTCAATATCGGATCGGAAGAAGATTTGTATACCATTTCACTCCAAAAGAACGGTCGAAACGTGAAAGAAGTTACACTTTCAATAAACTCAGAATCAGTACGTTTAGTAGAGTTTAAAACGAAAAAGAAATCAGCTTATACCGTTAAAGTCCAATCAACGAAAACAGGAGAAATACAACAGGTAAAAATACCTGATTTCAACTAACCGATTGATAATGAGTGTTCGAAATTGGATAATTTCCTTAAATTAGTTTCGAAAACTCACTAATCGGAACTATGAAAAAATTCTATTCAAAATCAACTGCTCTTGTTTTTTTTATGGCAGGAGTGCTATCACAAAATGTATCGGCTCAATGCGCTGTAACAACAGGTCCAACTAACGACTGTTCATACGGAGATGCCATTGACAATTTCAGCATTGGAACCACAACTTCCTCGAACACAGGCTGCTCAAATTCCTCTGGATACTCGGCGTACTCAACCCCGGTTTTCAACTTCGATTTGGACGTTCCTTATGCACTATCAGCTAATGTTGGAGGTGCTACTTATGATCAAGGATTAGCTATTTGGATCGATCTGAATAACGATGGTGTCTATGATGCTTCTGAACAAGTCTATGCATCGTCTACTGCAGCCCTAAGTCATACGGGAACAATCACCATCGCATCTACTTTTCCAGGTGTTGTTATTGGTACACCGCTTCCAATGCGTGTGATGTGTGCATACAGCACCGTCCTTACTGGATCAGATGCATGTACATCCAGCATTGGCTCTTATGGAGAAACAGAAGATTATGTCGCAGTTATCTCAGGGGTGCTCCCTTCAAATGTTGAAGCGACAGCTGTTTTCGAGCCATTCGACTTGGATTGTGGAGACGTAAGTGATTCTGTAAAAGTTACAGTAACGAACCTAACAGCAAACGACGAGATCAACGTACCAGTAGAACTAAACCTATCAGGATTGGTAACAGGAACTTATTACGATACGATTCCTTCCTTACTTGGAAATGCATCTATGGATTTGAACATGGCTGTGATTAACACACAAGTAGGAGGAACATTGAATGCTGAACTCATTGTGTCATTAGTTGGTGACGGCGATACCTCAGATGATACATTGGCGGTAACAATCGATATACTAGACGCTACAGATTTAGTTATTACTGGCGATTCTGTTGTTTGTGAAGGTGATTCGTTGGATTTATCCATCAGTAATCCTTCAGGAGCTGAAGTGTACGATTGGTACATCGACGGAGTAACGGCTACTTCAGGAACGAATATCAATACAGGAGCACTAATCGCTTCATCTCAAATTACCGTAGAGTCGAGCAATGGATGTCGTGCCAATGACACATTGGACGTAACCGTGAATTTAGTCCCAGTACTGTCTTTCACAAGCTCTGTGAATGGTGGAACTGTAGACTTCACAGGAACCGTTGCCAATGAGGATTCTGTTTCATGGGATTTCGGTGATGGAAGCACAGGTTCAGGAACCAACGTACAACATACGTATACGTCAAATGGTGGATACTTTGTTTGTTTTACGGCCTACAGCAGCTGTGGATCGGTTGACTACTGTGATTCTGTAATGGTTTCAACAATCGGTGTAGATGAATTGTTCCTTGGAGGAACTGTTGAAGTGTATCCAAACCCAACTGCGGACGAAGTAAACATCAACTTTGATGCTTCCGATGCCTTCACTGGAAAATGGGAACTGTACGATATCGACGGAAAAGTACTTCAATCAAAAACAGTTGATGGAGTATCATCATTGAGTATATCACTCGGTCAATACCCAGTTGGAACATACATTCTGAAAATGACAAGTGATTCTGGAGAAGCATTCAGAAAGGAATTAATGAAAAACTAATCACAGATAATTCATACAAAAGACCTTCCGTTTGGGAGGTCTTTTTTGTTTTTGGACGACACTAAATGCAACCATGTATTAACTTTATCGAATGCGAAAGTTCTCTTTTTTTCTCATCGTTATTGCATTTGGTAGTTGTTCTACACCGCCATCAAGAGAAAAGAACGATCCGCCGACTTCTCAGGAAATTGAAAGGTTATCCTCAGTCATTCTATTTGGTGATCCCGAAAACGGAAGAATTTTTGATTATTCGTATCGAACAACTTTCAGAAGTGAAAAGAATGGTGAAATCACATTCGAAGTGACAGTTGATTCCGTGTTTCGCACCTATGATTCTTCAATCGTCGTTCTGGAACCAAGTCAAGGACCTAATCAAATATATTCTTTCAAAACGGATACACTTCTTATTACAAACCAGTACAAGCATCCACAGGATAAGCGAGCAAAATGGAAGGTTTATATACTCATCGACTCTCTAGAAATTCAAACGCCCACTCACCCCTTTCGCCTCTACTCTTTTTACAATTTAAACGAAGACAAACGATGGGACGAAACGCTTTATTTCTCAAAAGAATTTGGGTTGATTTATTCACACTATCCTTTTTTCAAAAAGAAATACGAATTGTTTAATCATAGCCAGATAGACTCCGTCACACTGAAAACACTAACGGATTCACTCAAACTACTGAGCGGAGAAAACGCACCGATGAACTGATTATTCACCTATCTTCTGTGGAAAGCTAGCAAAAAGATCATCTAGATAACATGAAAACAATTCACTTCTTTTTATTTGTTCTTTTCTCGATAAGTGCGAATGCCCAAGACTCATACCAGCACCTTTTTGGAGATAGCGTTTCGGAAATAAAATGGTCGTGCCACATTGCCTACCTACCTGGTGGACACATGGAGCATATCGCCCTAACCGCCACGCCTGATAAACTCAAAGCCAGCTATCGAACCATCCGGTGGAGAAAAAGATACAGGCGTCCTGTCAAAAAGAAAATTCATTATTCTAAGAGCGACTTCACAAAGTTGCAAGCTCGCTTCAATGAATTGAATCAACCCAAGATTTCTATTGTCTTATCGGAAGAAGACAAACAAACGCTCCGAAAGATTGTGAAAGATACGTTATACGACGGATCGTTTATTTATCAATTATCGGCAGAGCAATTGGAGCAATACCTCGTTCATGACACATTAATTATAGACGCCGCCGTTTTTGAAATCGACAGTCTAAACTTTCCTTTCCATGGTATGGTTATCGACGGGGCGCCCTTTAGTATTAATTATACAACAATCCAAAAGGAGAATGACACAACGATTTTAAACTACAGCGGGAATTTGGCAGGAGGAACTGGTCGCTTCCGAGATTTGGACACCTATATTCGCTTCAACCTTTTGGTCAATTCGACTCATTTATTTGATCGCTTGCCACTTGAAAACTATTTTTCACGCAAACGTTTGCTGAATTCAGTCCTTCGCTACTTGGAAGGAAAAGAAGGTTTATTGGAGTTTAAACCGCTTGAACTACTGTTCAAGGAAGAATAAAGGCAGTAAAAAGAAGGAGAAATACTCAAAAATCAACGTTATTATTCGAGCAAATAAAAGTAACTTTACGTCATCGTTAGGGGTGCCAATATTCGGCTGAGATTATACCCTATGAACCTGAAATGTTTAATAACAGCGTAGGGAAACGAGGATTGTAAGGAATTATAGTATTCTATAATATACAAGCCACTTTCGCTGCTGTGAAAGTGGCTTTTTTATTTGTATCAAAATCATGGCAAACACAAATCGATTAATGGAAACAGTACAAGAAATTCGTGAGAAATCACCACTTGTTCACAACATCACTAACTATGTGGTAATGAACAACACCGCTAATGCACTTTTGGCGATTGGCGCATCCCCTGTTATGGCGCATGCCCTGGAAGAAGTAGAAGATATTGCTTCTATTTCATCTTCGCTCGTCATCAACATGGGAACATTAAGTCCGAAATGGGTGGAAGCAATGGAACGAGCAATGAAAAAGGCGAATGAACTAAACAAACCCATCGTATTTGATCCCGTTGGTGTAGGAGCATCCGCTTACAGAACAGAAACAGCATTGCGACTAGTTGACAACTATCAACCTTCCGTAATTCGTGGAAATGCTTCCGAAATAATGGCGCTCGCAAAGATGAGTCATGAAACAAAAGGAGTTGATAGCACCATGAGTTCTGAAAATGCGGTAGATGCTGCCCGCTCATTATCGAAAAAGTTTGGCAACACAGTTGTTGTTAGTGGAGAAATCGATTATGTCGTAACAGGAGACCAAACAACGGAAGTGAAAGGTGGAAGTTCACTTATGCCTAAAGTAACAGGGATGGGATGCACTGCAACGAGCATGATTGGTGCGTGCATTGCTGTAAACTCAAATTATCATCAGGCATCGATAAATGGAATGGAGATTATGGCTCAGGCTGGTTCTCAAGCAGAAACAACCTCAAATGGACCAGGTAGTTTCCAAATGAACTTTATTGATTCGTTGTACCAACTCTCCTAGGGAAATGAAAAACGTAGATTATTCGTTGATGTTTGTTACCGACGACCGTATTACCGACGACGAACAATTTCTTTCCATTCTTGAAGCGAGTCTCAAAGGTGGAGCCAGTATCATTCAACTTCGAGAGAAAACGATGAATTCTAAGTGCTTTTATGAGCGCGCGATGGCAACAAAGGCGTTATGTGATCGCTACGAAACTCCACTTATTGTAAATGACAGGGTTGACATTGCGATGGCCGTGAATGCGGACGGTGTGCATATCGGACAAACGGACCTATCCGCCAATGTTGTGAGAAAACTATTGGGAAATCAGAAAATAATCGGATGGTCTGTCAGCAACGATGAACAAGCGGAAATATCAACTCAACTCGACATTGATTACATAGGACTCTCTCCTATTTTCGGAACTTCAACGAAAACAGTTGATTTAGATCCTCCATTGGAAATTGAAGGGCTCAAACGTATCCAATCGATTAGTAACAAACCCATTGTGTGCATTGGAGGAATAACCAAAGAAAACACCGCAAGTATTCTACAAAACGGAGCAAGTGGAATTGCCGTTGTTTCAGCTATTTCTCAGGCAATCAACCCCAAAGAAGAAACAGAACAACTTAAAAAAATTATATGTCAAACTGGTACCAAGAAATAAACGAAAAGACAGCACCGATCATTGATCGCATAAAAGAGCATCCCTTTATCACGGAGTTAATGGCAGGTACTCTTCCCCAAGACGTATTTAGCTTTTATATCAATCAAGATGCTTTATACTTAGCGGAGTACAAAAAGGTGTTGGCACACGTAGGAATCAAGTGTTCGAATGAAAGCGATACGCAATTCTTTTTTGATTCCGCCACAGGGATTATCGCTGTTGAGAATGCTTTACACCAACATTTCATTCAACCTGAAAATAAAGCAGTTGAACCCTCTCCAAGTTGCGAACTGTATACAAGCTACCTTTCGCGCATTGTGTCAAATAAACCTGTTGAAGAAGGACTAGCCGCTGTACTTCCCTGTTTCACGATATACAAGGAAGTGGGTGATTACATTCTTGAGTGTCAAAGCAACAAAGACGAGAATCCTTATCAAGATTGGATCAACACTTACGGCGGAGAAGCATTTGCTAACTCGGTGAAAAAGGCCATAGAAATTACGAATAATTACGCAAAAAATGCATCTCCCGAGCGCATCGAAAAAATGAATGAAGCCTTCGTGAAAGCTTCAAAATTGGAATGGATGTTTTGGGATAGTGCGTATCAAAAAGAAACATGGAAACTGTAACAACTCCTTACACAAGCATTTTAACAATTGCTGGAAGTGACTCCGGAGGATGCGCTGGCATTCAAGCGGATATAAAAAGCATTTCAGCATGTGGTGCTTTTGCAGCAAGCGTCATCACAGCAACCACCGCACAAAGTACGCAAGGTGTTATCGATATTCATCCTATCCCAATTGATCACCTCGAAAAGCAATTGGATGCCGTGTTCTCAGACATCGATTTTAGCGCGGTAAAAATTGGGATGCTTCACTCTTGTGAGGTAATCGAAACCATCAAACAAAAATTATCTGCGTACAAAGTCGATAATATTGTGATTGACCCTGTCATGATCGCTTCTTCTGGCGATGCTTTAATTACTGATAATGCGATTGAATGCCTCAAGAAACTGCTCCCGATGGCCCGATTGATCACCCCAAACAGCAAAGAAGCTGCCGTGCTAATTGGACACGAAGTAAATAGAACAAATGCACACGCAACCGCGCACGAAATCGGCTTAACATTCAAGACTTCAGTTCTACTCAAAGGAGGACATCTCGAAAATTCTAATGCGCACATGCTCGATATTTTATTTGAGTATCCTTCAGGAAAGATCTATGAGATTCAACATCCGTACATCAACACAAACAACACGCATGGCACGGGCTGCAGTCTATCATCAAGTATTGCGGCGTTTCTCGGACAAGAATACAATCTCGAACAGGCGGTAAAAAAGGCGTGTTCTTACATCAACGAAGCTATCGAAAATGGGAAAAATAAACGTTTAGGAAAAGGACATGGGCCCATTAATCACTTTGGCCTGAAGTAAGGAGAATTTCTCTGGATTATCAGTAGTTGTTATGTGAAAAGAAACCATGTAATCAACAGATTTCGTTCGGGTAAGGGTTTTCCCTCACCTCACTCTTCTTTCATTTTTATATACTTGTAACAAACATCAAAAACGAATCATTATGACCAAGAAACTATTCCTTCCTGTATGTATGCTTTCATTGTTTTTACTGTCATGCGGTGGAGCAGAAACAGATCCTGAAACGATTGCAGACAAAGTGGTAGAAGAAATGCAAAGTAGTGGCTCGACCTTGGTTGTTTCTTCGCCTTGTGAATTACTTTCAGTAAATGATGTGCGAACAATCTGTTCGGTCAGCAACGATTATGAGATTGAGCAAGAAGATAAAAAATATACTTACCCTACCTGTTCATTCCGTTGGGAAGATGGAAAGGTGAAAAAAGAGATGGAAGTTGCTGGGAGAAAGATGACAATTGACCACCCAAGCGAAGTGTTGGTGGTGATGGTTGTTGAGGCCAACGAAGCCATGTATGATCGTTCGATCAAAGTATATGAGGATGGTGAAGACATTAGTAGCGTTGGTGAGAAAGCAATTTGGGGAACTGATATGTCACAATTGTCATTTCTAGAATCGGGATATCTTTTCCATGTACACGTACAGACCTCAAACGATAACGAAGAGAATAAAAAACAAGCGATTGAAATTGCGCAAACGTTAATGTCTAACATTTAGTCTCAAAATTCAACTTCATACTCCCTTAACACACAATTATTCGAAGCTTATTGTTTCCTGAATACAATTTCAATAAACGATCCTGACCTTTGTTAAAGTAAAGGATACGTCATGAAAACATTGGAAATTTCAGCAGTACACTTCCCTACTACCGATTTAAGTGTGTACGAGGAAATGGGAAATAATGCCATCAAATGTGGCGATGAACACGAATGCTTGAAGTGGTATTCAAAAGGATTGGCTAAGGCACGTGAACTAAAAAACAAGGAAAAAGAGCGCTTGTTCTCCAATTTGATTATCACCTTGATTTAAACTTCCATTTATTTCTCCTCTATCGGTTGATCTCTCAATTCGATGAAGGATTGAATCTTTTCGTTTTCAATCAATACCGTTAAGTTGTAATACGCAATTTTCCACTCTCCCCGCTTTTTGACGAGTATTCCACTTCCGCGACAGCCACGCATCCACGTATCTAAATCTTCATCGAACCAAGCGATTTTACCATTTTTAGAAGTTTGCCAATGGCGATTACTTGCTTTGAAGTCCCACGCGGTTCCTCTACCAAAATAGGGTTTGCAAAATTCAGCGAATTCTTCCTTTGTCCAGCGTTCGCCCGGAGCCGTTCCTAGAAACACGAAATTGTCTTTCATCGCGCCAAAATAGGCATCAAAATCAGCGTCGGAAGCGGCCTGATGCCATTCATCTACCAACAGATCCAAATCAGAATACGGCTTTGGTTTTGCAGCAACCAAGACAAACCCCAAGCAAATAAGAGCGAATACAGTTTTCATATTTATTGAAATAAAAAATCCCGACGTTCGAAAATCGAAGTCGGGATTAAAGTTAATCTATTTGATTTAGAATTTACTTCTTCGCTTTTTCAAGACGAAGACATTCTTTTACTGCTGCGTAAACGTTTACAACGCCACCTGTAACAGAAAGTTTAGCGAAATCAACCTCTTCAAGGTCAGTTCCTGGCTTCACTTGCATTGTTCCAGCGTAAGGAGTTGCTGTTGAAAGAATCACATCTTTGATTTCCTTCATTGTCATTTCTGGGAAGTAAGACTTTAATAAGGCTGCTACTCCAGATACCATTGGGCAAGCCATTGATGTTCCTTGCAACTCTTTGTAATCGCTTTGTGGAACTGCGTTGTAAATTTCAGAACCTGGTGCGAATACATCTACAGATGTTTGACCGTAGTTAGAGAATGGAGAGGCCAAGAATCCAACTTTCTTTTTCTTCATTTTGTCTGGATCTTTCTCTGTTGGAGCAGGAACCATTACTTTCTTTTTCAAGTCTTTTGTACTTGATCCGATTGTCATGAAGTGATCCAATTTCTCTGTTTGGAAAGGATACATTGACGTTGGGAAGTTTGGAGTAACATCTACGTCTGCATTGTCGTTTCCTGCTGCGTGAATACACAACACACCTTTTGAATCAGCGTATGCAAAAGCATCGTAAACTTCTTTTTGGTGAGGCGAGTATGCTTTTCCGAAAGACATGTTAATGATGCTTGCACCATTATCTACTGCGTAACGAATAGCCAAGGCGATATCTTTATCGAACTCATCTCCATCTGGAACAGCACGAAGTGACATCAACAAAACATCGTTTGCTACACCGTCTCCACCAAGACCGTTTCCACGAACTGCTCCTACAATACCACCAACGTGAGTACCGTGCAATGCATCTGGTCCTTCAACGTCGTTGTTTCCGTAGTTTACATCTGAGAAATCATCTGGATTGTCACCAACAATTGCACGACCGTCAAAGTCAACATTGTGATGCGTATCAATCATTCCTTGGAACATTTCGATACGATCATTCATTTGTTCTTTTGTCAATTCTCCAGCAACTACTTGTCTTGAGAAATCCAAAAGGTCGCGGTTGTTTTCAACTTCAGCCAATTTCTTCGCTGTCGCTTCATCTTCCTTTTTTTCATATTCTTTTTCAAGACTATTCAATTCTTTATTCAACTCAGAAATCTTCTCTTCGATTTCAGATACCGTTGGATTGCTTTTCCCCATGATTCCGTTCAAGGTTTCAGGAGTTGCATCAATCATTCCGTTGATCATACCGAAGTAAGCTATAGCACGACCGTACGAAGTACGCTCAGCTTCCAACTCTTCAGACATCTTTTGGTACAATGCATATTCTTCTTTTTCTGAAGCAGACAAAGTGTTTTCATCAACATCTTCGAACTTATCCTGCATTTTTGCAATAAGACGAGTACGCTCCAAACGCATTGCATTCGCGTTTTCACCTGAAGAATTTCCTAAGAAGTTCCATCCATGAACATCATCAACATAACCATTGTTATCATCGTCGATTCCGTTATTTGGAATTTCGTCTGTGTTTACCCAGATTTTCCCTTCCAAATCTTCGTGCTCAATATCGATTCCAGAATCAATAATAGCAACAACAACTGTTTTCGAATCACGCTTTTTTAATTTCTTATAAGCCTTTTCGGTTTGCATTCCGGCACCTTTTCCGTTGTACCAGTTTAATACATCCTTATCAACATCTTGCGCATACAACATGTTTGTGATACCAAAAGCGAAGATGCTCATTGATAACGTTATGATGTGTTTTTTCATAATGGAATTCTTGTTTTTGAATTTGATATAACTGTAAATTTAGAATTAATTCGTCGATTTGCTAGGAGAAATTCCCAGTATGGTCGATATTTACGTTTTAAGGTAAATTTTACTGACAAATGGTAAACAAACTACTCTACTTCCCTCTCGTCCTTCTGCTTATTGTAGTATCTCCCGTTACTAGTTTTGCACAAAAGTTCGGTTTTAACGAAGTCTTACGCACCGCTCCCCATGCTCCAACGACTTTTTGTGTTCCAAATAACGATCAAAATAGAAATGCGTTACGCACCGATAATCAAACAGTAAAATACAGCACGAAAGATTGGCTATTTATCACAACTACTCCAACATGGATTGATGATGCCATGCGCGATCAGAAGATTACCAACTTCTATTTCGAAACGGCTCCACCTGTATTACTGGCGGATACTGCTCGTGTTGCACATCACGTAGAAGAAGTGCATGCAGGAGTTGGCGGATTACAAACACCATTTACAGGAAAAGATGTGATTATCGGGTATGTGGATACAGGAATTGATTTCAATCACGAGGACTTTAAAAATGAAGATGGATCGACTCGCGTACTACGTTATTGGGATCACTCCTTAACGGGAGGACCTTCGCCCGGAACATACGGATACGGCGTAGTTTGGGACAGTTCTGCCATCAATAATGGCACGTGTACAAGTATGGATGATCACAGTCATGGAACAACTGTGGCTGGATTTGGTTCGGGAAATGCACGTGCAAACGGTCGCATGAAAGGAATGGCTCCTGAATCAGACATTATTATTGTAGAAAGTAACTTGGGAGGACCGAACTGGAGTTTAACCATTGCGGATGCCTGTGATTATATTTTTAAGGTAGCCGACAGTTTAGGGAAGCCTGCAGTTGTGAACCTAAGTCTTGGAACTTATTTTGGGAGTCATGATGGAAACGATCCTGCGTCTGAAGCGATGGAAGCCATGCTCGATAGCCAGCCCGGACGAATTATTGTTGCCGCAGCAGGAAATTCTGGATTAAGTGGAAAAGCACATTTGCATAATAATGTCACTTCTGATACTTCATTTGTTTGGTTCAAAACGAATCCAGCAGCGATGTTTGGGGCCAATACGATTTACTTCGACCTTTGGTCAGACTTGAGTGATGCAACCTTCGAATTTAGTTTTTCGGCAGATAAAGCAGGTCCAGATTACGAATTACGCGGTACAACAGGATTCCATACTGCTCTTCCCACAGTTGGAACGGTCATTTACGATACCATTTGGAGTGAGAATAATGATGTCCTCGCCATTATAGAATGTTACCCTGAGCAAGTAGGATCTAATTTTAACATGCAAGTCCTCTTTTGGCAAATCGATTCTACTGACTACCTTTTTCGATTCAACGCAACCAATTCAGGAGCGTTTGATATTTGGAGCGGTTCGTGGCACGGATACAACGACATGGAAACAACGATCCCCACCGTAGCTCAATTCCCCGATATTGCCAATTACATTATGCCAGATTCCTTGCAGTCTATCGTTTCAGGATGGAATTGTTCCGAAAAGGTAATTTCCGTAGGAAATGTTCAAAACCGCCTAGGTCATATCGATGGAAATGGAAACCAATATTTGAGTCCAGGCTTGAATCCCCCAGGGAAATTAGCCCTGAAATCAAGTAAAGGACCGAATCGACATAACGTAGTAAAACCCGACGTTTCGGCTGCTGGCGAAGTTTCTCTGGCTGCAGCTCCGTTGTGGGTACAAACGATTCCTCAAGCCTACGTAGTTCTCGATTCTGGATTATTGCACATGCGTAATAGCGGTACTTCCATGTCATCTCCTCTTGTAGCAGGAGTAGCTGCACTCTATCTAGAAAAATGCAGTAATGCGACCTACAACGATTTCAAAACAGATTTGATCAATACGGCATTCAGCGATAGTTTCACAGGTTCCCTGCCTAATTATGGCTACGGACATGGAAAAGTTCATGCACTCGATCTTTTATTAGCCACAAATTACACGACGTCTTTTGTTGGACCTCTGGGGATTTGTGAAGATCCCATTGATATTGCACTTTCATCTACTCAAACCATACCAACCGTTAATTGGTCGAATGGAGGAACTACTTCTCCGCTTACCGTCGACACTGTTGGTAATTACTCGGCGATTGTTTTTGATGACAGAGGCTGCATTCATTACACGGACACCCTTGCAATTTCTCAATTTGAAGTTCCATTTATCGATCCAATTACATGGGTGGGTGACACATTATTTACGAACTCTACGCACGATTACCAGTGGACGTTAAACGGAAACGATTTGCCCGGAGAAACGAATGCACAACTTACTGTGTCATCTCCATTTGGAACCTACACTTGCTATGCAACGAGTCCTGATGGTTGTGTTGCCGAAACAAATCCTATAACACTCACATTGAGTTTGGATGAAGCAAGCACCACATCGGTGAAACTTCATCCGAATCCCGTTAGTGATTTTTTTAGCGTACAGTCGGATCTTCCAATCCAAAGTATAGAATTGATTGACGCCCTCGGAAAGCGAACTACTTTAAACTACGTTTCAGGGCAAGGTTATGACGTTCGGGCAGTTACGCCAGGTCTCTACATTGTGTTGATCTCAACCAAAAGCGGAGTATTTCAATCGAAAATCGTGAGAATGTAATAGATGTTCAAAGAATTTCTATTTTTGCTCCTCACAAACTAAACAATATGGATTTATCAGGTATTATTTCGATTTCAGGACGACCAGGACTTTACAAGGTGATCGCACAAGGGAAAAACAGCATTATTGTTGAATCCATCACGGAGAAAAAACGTTTCCCAGCGTATGCAACTGATCGAATTTCTGCTTTGGAAGATATCAGTATTTACACCTACGAGGGAGATCGCCCGTTAAAAGAGATTTTTGCTGACATCTACGAGAAACAAGATGGGAAAGAAGCACCATCCCACAAGGAAGACATGACCATATTGCTTGAGTTTGTTTCAGAAATTATTCCTAATTACGACGAAGAGCGTGTTTACCCTTCTGATATCAAGAAATTGATTCAATGGTACAACATGTTGTTGAAGTCTGGAAACTTGGAGCCATCTGAAGAGGAAGCTGAGGAAGAAACAACTCCAGAGGCAAAAGAGGAAGAAGCAACCGAAAAGAAGGAAGAAAAGAAAGAAACAAAAAAATCGGGTGAGAAAAAGAAGCCTGCCGCTAAAAAGAAAAGCGAGGATAAGTAACACCGAATAACACATTCATACGATCTTGATTTCAGCTCCAAATCCTCTATTAAAGACGAATGGAATTGAAATCAAGATTTTTTTTTGAGACAATATGATGAACATTAGTAAACCAGAGCGCCATTTTATAGCAAAAGACTTAACGATTGACAGTTGGGAATCCATCGAGAAATATTACAACGATTTACTGGAACGCCCAATTGATACATTGGCCGATTTTAAGCAGTGGTTGAGCGACCAAAGTGAATTGGATGCTGTTCTAGAGGAAAATGCTGCTTGGCGTTACATCAAAATGACCATTGACACAACAGATGAAGACTTGAACAAGTCGTACATGTTCTTCGTGACGGAAATTCAGCCCAAAATGGCTCCGTTGGAAGATAAACTCAATCAAAAATTGGCCTCCTCCCCTTTTGCGAAAGAATTGGAAGGTCAAAGCGATTACTTTATCATGTTCAGAAAAGTGCGTAAAGCATTGGAGTTGTACCGTGAAGAAAACGTAAAGATCATCTCAGAAATTGCAGAGGAAAGTCAGAAGTTTGGAGCATTGTCCGCAGCACAAAGCATTGAACACGATGGCGAGACTTTAACGATGCAAAAAGCGGCGTTATTTCTGAAAGAAACGGATGAATCAGTTCGTAAAGAAATTTTCGAAAAGATTGCTGCACGTCGTCGTGAAGATTTCGAAAAGTTCAACGACTTAATTGATAGCTTGATCAAAAAGCGTCACCAAGTAGCCGTAAATGCAGGATTTGAGAACTTCCGAGACTACAAAATGGAAGCAATGGGCCGATTCGATTATTCCGTGAGTGATTGCGAAGATTTCCATACATCTGTGAAAAAAGTCATTGTTCCGATCGTGAAGTCGATCAAACAAAAGAAATTGGATCTCCTCGGAAAAGATAAATTCAAACCTTGGGATTTGGATGTTGATCCAGAAGGAAAAGCGCCACTTAAGCCATTCGAAACAGACAAAGAATTACTTTCAGGAACCATCAAGATGTTCGATAAGGTTGATCCTTATTTCGCTGAGTGTTTGGCAACAATGGAAAACATGGAGCATTTGGACCTCGCTTCGAAGAAAGGAAAAGCGCCAGGAGGATACAACTACCCGCTTTATGAAATTGGTGTTCCATTTATTTTCATGAATGCTGTTGGATCGCACCGAGATTTGGTGACAATGGTACACGAAGGCGGACATGCCGTTCATTCTTTCCTAAGTCGCGATCTCGAATTGACAGGCTTCAAAAATCTTCCGTCGGAAGTCGCTGAATTGGCGTCGATGTCGATGGAATTATTGACCATGGAGGAATGGAACGAGTTTTACCCAAATAAAGAAGACTTCACTCGTGCAAAACGTGAGCAGTTGGAAACTGTATTGATTTTACTTCCTTGGATTGCTCAAGTAGATGAATTCCAGCATTGGTTATATGTGAACCACACGCACACGCGCGATGAACGCACCGAAAAATGGATTTCTCTCAGCAAAGAATACGGAACTAGTTTAGTTGATTATTCTGGTTATGAAGATATTCAAGCAACGTCCTGGCAGCGTCAACTACACATTTTTGAGGTTCCCTTCTATTACATAGAATATGGAATTGCGCAATTGGGAGCACTTGGTGTTTGGATGAATAGCCTAAAAAACAAGCAACAAGCCATCCATGATTACAAAGAGGCGTTGAAGCTGGCTTACACGAAATCCATTCCTGAAATTTACTCGACAGCCGGTATTGAGTTCAATTTTAGTGAGTCGCATATCTTAAAATTGGCAGACTTTATTGATGAAGAGTTAGAAAAATTGCAATAACGATAAGGAGAAGAGACCAAATAAACTGAAGGGGTACATTTTGTACTCCTTTTTTTTGATTCCGACAATTTTGACGAATTACTAAAAGCAAAAAAAATCCGACCAGACGAGAATCTAACTTTTGTAATGAGAGAAGCCGATGCGCTAGCATCAAGACAATACCTAACAAAAAAACGATCCCGTAAAGGATTGTTTAAATTTTAAGTAGCCAGAGAAGAGAATGCACTGCATTCGAGAAGCACCGCCGAAGGCAGCCACAAAGTGAAACGTTAGAGCCGCTTCTAATCTCCCGAAAGCAAAAAAGACGACCTAAAGTCGTCTTTTGTAGCGAGAGGGAGATTTGAACTCCCGACCTCCGGGTTATGAATCCGGCGCTCTAACCAACTGA
>JABXHO010000116.1 GCA_013373595.1 Flavobacteriales bacterium | reverse complement strand
TTGGGAGACGTATCAACTTAAATGGAGAAGACCTGACCGACCGGACTGGCGAATTAAATATAACGGGATTGGGCTATGCTTTCGTGCCGACTCTCGAATATAGGGAATAAAAGGCATGAAGCATGAGGCGATGTTAGCTGTATTTAATCATTGCCGAGTATTATCACACTTTTACTTATCACTTGATTATTTACAGTAATTGTAATATTGTAATATCCCGAAGCTATTTTTGTCAGTTGTAACTCCTTTTGCCATTCTATATTTTCAACAATCGCGTACGTTTCACTAAAAACAGGTTGTCCCATAACGTTGCGGATCTCAATATTCATATCCCCAGTGAAAGGACTTTGGACATTGATTGTGAGGAGATTGTAGCTCGGAACAGGATAAATATTGAAACAAAGTTCAGAATAATCTTCTACTGTAAACATTTGCTCCTCGGCAAATATTGACCCAGTATAACAATTATCAATTGATTGAACTGACCACCTATAATTTCCCGGAGATAGGTCTTTTATAGTCCAGCAGGTATCCAACGACGTATTTCCGTAGTGAAGAACTTTCCTATTACCAGTTCCAAAATCAGATAAAGGACTACATGAATAATAGCTGTCTTCAATTCTATTTAAGTAGTAATTGTATGATAATGAGGGCTGAGGAGTTGTGTGATCATTAGCTCTTGCCCAAGATAAGGTAATACTATTTCCATTAACCCGTGTTGTTAAATCTGTGGGCGCATTCGGCTTTAGATTTGGCGTCGAATTCCAATTACGATAGAGCTTCGAATGTTGGTCAGTATTGTTGTTACCCCTACCAGAAATAAAGATGTCTAGGTCATCATCATTATCAATATCAACCCAGTCACTAGTTCCAGAAAATATATTTTGAAGTCCGGTATTTATTAATTCTGTAAAGTTTCCGCTTCCTTGATTTTCATATATTTTTGTGTGTTGCTGGTTATTGTTATTTGAACTTCCTGTCATTAGTATATCTAGGTCACCATCAACATCGTAATCTCCCCAATTAATATCACAATTTATTAACCCAATAAGATTTATTGATGTATTTTCCTGAAATAGACCATTGCCAAAATTTTCATACAGTCTGGTGTTTTCATCTATTGACTCTTCCCAACCCGATATGAGAATGTCTAAATCCCCATCATTATCAAAATCTGCTGCCGAAATACTACCCGCATGAACACCAACAAACATACTGCTTGTATCATCAATAAAGTTACCATTCCCAAGATTGGTATAGTATTTTGTTATTCGTTGAGAAGGGCTTAAATAGATTCCCGAATAGATCAAATCATTATCACCGTCACCGTCAAAATCGCCACTTTCCATAGAACTTCCACCAGTAACTCCAATAAATGAATTCACTGGTTCGAAATTACCATTCCCAGCATTGAAGTACATGCATGCATAACGCCCAAACCCCATCATTGTCGCATTACCAGAGATAAAAATATCAATATCTCCATCATTATCGAAGTCATTACAAGACACTGAAGCACCTTGAACTGGAACGAGATTTGTGTTGCTCATTTCGGAAAAGATACCGTTACCCTGATTCTCGTAGATTTGGGCGGTTTCTTGCCAATTATCGGTGTCGAATCCAACTAGTAATAAGTCTATTAAATTGTCTTGATTAAAATCGGCCCATTGGAGGTGTCCGTTATACATTGCTGGAAAACTTGTAGTGTCGACCAATGTCAATAATCCGTTTCCATCATTATTGTATAAGTGAGTTAAATTAATATTATTCGTTCCGTTGTACTTGGTTCCAGAAATTGCTAAGTCTAAATCTCCATCGTTATCATAATCCCCCCATGCAGTCGTGCTATTTTCCACAGGAGTAACAGTTGTATTTATACCAGTAAATTGCTGATTAAAAGCTGTTGAGTGGAAAAACAACAGTATTATCACTAGGGTTCTTGTCATATTATCTCGGACTAACTTTTTATTGATTTAATTACTCTTAAATTTTGATTCTCTCTGAAATTGGCTTTTCTATTGTAATCGTCAATTACAGCTAACGGCCATGTATATGGGTCGTAGCCATCCCGAAGGGCGGCTATGACCTATATACGATGTTAGCCTTTGTTTTTTTATTCCATCTTATTTGAAGGACAAGCATTCCAACATCTATTCTCGCAATCGTGCCAACATTTATTATGTTCGTCCCGTGCCATTTCTTCTCCAAACAATTCAAGATACAAGTCCTTAGTATTTTCAAATGAGTTTTTAAGGTCTTGTGCGTCTTGGTCGCCACGCATGCCGAAATAAGGGTAGTGGTGCATATAACCACCAAATAGTTTGTCGCAGTCTTTGTGGTACGACCTTGTGTCTAAAATGTGATAATGCCAAGTTTGGTCCATTATTTTATTTGGTACTATTCCCTTGCCATATACCATACAGAGGTTTAAATATCTTTTGTATTCAATCTCTGCACTATCAACTTGCTCAGCAGTCCAACCCATTCCTTCTTCAGGGTCTTGTAACTTCTGTTTCATTAATTCAAAATCCAATTCAGCTACTTCTGGGGCAATTCCTTTTACATTGATTAGAAAAGAAATTCGCTCCGGACTAATTGGATCTGGATAAATTAAATCTGTCGCTGTGTGAATTACTGGTGCTTTCATATTTATTGAATTTTAAGTTTGAGAATACAAAGTTTTGGTTGGCTCAAAATCAGGATTAAGCCAATATCGTTTTAAGTTTCGTTCGCCAATGATTTCCGTTCTGCCGTGAAAAATTCGGTGATTGTCAATGACCAAAATGTCGTGTTCTTCAAGTCGTAATTTTACGTGAGTTGCATTTTGTATTAAGTCTCTCCACTTCTTAAAAACAGGAAGTGCACGGTATTTTTCTCGTGCTAACCAAAATGAATAGTAAAATCTTCGTTGTCCATCAACTTCTCGTACTATCGGATTTGAGTTCCGATTTTCGGGAAACATTTTGTGTTCGTAAACGTGAATTTTTGAAAGAGCCAATTTTTCATCTTCCGTCAATTGAGCATAAACTTTTTCAGCATCACACAGCATTGATTGTCCGCCTTTTTCTGCTTGTTTTCTACAATGCCACAAAATGTATTTTGCTAAATGATTGTCGGTATGGAAGTCAAGATATTTATCGGAAGTAACAAGACTTTTACTCTCAGAATTTGCAATCACGTCTGTTTCGTTAATTACATTTCCAAGTTGAGAGATTATTTCTTTCAAGTCCGTTTCGTTCCTGTTTGGGATATGGCAAAATCCCTTTTCATTCAATTCGTCCTTCAAATATGTCACTCGCGTTTCGGTCATTTTTTAATAAAGGCTAACGTTATGACGCTATACTGCGTACAGCGCATAACGAAGTGGCGCGCGGATGCAGTATAGGGTCTGTTATATTTAGTTTTTGTTTTAAAAATAGCGAATATCTAGTACTTCTTTTTTC
>JABXHO010000106.1 GCA_013373595.1 Flavobacteriales bacterium | reverse complement strand
TTTAGAAGAAGAAATGGTCGATCCCGAGCTGCTACGTGTGGGGAAAGGACATCGAATTGGGAATTTTTCATTCCTGAATCAGGATGGAGAAGTAATTACGCAAAAAGAGGTAGAAGGAAAAGTGTACGTTGCGGAGTACTTTTTCACTACGTGCGGAACAATTTGTCCGCGTATGAACGAACAAATGCGTCGAATTCAATTGAAATTTGCGGATAATGACAATATTCGCTTGATGAGTTTCACAGTAGATCCAGAAGTAGACACGGTGGAACAGATGAAACGCTACGCAGTAGATCACGGTGCCAAAACAGGACAATGGCATTTCTTAACGGGACCAAAAGAAGATTTATACTCGCTCGCGCGAAAGTCATTCTTTGTCCTCAAACCTGCAGAAGCTCAAAATTTGGGTGATGTTGGTTCCGATTTTATTCATACCAACAATCTTGTTTTGGTGGATCAAAAAGGACGAATTCGAGGTTACTACGACGGAACCAGCAAGAAAGAGGTGGACCAGTTGATGCTCGACATGGAACGTTTACTTGCTGAAGAAGCTGAATCCTAAAGCGTTATTCTTAGTAATCCGTTTCGCCAATAACATAACTCTGGACTTTTAAATAGCCCATTATTCCCTTGGAGCAAGCGCCATTTTCGCTAATCTTCTTGCTCGTTTGATAACCCGTAACGGTAATTTTCGGACAGCTTTCAACTGTTTCTTCGAAGCAAACCGCTATGCGCTCTCCATCTTCTGTGGTAACATAACCACTGTGGTAGCAGAAGCAACTTAGGCGATCCATTACTCCTTCAACACTTTGGAAAGATCCTGTTATCGTTTTTTGTTCGACAACGCTTTCTTCTGCTTTTGGTTTGGGAATTTCGACAGAAATAACTTCGCCTGGCTGAAGGACAACATTTTCTTCTGTTGTAACACAGGAAAGCAAGAGAAGTGGAAGCCCGAGGAGGATGGATTTCATTTTCGGCATAGAAACTGTTTTTGGCGAAATTAATGCTTTTTCCGTTCGAAGATCAATAATTCAGAGTCTTCATAGAAAACGCGAAGTGTCGTGTCACTTTTCCATGTACGAATTTTGGATCGAAGATCTTCTTCGGTGAGGAAGGGATGTGTTTCCCTATCCAAAATGACAATATATTCCACGTTTTTAGGTTCGGAAGGCAAGAAATGTGGAGCATCGCGAAGAGCAAGATGCGGAAGAACATTGCCCGTTGCTGAAACGGAAGCATCGGAGGGAATTTTGCCGAGCTGTTCATTGATTCGACGAATGGAGAGATCAGATTTCCAGAATGAACTCACAAATGGATTAATTTTTCCTTGTGCAGCCCACGGAAGTTCGCAATGGGAAGGCTCAAGCTTATACCACGTAATCGAAACGGACATAATACAAGCAACGCTTCCGAGAAAGAGTGCCACCTTTTTCCAGTTCATGGATGCCAAAACCAAGGCAATCAAAAGAGGCATCAGTGCGGCGAACTCGATATCGTAGTAGGATGCAATTCCCCATCGAATGGGCGAATCATTGAACATTTTTTGCGCAACAATTGGAACAAGTGGCAAAATGTACTGCGGTCGTAGAAACAACAAAATCCCTCCTGAAAGAAGATACACAAAATAGAACTCACCTTTCACTCCATCGTAGTAGGCGTCGCCAGAAGGATTGGTAAACAAGAGTTCAATGGTGTCGATCGGGTGGGAAAACATGAAGGTTAAGGCTTCGAATGGTGTTTCTCCCAGATTGCTGTAATTGAATAAACTAAAAGGTCGATTTGGGTCTTCGATAAGTGGAATCAGGAACTTAAACGCGATGATGAAATACACAACGGACGCCACGGAAAAGATGATCGCCAATCGGCGTTTTGCAAGATCTTTCCAGTAAATAATCATCAAGAAGAGCGAAATGAAGAGCGTCCACAGAGGCATGCTTTCTCGACCGAGAATCAAGAATAAAAAACAAGCGACAGTGATCCAGACTTTTCCTCGGTGGAAGTAGAGCAAAAAGACGGGAACGAAACTAGACAGGATGATCATTAAGTTGGCGTCGGCACTAAATGCGCTAAATCTTCCGTACAGGGTGAAGTAAAGGATGAGCGTCAGAAATCCAAGCGGCTGCGACTTGGTTTTTTCTACGATCAATTTCCAAGAAGCCCATCCGCCCCAAATCACAAAGAGGGATTGCAAAATGAGTAAGGTATACGTTCCAAAAATCCATTTTAGCAACCAATAAAACGGAGCTAAAAAGAAGAAGGTAAAGGAAAGGTGATCTTGCAGAAAGGTAATTTCTCCTTGAAAATAAACGGGGTTCGGACTAACACTAAAGTGAGCGTAATTGTGAAAAGCAAAGTTGTACGCTGCGTAGTCAAACGAAAAGGTTCGAAAAAAGTAGTGGTTGGTAACAGGAATGACAATCACGAGCGCCCCGAAGAGTACCAATGATATGAGCGAAAGCACTTTCCATTTCTGAAACGTCTTCTTTTTATCGAGCAAGGTTAGCGTCATTGAGAGCGTTAAGGTTTCCGTTCGAAAGTTACTTTTTTGAAATGAGATAGCGGATTCTCAATTATCGTAGCGAGCGATATCCGGAAATCCCAACCCATTTACAGCTTAAAAATCTGCACTCCTTCAAAATTGCCTACAGGATGTTGAATGTAAGGCTGTATAAAATCGAGTTTCAAAGATTCAGGGTTGTCCACAAATAGGTACTTCGCACCATGTTCGATATAGTCTTTCATCAACTCATCCGTCAAAGGAACAAATCCTGTCCATCCTTTGCGATTCATCAGAAAAAGTGTCGCGTTGAATGTTTCATCATCCATTGTAATCACTTTATCGTTTTCGGTAACCCCAATTTCCTTGAGGTACGGTCTCATTCTTTCATAGCGCATGGTATTTGTTTGATGATCGTGGTTGAACCATCGCATCAAACTAACCGTTTCATGATTTCCAATAAGCGGGTACAAGCCATCCGTTGAGAATTTTTTAAGGCTGATCATGCTGCCGCAGTAGATTAAATTGATAATCAGAAAAGACGAGAATAGAATACGAAGCTTTTTACTTTTCAGAAGGGCGACGTTGGTTTCTTTTACGTAGTAAATAAAAGGGACAAGTGTGCTTAAAAAGATAACGACCATAGCTCCCCAATAGTAATCGTGAACTCCTAAAAGAGGGAACCACAAAAGGGCGTAAAATAAAACACCTAGCGCAATGATAACATTCGCCAACCACGAGAAAAGTGGCTGTGATTTGAAATTAATCAGATTGAATAAACCTATAAAAAAGAACAACCAGAGCATCGGTCGACTGAAGAAAATCATACTGGAAAAATCTTTGATTTTTGCCACAACTTGAGTTCCTGCCTCACCTTCCATCTTCCAGAAAGGATGGATATCGTTAAAGGTATATTTAAATCCGTGCTCAGCATTGTACAAGCTAGCATAATAATACCAAGCAAAAATCACGACAAATACGCTGGAGAATCCGATCCATTCGAGTTTTAAATGCTGAAACAGCTTTCGCTCTCTTAAAGTTTTAAACTTTGATACGGTTTCTATGAGTAAAACAGCTCCTAAAAAGATGAAAATGATCAAACTGGATATCTTAATAAGTCCTGCCAGAGCAAAGAAGAGCATCGAAAACCACAACCACTTCGGCCTTTCCTTGAATTGATATAGCGTGAAGAAATAAAGGGCAATAAGCACAAAACTGATGGATGGAATATCCGTGAGGAAGCTTACGCCATAATATGCGAAAACGGGCGAGGTAAAAAGAAGAAGAGGAAGTGAAATCGACCAGAAATCGTCTTTGAGGATGAGTTGCAAACTTCTGTAGAGACTGAATAAACCAAAAAACAGAATCAATAAATAGAGCACGCGGTACGACCAATAACTGACGCCAAATAGACTCCACACTTTCCCCACCGTGTAGTACAAAATAGGAAACTCGCCTGCTGATTTACCTGAATCGTAGCCATCACCAAATTGCTCGTGCATTTCTGGCTCAAAGAAGGGAGCGCCTTCCTGATAGTGCTTGGTGAGTGATAAACAGTCGGTTTGCCTCCAGATGTGCACATTTTGCGGAGCGGCGTTCATAAAGTCGTGATAATAAATCAGACTAAAGACAATGAACAGGGATAAGAAAATGAAATCGGATTTTTTAAAAGACATAGTGATACTTTAATAGGCAACTACTTGGCTATAGTTTAAATATGGAAACGTGTTCGGTACCTCCAACTTTGTGCTCAAAATAGGGCTGGAGTAATGAATCACCTAACAAATCGTTATTCGTTACGACTAAATATTTGGCTCCCCACTTTTTACTGTTTTCAATCAATGCGGGTCCAGTTGGTTCTTTTTGTCCTGGGTAAGAATTGTAGCCATCTCGATTCATGAGATACAAGCTGATATTCAGACTTCCATCGGGTATGGAAACGACTTTGTCATCCAATTGTACGCCTGCTTTTTGGAAAACAGGTTCAATGGTCTCCAATTCTTTGAAGGTATTGTTGTAGTCCCAGTGATACCATTCCCAAAATGCTACGTCTTCTTTCGTAAGAATAAAAGAGTTTTTCGCCCATTCTTTGCCGATGTCGTACTTCACGACTGTTTGAACCGCAGCCGAGTACACCAAATAAAGCAGCGCAATACTGACCGTGATTTTCAGTGTTTTTGATTTAAAAATACCTTCGTGATGATTTTTGAGGTAATCCAAGAAGAGTAATGAGATCATTGGAATGAAAATCAACAGGTTGGTTAGGTAGTATTCGTGTTGATTAAACACTTGGAAGAACAGTAAAATGTACCCAATAATTCCCGCGGTGATCAATAAACTCAAAGCAAAAACATAGCGATTTGCTTTTTTGTAGTTAATGATCACTCCAATGAAAATAATGCCAAGAAGCGAAAGGGCGGGAACGTTAAAATAAGCAGGCTTCAACTCACTGTTTAATAATTTCCAATTGGAGTAAATATCTTCCCAACTCAAGTCCCATATAGGAAGAAGCCCTTGAAGGAAAACCACCGACATGTTGTTGGCGTTGTAGTGACCCGCGTAGCTGTACCAAATAAAAATGAGGATGAGGACGCTGACGTAAGGCAACACTTCTTTCCAACGCTGCTTGAAAGATCGTTCCTTGATCAGCATTTCGTACAAGAAAATAGCGCCCAAGCCAAAGAAAAGGAGGAGAGCGGTGATTTTCAGTAAGCCAGCAAACAAGAACAAAATACAAGCATACACCAAATGTTTGTACGACTTTTCTGTTCGATGTCGATAAAAGTGATAAGCTGCAATCAATGCCAGAGCAAAGGCATTGCTATTCATCATAAAGTTGTTGGAATAGTAAGCCAAAATGGGCGAACTAAACACGAAAAGAGGGACGAAAATGGCCCAAAAGTTGTCTTTGAGAAAAAGCTGACACAGTTTTTTGAGGTAAAACAAACCGATCGCCATGATGAGGAAGCTGATTCCGCGGTAAATCCAGTAGTGTTTTCCAGTCACTTGCCAAATTTTCGCAACAGTGTAGTAAATAATGGGAAACTCACTAATTGTTTTGCCTGATTCCCCTTCCCCTCGCCAGTGAATTTCGGGTTCCAAAAACGGAAGATTATCTTGATAATAGTGTTGGGTGATGGATAAACAATCGGTTTGTCGCCATTGGTGGCGCGAATAAGGTCCACGATCCATTGTCTCGAACGTTCCATACAACCATGCGATCAGCAAGAAGAGTACACCGTAAATAAGGTTGATCTGCAGTGGAGTATAGGTACGACGCATCATTCGTTTTCGGCTTCGAGTTCTTTCAGTATTTGGTTTACATCTTCTTCCGTAGAAGTCAATTTTTGCTTACAAATAGCGATTAATTCCGAAGCGCGTTTCACTTTTTCACTGAGTTCGTCTACAGAGATTTCACCGTCCTCAATGTCGGCAACAATTTGCTGCAATTCCGCGAACGCGTCCGAATATGTTTGTTCTTTACTCATCTGATTGATCGTTCACTTCTGTGATTTCTGATTCAACTGTAAAAGTAGCAGTTCTCGTGATAACTTTCTCACCAACAGCAGGTCGATTGTTCGGCCCGATGGTTTTTTTGTTCAACGTGGTGATCGAATATCCGCGTTTCAAAACGTTGATAGGGTCCATTAATTGCACGGAACGAATGAGTTGATTCAATTTGTTTCCTTCGGAAGTCAAGTGGGTTTTTACATGAAGAGGAATGCGCTGCTGAACGGATTGGAGTTCGTAGTCGCGACGCTTCAAGAGAGTTTGGAAGCCAACAATTCCCATACGTTCCGTCCGTTGGAGATGGAGTGCTTTCGTTTTCAAGGCGACTTGCGAACCATGAATCAAGGCTTGTTGCTTCTTCCTCACGAGAAAATCCTCTTGTTGTAATCTGTTTCTCGCTACGGAGCTAAATTTTGTAGAAATCCGATTGAAACCGTATTTCGCTTCTTTCAACATAGCAACCGAATGCTGACGAATACTTTTTGCGGCATCATTCAGCGGAACGGAAAACTCGTGAAAGGATTGAATTAGAAAATCACCCAACTCTGTCGGTGTAATCGCATTTCGAAAGGAAATCATTTCGGCTACTGTCAGGTTGGTAGAGTGACCAATTCCTGTCAAAACGGGTAGAGGAAAGGAAGCAATAGCCGCACAAAGTTCGTAGTTGTTGTAGCAGGATAAACCTACTTCGCCACCACCACCGCGTACGATCACTACCACGTCAAAATGATCTTTTACCTTCTCGATTTGTCGCAATTGATGCATAATCGAACTTGCGGCGTTATCTCCTTGCAAATAAGCAGGAAACAACATTTTGAAGAAGCCATAGTTCCACTGGTTTTGATCGATTACTTTGTAAAAATCGGACAGCCCTTTGCTCGATTCCGCGGAAATAACTGCAATACGTTTCGGTAATAGTGGAAAGTCCAACTGTTGATTCGCATTGAGTAACCCTTCTTTCTGCAGTCGTTTGAGCGTTTCTTGACGTTCGCGTTGCAATTCACCCAGCGCATAATTCGGGTCGATATCGAGAATTTGTAGACTCAAACCATACGTTTCATGAAAGGAAATTTTCACCTGCATGAGCAGCGTCGTGTCATCTTTCAAAGGTTCTTTCACCACCTGAATAAACCGCGCATTGATACGATCAAAATTGTGTTTCCAGATGGAACCAGAAATTTGCGCCACGATCTTGCCGTCTTCCTTTTGCAATAATTCGGGGAAGCAATGTCCGCTCGGAAAACGATTCAATTTGTGCATTTCCGCCTTCACCCAATACGTCTGCTGGTAGCGATCTTCGATTGTTTTTCGAATGGAGCTAACAACTTGTTTGAGCGTAAATATTTTGGGAGAATCAGACATCAGAACGAAGATAAGGGATTTTTGATGCTTTAGCTGTACGATGTCATTAAATAGAAAGAGGTTACCGCTAGCGATAACCCCTTCATGTTATTCCGATGGTCGGAATCCAAGCGAATGTTCTTGCTTACAATGACCACCCTTTTATTGAAGATGCTTTATCTCCAAAGTTGTAGTTTGCTGGGAAGAGACCAGACGGTCTTGAGCCAGTGTAATTAATAGGGTCGTATGGATTGTAGACGCTCACAGATGCTGCATAGAACCAGTGTAAATTTGGAATGCTCTGTAAGAAACGAATATGTGTTCCATAGAAACATCCATGTTCAAAAAGATCAACAGTTCCGTTTGATACTTCTAATGAAGAGATTTGATCGTTCTCGTAGTAAGAGTCCAGGTAGTGAATTTGAAAGTACTCATGATCCAATCTTCGGAGGTTGGTCATTTCGTCAACGTAATCAGTGTGCTTGTAAAAACGGAAAGAAGCAGATCCAGCCCAACCGTTGTTGTAGCACGGATTTCCTTTCGCTTGATCGTCAGCCATGTTCTGATCCGCCGGGATTTTTACTTTTTGATAAGCGTTCATTTCTTTTTCAGAATCGAATAAGCGAATCACGAAATCTTTTCCGCTATTTTCGACGTTCTCGACTAGCATAGAAAGATTGCCATTAGCATTTTTTTCCATGATGAAAGCGTCACGTTTGTCGATCTCTCCCGTACTTGAAACTAACTCGTTTTTTTCATTGAATTCGTAATAAACGGTAGATTCTTGATCTCCATAAATGTAGTGATGAGTAACTTTTACAGGAGAGAATTCATCGTTTTTTGGTTGTAGTTCTTGCTTTTCACAGCTAAAGAATACAGTTCCAATCAGGACAGCTGACGAGAACAACAAGGTGTTTTTTAATTTGATCATTTTACTATTTATTGATTTGTTTCTTGTTAGTGTGAACGAGAGAACAAAACCTAATCAGTTGATTTGTTAAAAAATCAATTTCGAAATGATGCGTTTAACCATTCTCGTTTTTGAGCTATGTTGAATAGATTTAATCCAAACTCAAAATCATCTTTCGCAACTGTTCTTCTTCCTCGTTTTTGGGACGGAAATCCTTCGCCATGCGCACCAATTGATCATTCGTCAATGTTCCTTTAAAAACGGAATTACGAAGTGTTAACCCAAAAGCAGCAACCAAGTTCACTAGGTTATTTTGTACTTTTTTACTGTCCGCGCTCAAACTAAATTTCCGTTCAATACTCGTTGAATCTTCGAAGCGTTTGTAACGCAATTTGACAAAGGCTAACTCTTCTCGATTGAAACTGGCTTTTGTTTTCGTAAAATGACTTTCAGCCTTCGTCTCTTTTCCACGCACAATTTCATACACAGCAATCACGGAATGGCCGTAGCCCATTTCTCCGCCATCTTTGGTGTCGTCGTCAAAATCTTTCGCAGGCATCAAACGGTTTTCGTAACCGAGTAAACGATAACTTTCTACGAAAGCAGGATTAAATTCTACGTTTAGTTTTACATCTCTTGCAATGTTGATGAGGTTGCCAATATCTTCCGAAAGCACTTGATAAGCCGTTTTTAGATCATTGATGTAAAAGTGATTTCCATCTCCACGATCAGCAAGGGTTTCCAGAAGATCGTTGCGATAGTTTCCCATCCCAAAGCCGAGGGCCGTCAAATAGATACCTTTTCCGCGTTTGGTAGAGATGTATTCTTCGAGTTCGGTGGTTGAATGAATTCCCACATTGAAATCACCGTCGGTAGCCAGAATAATACGGTTGTTAAAACTCGGATCGTAGTACTGTTCTGCCAATTCATAGGCCGTGCGGATGCCACCTATTCCATTGGTCGATCCACCCGAAACGAGACCAGAGAGTGCGTCGTAAATGGTTTGTTTTTGATCGCAAGTGGTGGGCATTAAGCGAACACCAGATTCTCCGGCGTAGGTAACAATCGAAATGCGATCTCCTTGTTCTAATCCTTTGACAAAATCTTTGAATCCTTGTACCAAAAGTGGTAGTTTGTTTGAAGCCGTCATCGACCCGGAAACATCTACCAATAATACAATGTTGTGGTGTTTTCGTGGGCTGTCTTTCGGGAGGTCGGCAGCGCGAACGCGAATGGTTACCAGTTCATTTTCGGAATTCCAAGCACAATTATTTCGTTCTAACTCAACACCAATCAATTCATCTGTCTTAATTTGTGCAGGCGTGTGTTTGAATGAATTCAGCATTTCTTCCAGCTTCACGGCATCGCGATGGATTGTTTGGCCCAAATGAAATTTCGTTTTGATGAAGGTCCAGGAAGCGCGATCGACGTCTATTCCAAAGGTCGAATTAGGCGAAGTGAGCGGTGAGAGAAAGTCGTTTTCGTAGATTTCTGAAAAGCGATCAAAATTCAATTTATCAAATTCAGGTTCGACGTACTCGTATGTACTCGATGATTGATAGTACGGTGTTGAGTAGGAAGAGCTCGATCTGTTCATTGCTTGTTGGCTCCGCTCTCGAGCAATATCCAAATAGGATTTACCATAAATGGAAACGATCCCACCGGTCGCATCGCCATAGCATGCTGGAATTCCACCTGTCAAAACCTGAACCTCCTGAATGTACGACTTCGGAATTCCATCGAGCGAATTCAAACGCATTCCATCTAAGTAATACGCGTTTTGTTCTGCGCGCCCACCGCGAAAGTGGAGTCCTAAAGCATCTTCAGTTTGATTCACGCCGCCTACCGTTCCAGCTATTCCGTAAGCGCTACGTGCTGGAATTATAGTGATGTCTTCGCGAGTGGTTGTTGTACCAGATGCTCCTCCGTCTTTTACGATAAGAGGTGCACGATAGGCTGTAATCATAACACTTTCAATCTCCATTACTTCTGCCGAATTGTATGTTTGAATGTGGTTAGCATCGATGCTAATAGATCGTCTGAGTGTAGGGACGCCTCGGGTAATTGTATTTCTCGTAATGGACGGATCGTTGGATAGCGAATAATCTCCTGCTCCACCTACTCGGATCGCTAATAAATTCGAGTCTACTTCAAATGCTTGATACACCAACTGCTTCGGCTGAACATATACCGCCTGTTTGTAAACAAAAAAGCTATCGAGATACGAGCAGTACAAATCCACTTTTCCAACGGGAAGCTCACGCGCAATCACGTGATCAATCGTCTTCTGATCAAATAAAAAGGTTGAGTCTCTCCAAATTTCAACTGTGATGCTGTCTTGAGAAATGGATGTGTCTCGGTCAAAGGAAATAACAATTCCTCCCGTTTGGGAAAAGGCTGATGAAACAAGAAATAAAGTCAAAAAGGCAAGGGCGAATCTCATAGGCATCATTTCCAAGAAGGATGATGACGCGGGGAAAATTCCATAAATGTTAGTTCATTGGACGAAAAAAAGGTTGAACTCTATGTAGAATTCAACCTTTATATCTTTAAGAATGGAAAGTGATTACTTCACTGCCTTTCGTGTTTTATTTAAAGAGTATGCAAGTCCTAGATTGACTGACCAGTTATTGGTAGACAAGCGGTCTGGATTTACAGTTTGACCTTTGTTCAAATCAACAAATCCGATGGTGTAGGCCGTATTTGCTTGTAACCACAACCCAGGGATCATTTGATAGTGAAATCCTGCACCCAATGTTCCTGTTACGTCAACAGGTTGCATATCTGAGGAGCGGTCATTTCCGTTTAATTGTGCTTCACGAACTAAGAATCCAACTCCAGGTCCGGCGAAAATCGTTGGTCGAAAATCGTCTTCTAAATCTCGGAAGAATACGTGGAATTTTGGAATGAATCGAATGTGATCCATTTGCGTACGGTAATTTTCTACTCGTTCATCCGAGATATCGTATTGAGAAAATGATCCTCCAGATCTAGAAAAGAGTAGGTCTGCTCCAACACCCCAATTTTCTGAAGATGAGTAGACTCCTGTTAAACCAATGTTGGCTCCGTTGTAACCTTCGGAAAAATCAAATGCGTCATAAGACGAAAGTTGATACCCTCCCGTGATTCCAATTGATGTATTTTGTGAGAAACCGAATGTAGCGGTTGCAAGACTTAATGTTACTGTAAGAATTTTATATAATTTCATAACTTCTGTTTTTAGTTCGATTAAACAGAAGAAAATAAAATGCCACACGACTGATTTAAGCTAAGCTCCTCATTATTAAAACATTGAAAATATTTCGTTTTTTGGCTTTGTGGAAATCCATTGAATTATGTGGAATATTTTCCTCACAGCTTCCTTAATCACGAATTGCTTTGATCCCAGGTAACTCTTTTCCTTCCAAATATTCCAACATCGCTCCACCTCCCGTAGAAACGTAGCTTACTTTATCCGCTAGGTTGAATTTATTGATGGCAGCAACAGAATCACCTCCTCCGATAAGTGAAAAGGCTCCTTTCGAGGTTGCTTCAACAATTGAATTGGCTACTGAAACTGTTCCTTTCTGGAAGCTTTCCATTTCGAAAACACCCATTGGTCCGTTCCAGAGAATCACTTTTGAGG
This sequence comes from Flavobacteriales bacterium, assembly GCA_013373595.1. Classification (GTDB taxonomy): domain Bacteria; phylum Bacteroidota; class Bacteroidia; order Flavobacteriales_D; family Crocinitomicaceae; genus UBA4466. The sequence goes on along the minus strand of JABXHO010000106.1, from coordinate 10,339 downwards.
TAACGATCACTTCGTGACACGCAGCAATTGTTTCCTGACCCACATCGAGTCCCATCCAACCATCAGGAATGGCATCGATTGAAACTTCTTGTGTGTTCGCATCGTTTGCAAAGGCATCTGCGATGATGGTATCGGTAGGAATCAACAAGTTTACTCCTTTTGCTTTCGCTTGCTCAGCAATCGATTTCGCCATGTCGAGAAAATCATCTTCTACCAAAGAATTACCTACTTGTCCACCGTTTGCTTTTACAAATGTGTAGGCCATTCCACCACCAATGATGAGGTTATCCACACGATCCAACAAACGCTCGATAATCACAATTTTCGATGAAACTTTCGCTCCACCGACAATTGCTGTAACAGGCTTTTCAGTACTATTCAATACTTTGTCTACGCTTTCGATTTCTCCTTCAATCAAGTATCCGAAGAGTTTATCGTTCGGGAAAAACTTCGCTACAACCGTTGTACTGGCGTGAGCGCGGTGAGCCGTTCCAAAGGCATCGTTCACATAAACATCCCCGTGCTTCGATAGTTTTTCAGCGAATGCTTCATCTCCTGCCGTTTCTTCTGGGTAAAAGCGAACATTATCGAGGATCATCACTTCTCCAGACTGAAGCGTTGAACTCATTGCGTAGGCTTCTTCTCCGATGCAATCGCCTCCAAATTTTACGGCTGTCCCAATCACTTTTGAAACATGATCCACGATATTTTCCAATGAGAACTTTTGCTCGTATCCATTTTTAGGTCGACCCAAGTGCGACATCAATACCACACTTCCACCTTGTTCCAAGATGTGTTTAATGGTTGGTGCTGCGGCACGAATCCGAGTATCGTCGGTTACCTCGAGTGTTTCGTTCAGCGGAACGTTAAAATCTACACGAATTAAAGCGCGTTTACCTGCAAAATTGTACGAATGAATGGAAGCCATGAGTATTTGTTTTAGGCTGCAAAATTAGGAAAGAAATTTTAGTTAGGCTCGTGGAAACAAATGAATAGAATATGGATTATTTTTTAAACATGGGCACTGAGCGCGATGCATTGAGCTTGTCGAAATGAAGTCGAAGTGCAATCTTTCAATTTTTAAATTGTACCTTACTAAGATGAAATCAGCATGGCGTAACCACAAAAAGAAAATCATCTTCTCGACCATTCTCCTTCTACTTGGGTTTGGCTTTTACTACGTCTATGTTCGCCTTCCATTGATTACAGGTTATGCCTCGAAAGATATGTGCTCGTGCCTATTTATTGGAGAGCGGGACGCAAAGTCGGTAGCAGATAATGAGTTTCAATTCAGTTTGATTAAATACGCCGATTACGAAGTAAATAAAGAAGAGAGGTCTGTAACGGCAACGGTGTTTGGAATGCGCGCAAAAACAGCGTACTTCACGCCACAAAACGGATGTGTCATTTTGAATGGTACGGAACGGAAGAACTGGAAATATCACAAAGAACCACTTTTTCAACCGAGAGAAATTCCTTTGGAAGAGAGCTTGGAAGCATTCGTTGACAACGCGAAACTGCATCAAGCCATCGCCAATCATTTCAAAGATGACAATCCAGAAGAACCGTACGGAACACGAGCGGTTTTGGTCTTGAAAGATGGAAAATTGATCGCGGAGCAATACGCGGAAGGATTTGATAAGGATTCGAAGCAGATCGGCTGGTCGATGACGAAAAGTGTGTTTAACGCCTTGATTGGAATTGCGATCAAAGAAGGAAAACTGGAAGGCTTGAATCAATCGCATTTATTTCCCGAATGGAAAGACGAACGAAAAAACATCACGCTCAAGCACATTTTGCAAATGAATAGCGGTTTGAAATGGAACGAAGATTATTCGACTGTTTCCGAAGCTACGACCATGCTTTACGATGAAGACAACATGGTCAATTATGCCATTAATCAACCTTTTGAAGCCAAAATGGGCAAGCATTGGGAATATTCCAGTGGCTCAAGTAATATGCTTTCTGGCATTTTGCGTGATCGCATGAGCGAGAAAGAATACTTCAACTTCCCGTACAAATACCTTTTCGATAAGATTGGAGCTTCGAGTTTTATTATAGAAACGGACGCTTCTGGGAATTTTGTGTCGTCTTCCTATGCGTGGGCTACAGCCCGCGATTGGGCAAAGTTCGGTCATTTTTTTCTCAATGAAGGCCTTGTAGATAGCACGAGTCTACTTCCTTCAGGCTGGATTGATTTCACTACCGAAGTGGCCAACGATTCCAAAGGAGAATACGGCGCACATTTCTGGCTACCAACAAAAGAGGAATATCCGAATTCACCCAAAGACATGTACTTCGCGGATGGCTTCCAAGGACAGCGAATTTTCATCATCCCTAGCGAAGACTTGGTGATCGTTCGATTGGGTTTATCACGATTTGAGCAGCCGAATTATGATGCGCTAGTCAACGGAGTCGTGAAGGCGCTAAAGTGAGATGAGACTATCGTTTCACCATATTAATCTTTAACCCAAAATGGGCATGAACACCAAACGATTGACCATTTTCAATTCTATTTGAGGGCATTTGGTTGGTGTAAGAACCTTCTATTGAATAATGCTTCTGGAACAAGTTGTAATTCACTCCCGTTTCGAAATACCATTCGAGTATAGGTAGCCAACTCACTTCTTTACTGTATAAATAACTGATTCCCAAAACATGTTTCTGGTCTGAATAAACAGCATAATCGGAAGTATTCGATCCTCCATTTTTGCCTGGATCGTAGGTGATTTTGTCGGCGCTTAGGTATCGATAAGCAGTTGATATGCTATGCGTATTCTCGGGTGAAGTATGAAAGTTCAAAATGATAGGGCGAACAGAAAACCCTTCATAGGCTCTGTTTACCAAATAGTAATCGATAAACCGGCCACCCATTGTTGCTTCTTTGGTAAACCGATAGCGATATCCTGCTTCCACGGCAAGACCAAGTTGATCATTAATTCTTTTTTCAAACCCGAGACTGGCTTCACATGCCCGAAGTCTTCCGTAAATCGAAAATGACTCGTCAGTTTCTTGTGAAAAGGTAAATTGTGTCAACAAAAGGAGTGTAAATAGTGTGGCGTATTTCATAGTTGTATTTTCGGTAATAATATAAAAGATATAACTGAAAAGGACACTTTTTAGTATCTTTTGAAGGAAGATTAAGTTTTTTTCATCCTTCCTGTAACTTTTCGGTAACTTGTAAGTCTTACCACTGAAAACGGTAACATGACTACAAAAGAATACAACCTGGCAGTTGACGAATATTCGGATAATATCTTCCGATTCGCGTTGAAGCATCTTAGAAATGAGATGTCGGCTAAGGATATTGTTCAGGAGACATTTACCAAAGTGTGGGTGAAGCACGAAGAAGTTCAATACGAGAAAGTAAAATCGTATTTGTTCACAACGGCTTACCACGCAATTGTGGATTGGGTGAAGAAGGAAAAGCGTTCGGGAGACATCGAAAGTTCAGGAGAGAAAGAAGCGCAAGCGGAGGCAGAGGTAGACTTACAAGAAATACTGCATCAAGCCTTGAACCGACTGCCAGAGATTCAAAAAACGGTTGTCTTGCTCCGTGATTATGAAGGATACAATTACGCAGAAATTGCAGAGATTGCCGAGTTGACCGAAGCACAAGTAAAAGTGTATATCTTCAGAGCGCGTAAAGCGTTGAAGGCATACGTTAAACGATTGGATTTAGTAATATGAAATCAGAGAGAATAAGCATATTTAATTACGAGGCATTCTACCTTGACTACCTAGAAGGAAATCTGGGAGAGGAGGATACAGCCTTGTTGCTGGCTTTTCTGGAAGATCATCCAGAATTGGTGGAGGAAGAGGAGGATTTCGTACTATTCGACCCGAAAGAAGACATGCCTGTTTTTGAGGAGAAAGATTCCTTGAAGGTCGTGAGCGATGATGCGGCAATTACTTTAACAAATGCTGAGCATTTCCTGATTGCAGAATCGGAAGGACAATTGCCTGCAGCCAAACAAGAAGAATTAAATGCATTGGTGGCCCAACATCCACATTTGGAGAAAGAGCGAAAGTACCTAGCAGCAATGTTCTTGAAAGCAGACGAATCCATTGTGTATGCTGAAAAAGGCGGATTGAAACGTAAAGGTGCCATTGTCTTTTGGCCATACATTGCATTGGCAGCAGCGAGCGTGCTGATTGCTTTCTTCTTTGTAATGAACGATGGAGGTGAAACAGAATTAGTAGCAGACGAAACCGAAAAGGGTTCGAAAGAACTTCCTCAGGAAAATACACCCGTTGAGTCACCTGAGTTGATTCACTACGCAAATGATGAATCGATCACGGATGAGGTTGTGGAATCTCACAAAGCAAACGACAATTCTACAGAGCGTGTGGCACCACGACGCATGATAGTGAATCCAACGCCACGAGCAACCATGGCTTCCGTGAACGACATCAAGCACCAAAAAGCGCGTAGAGTGATTAACTCAATGGATAATCATGACTTACAACCGGTTGCATCACACATCGATCCTCCAAAAATTTCCTTTACAGAAGAAAACGATTATGCTCAAGCGAATGCTGATGCGAAGAGAGATCAGATGAAAAACCCGATCAAACCGATTACTTCACGTCTCGAAAAAACACTCAATAAAAAAGTCGATTTCCAAACAGGAAAAGCAGCCAACAACGAAGGCGCTGGCTTCTTCTTGAAAATCGGGAAATTTGAAGTTTCGAGAAAGAAAGGAAAGAAGAGAGATTAAAGACACTTCTTGAATTCTTACATCATCTACTATCTTGTTTTTGTGTTCGAAAGGTTGATATGATTGACTTTAAACAGTTTTTACTTCGTACTGTGTAAAGCAGTCGTAACACACTGGTTTGTTCATATTGGTTGTTTCAAACTCTCCGCATCCGTGACAAACATTTTCTTCGTATTCTGGATTTTCGTACCGGAACCAAATATTAAAACAGTCTCGGCAGTATGGCTTTCGAATATCATATGGAATTCGATCTTCGCATCTCACACAGTAACCTCGAGTTGGTTTCTTCCTCTTTTTTTCTCGAGTTTGATTAGATCTATCTTGATGTAGCGTTCGTTTCGTTTTTGAAAGACCAATCAATTCAGAGGACTGCATAATTGAAAGTGTTTCATCAATGGCTTTATCGAATAGTTTAGCATCATTTTCCTTGGTAATAAAAACACCCATTTCTCGATTGTTTTTTTCGGAAAATTCATACATGTTCATCGATGTAATAACCATTTCTCGCTCGTTGAAATAACATTTAGCGTGTAGGTTTTCGAAGAAAAAAAGTTCGAGATTTTTTAATTCTGCCAGTGAGTTTCTTTCGTTTGGTTTAAGTTCGTCCTTGCCATATATTATCTTAATTTGTACACCTTTATTTGCGGCATCTTTTAGTCTTTCAAAAAAGGTTTTTGATAATTGTAAGTACGGGGAGACTAAGACTAATTTTAGCTTTGCTCCGATAATCACGTTTTCAATATGATAGGAGGTTCCATTAGTAGTTAGAAATTCTGCCATTTTTAGTATGTTAGGGCTGGAGCGTTAAATTGAATTCGAAAATAAACAATGTTGGTAAAAGTCACTCAATCTTTCAATTTAAAATCTGAATGTTCCTAGACGTCTTAGCGAAAAAGCGTCGTGTCTTGACAACGTCAAGCCTGTGTCGTTGTGGTTAAAAAACTAAACACATTTCCTCCTTTTTTTATCCTTGCTGCAACCGACTCAAAGCGAATTTTCAACTATCATCCACCCTGCACCACAATTTTTCCAAACTCTTCTTATATTTAGCTTTCCCTAACTGGAACGATTAGACGCATTTGAAAGAAACTTCCTTTATAGAGCAAAACAAGCAGAAGTGGAATCGCTTCGAACAGCTGTACGATTCAAAGTCGCACGACCCTGAAGAATTGAGCGATTTGTACATGGACATCACCGACGATTTAAGTTATGCTCAAACGTTCTACAAGCGAAGAACAGTACGTGTTTACCTCAATCAACTGGCTCAACGCGTTTATACAGGCGTCCACAAACAAAAGGGAGAATCACTCAAGAAATTTTTAACCGTTTGGAAAACATCTTTACCGCTGGAAATTTATCGAGCACGTAAAAGCTTGCTTGTAGCATTGATTTCCTTCCTGGTTTATACCTTGATCGGAGTCTTGAGTACACACATCAATCCTGATTTTGCACGTTTGGTGCTAGGTGATGGCTACGTTGAACTTACGAATCAAAATATTGCGGAAGGAAACCCGCTGGCAATTTATGGAATGACGGAGAGTCAATTGCAAATGTTCATGGATATCACCACCAACAACATGAAAGTGGCGTTTTTGACCTTTTTCCTTGGCTTTTTCTTCACGTTGGGAACGCATCTCGTCATCTTCTACAATGGTGTGATGCTCGGAACTTTCCAATATTTCTTTCATACAAAAGGATTGTTAATCACGAGTTTCCTTGGAATTTGGATTCACGGGGCGTTTGAGATTTCAGCAATTGTCTTGGCGGCAGGAGCAGGAATCACGGCTGGAAATGGTTGGCTCTTCCCGAAGAGTTACACGCGATTGCAATCACTCCAACTTTCAACAAAAAGAGGACTCAAAATTATGATGAGTCTTGTGCCGTTCATTATCGCGGCAGGATTCCTCGAAAGTTACGTTACGCACAACTACCAAAATCTACCCGATTGGTCAAAATGGGCGTTGATTATTTTCTCATTCGCTCTGATTCTCTTTTACTACGTGTTCTACCCAATGTATGTGGCAAGAAAACACCCAGAATTGGTACACGAAGAACAAGTGGGAAGTTTTAAACCAAAAACATCGTTCAATTTCGAGAAGATTCGAACCTTTGGTGAAACAATGTCGGATTCCTTCCGAATGTATCGTTTGCAGTTTGGAAAATTCATGAGGGTGATCATGTTGGTCGTTTTTCCTCTCATTGTGGGGATTGTAGCCTTTCAAGATTGGAGTCACCCGGGAGTGATGCAACGCGAACACTGGTACGATTGGGCTACGCAGTTTGAATTAATGATGGGGTACGGTTATTACAGCGTATCCGATTTAATCGCGATTAGTGCGTGGACCATTATTTACACCCTGATTGTTGCAGCAGTTCTCTGGAGCGTCAAAACGATTGGCAATCCATTTTCTTGGAAAAGCTTCTTCCAATTTACCGCGAAGAAAGGACCAGGCATTTGGTTGGCGAACTGCTTCATTTTATTATTTGCGTTTACACTACCATGGTGGGCTTTACTCATCGCGATGTTCTTGTTCCCATTGTTTTTATTGAACAGCGCAGCTGTCGGTCTTGACGACAGGAAGTTCGGATTGCGCTTTAAAAAAGGCTTTAAATACAGTACTCAACACTATGGGAATAGCCTGTTGATGCTGCTCATCTTGCTCTTATTTGTGACCTTATTGATGCAGCCCATCGCATCTGTGTTTAGTATTCACGATTGGCGAGGTGAACCTGCGGTGATGAGTGATTTGCTCGATTTAGTAGCCGGATTTGTCAAACGTATTGCTCTAGCACTCGACGCCGATTACATTTTCTGGGGGAACGTAACACGACAAGTGGTGTACGTACTCTTCATCATCATGTTCCTTCCTTTGGTTATCATTATGACCTCTTTCGGATATTATTCGGAACGCGAACGGGCAGAAGCGACTGGATTGAAAAAGGAATTTAAGAAGTTCGGAAAGAGAAGTAGAACCAAAGAATCAAGTGTAGATTTTGAATAGACTCCTACTCTATATCTTGTTGGTAATGCTTCCCATTACGTTGAACGCTCAAGATGATAAAGCGAAGACGTGGGAAACTGAACGTGAGTTTCTGAAATACGAGAAGAAAGACGGGTACAAAGGTCCAACGGATTGGTACGGTTCAACTCCTGCCGAAATGCAAGACGAATCGAATTACAACTCTGGAGGATCATCTAGCAGACAAGGAATTCGATATGTTCCTCAACGTGTACGAAGAGATCGTAACCGACGACGCGGATACAATAGCGGTGGTGGATCGGGAACTTTGCCCAGTGATCCAAAAGTACAACCGCCACCTCCCGTACAGTTCGACATTGATCCACCGGACATGAATGCGCCAGATATTGATCCGCCGAGCATTAGCTCTTCCTTTTGGAAAGTGTTACTCTTTATCTTGATCGCTGCCCTAGTGGTGACCATTCTTTACTTCATTTTCAAAAATGCTAAACCAGTCGATAGGAAGATTATTGTTGATGTTGAAGACGATTGGAACCCAGAAGTAATTACCAAAACCGAACTCGAATTGCGTCTTGAAGCAGCAATGCAGCGAGAAGATTACCGTGAATGCGTTCGAATCTATTTCACGTTCATTCTGAAAGAACTGATTCGAAAATCGTGGATTGTCTGGCGAAAAGAAAAGACGAATCATCACTACGTGATGGAAATGGCAGGAAAGCCGAATCAGTTGATGTTTATGGAGTGCGTTCGCATCTATGACCTTGTGTGGTATGGTGAGTACGAAATTGACCAAGAAATTTTCGAAATGTTGCGTCCAACGCTCCAAGATTACTACAAATCCCTAGATCCTGTAAATGAATAGAAGTACGCAAATAGGGGTTTTTGTGGGTACTATCATTTTCATGGTGCTGCTTGTTTGGATGTTCTCATCAGGAGAAGATAATCCGAAGAAAATTGGAAAAAATGGACGTCCAGCGTTTGTTTCATCCGATTGGGATCAAGAGTTTCTAATCAATGATAAAAATCCGCGTGGATTATATCTTTTCACGACGCTCGCGCAAGCACATTTGGACAAAAACCATTCCTTCAAAGTGATCAACGAAGGGTACGAACTCGACAGTTTGCAAGCAGCAGATAGCACACAAAAAACGTACATGTTCGTTGGGAAGTACTTTGGAATGGATATCGAAGACTTGGACTCTGTTTTGAGTGATGTAAAACGAGGATCGCGCCTTTTCATCAGCTTTGATAACCTCTACGATGAACATTACTTGCAATTGTTTGATTCCGTAGACTTCCAGTTCGATTATGATGAAGAAATCAATGTCTATGCCAATGGGAAAGCGCACAGCATGGTCAATTTGTATCAAAAGGATACCATTGCGACAAAATGGTGGGCGTTTACGGATTACGGATTCCCCGAGCCAAGTGAAGAACTCTCCAACTTTATGGAGCTCCCGAACTTTCTGAAGGTTCAGTATGGAGAAGGATACTTGTACTTACATGCAACGCCAAACCTGTTCTACAATTACCAAGTTCGGCGCAAACCAGGCTACGAATACACGGCATTTGTTCTCGACAACTTACCCAAAGACCAAGACATTCAGTTCTTGGAGATGGCACGACTTCCAGATGATGACGGGGATTACAATATCGATGACGATGGAGATAGTGACATGGAGAAAAAGGACGACAGTCTGCTTCAGCTCATTTTCCAGGAACCCAACCTTCTAATTGCATTGCTGTTGTGTATTCTCGGTGTTATTCTCTTCGTGATTTTCCGCTCGAAAAGAACCCGACCTGTCGTACCGTTCATCCCGAAAAAGAAGAACATGACAATGGCATTTGCCGAAACAATTACGTCGATCTACCTTTCGAAGAGAAATCCATACGGACTGCTTCAAGTACAGCGCAAGAATTTCTACGATACAATTCACCGTTATTTCTTCGTTGATTTGAATCACCGACATGGCGATCGTGAAATACGTATTCTCTCCGAAAAAAGTAATACACCTGTTGAGGAGATCAAAGCCTTTATCGATAAGTTCGAGACAAAACAAGCAGCTTCAGTAAGTGAAGAGTTTGTGGCGAACCTTGCAAAACAAAAGCACTCATTCTATCGCAAAGTTGGCATCATCAATGATAAATTGGTAGAACGACTTCAAGCGCGTGAAATGGTCTTCAAACGTACAATGTGGTTGCCTGCGCTTATGATTCTCATTGGAATCGTAACAGTACTTCTGGGACTTTATTACCTCACTCAATCCATCGGAATTGGAATTGCGATGTGGCCAATCGGAATGATTTTAATTGTTCTCGGTAGTTTGCGTTTGTCGAAACCGTATCTTACTGTGACCAAAGAGCAAATCACCTACTATTCACCTTTGAGTAGAAAAATGGTGTTCAGCCGAGCCGACCTAGTTTCTACCGAAGTATTAGGTTCTGGTGTTGTGTTGAGATTTACTGACAATAGAAAACTGATTATTAACTACTGGGATTTGAGTGCGTTCGATCGGAAACAATTCGAACGATTCGTGTCCAGACTTCATATCCATGAATTATGATAAATGACGAAAACCCGATGCAAGAGCATCACGACGATAGCGGTATGGGAAATTCTGAAAACTCAGGAAAACA
>JABXHO010000020.1 GCA_013373595.1 Flavobacteriales bacterium | reverse complement strand
TTGACGGAGCTTCGTTTATGTTCTTCTTTGTCCTCGAAGTGCAATTTAAACTATGTAACTATGTGGTTTATTTTTACCGCAAAGTATAGCGCATAAAAAGTAAAGGCTCGACAACGTCGAGCCTTTGTTATTAATAAGTAAGTTGATCGGAGTTTTGTGTTCTAGAAACCTTGTACTCCGTTCACCGTTGTATACTTTAACACATTCTTTTTCTCTGGGTGGATGCGAGCGAAAGCTGACTGCACAGCTAACGTTCCTTCATGGAAACCACACAAGATCAATTTCAACTTGTTCTCGTACGTATTTACATCACCAATTGCATAAATTCCTGGGATGTTCGTTGAGTAATCTAACGTATCTACTTTGATCGCGTTCTTCTCAATTTCCAATCCCCAGTTAGCAATCGGTCCGAGGCTTGGTTTCAAACCAAAAAGAGGAATGAAGTGATCTGTGTCCACTACTTTTTCACCATCCGTCTTGTGCTTGATGGTTACATTTTCCACTTTTCCATCTCCACCAACACCAATTACTTCCGCTTCTGTAATCAAATTGATTTTTCCAGTATCAGCCAAATCCATCACTTTCTGAACAGAATCCAAATGTCCACGGAAAGAAGATCTTCTGTGAACCAAAGAAACTTCTGAAGCGATCTTGTTTTCAGTCAAATAAATGGCCCAATCCAATGCAGAGTCGCCTCCACCAGAAATTACACAACGCTTTCCTCGGTAAAGTTCAGGGTCTTTAATGATGTATTCAACTCCGTTGTCTTCGTACGATGCGAGGTTGTCAATTGGTGGTTTACGTGGTTCAAAAACACCCAATCCACCGGCAATCATTACAATTGGAGCATGGTGCTTCGTTCCTTTATCAGTTGTTACGATGAATGTTTCATCATCTTGTTTTTCAATATCTACTGCAGCTTCTCCAAGTGTATATCCTGGCTTGAAGGGCGCCGCTTGCTCTTCCAAGTTTTTGATTAGATCCCCTGCAAGAATAGAAGGGAATCCTGGGATGTCATAAATCGGTTTCTTGGGGTAAATCTCCGAGCATTGTCCCCCTGGCTGAGGAAGCGAGTCAATCAAGTGACATTTTAATTTCAATAATCCTGCTTCGAAAATGGTAAAAAGACCTACAGGTCCTGCCCCGATGATGATGATATCCGTTTCGATCATTTTGTTTGAGTTTTAAGGCTACAAATTTAACAAAACAAGTTCAACTCTTTTGTATCTGCGGGCACATATCTTTTGAAGCGGTTTTCTTTGATTCACGAAGGATGAGTAAAATGTATGATTTCTGTATTTTTAGCAGAAGCATCCGTTCCAATTGTTGCTTATTTTTGACTAACCGTACATTTATAGTTCAATCCGAGAAGTGATCCTCGAAATACATTTATCTTTCAAAAACTGAATACAATTCAATGATAATAACTGGTAAGTTTCTTAGGGTTTCTTTGCTTCTATCGATGTGCGCCTTTTTCCAACTATATGTGGAAGCACAAGGCGAATATGTTGATAGTTTACGTCATGAATTGGAGAAGTCCAAAGAGGATACAAACAAGGTGAAATTGCTCAATGAGTTATGCTGGGAATTAGCATTTCTTAAAACGGAAGAGGCAATTAGCTTCGGGAAGCAAAGTGTACACTTATCTAAACAACTGGATTATTTGGATGGTGAATCGGTTGGGCATTATTATCTCGGAAGAATTTATATTGAAACGGGAAAGATTACGCTGGCGCTGGAGGAAACCAAAAAGGCGCTGAAAATTGACGAAGCAGCAGGGAATGTTTTCGCGATGGCATCAGATCACGGGCAATTAGGGGCAAGTTACAAATCGTTGGGGGACTACGATAAGGCCACATTTCATTTTTACAAGTGCTTGGATATGCTTGAAAAATTGGGGAATTCATATGCCGCAGCTCAAACACGATTAAACCTTGCGAACTTTAGCCTTCAGCAGAAGGAATATGGTCGAACAATTGAACTGGCGCAAGAAGCTGGAACCGTTTTTAGAGAATATGAAGCGCAAGATATGTTGGCGCGATCCTTGTCCTTGGAGGCGTCTGCATTATCTAAAATGGAGAGGTGGAGTCCATCTCGAAAACTGTACAAACAAGCATTGGAAATTTTCGAACAGACAGGGAACAAGGTCGAGTTGGCAGCAACATTGAATAATTTGGGTTTGTATTTTTTTGATAAAAATCAATCGGACAGTGCACTTGTTTATTACAATCAAGCCTTGACTATTCAGGAATCTCTTGATCGAAAAGGGCCAGCCTGTGTTACTTTGGCCAATATGTCTTTGGCATATTTGGATTTAGGCGAAGAGGAAAAATCAGTCGAGGCAATTAATCGATCAATCGAGCTTGGAAGGGAGGCTGGAGAGCTGTTTGAAGTAGCGTCAATGATGTCATTTGCAGCAGAAATATATTATAGCAACGGAGATTACAAGAAGGCGTACGATTTTTTTCTCGTTTCTAGTCAACTAAACGATACACTCCTTTCTGAGAGGAAAATGGAGCAAATGCTCGATATTCGGGAGAAATATGAAGCGGAAAAGAAGGAGAAGAAAATAGAAACACTCAGAAGGGAAAGAGATACCTCTGAAGCAAAATCACGATTGGTAGATACGGTTATTGTCTTCTCGGCGGGAACTATTTTGCTTCTTGTCGTATTGGTGATTTTTATTTTTAGGCAGCGAAAAGCGAAAGAAAGACAGCGCAAAATTGAATTGGAGCAGAAGGTGTTGAGGGCGCAAATGAATCCGCACTTTATCTTCAATAGTTTGAACAGCATTCAACGGATTTTCATTGAAGGTGATGAAGATTTGGCCAATGAGTACATCAGTGATTTTGGGAAACTGCTACGTATCATTCTTGAAAACAATGGAAAAAAGCGCGTGTCCATTCAAAATGAAATTGAAACGCTGAAATTATACCTTGAAATTGAATCGATTCGTTTGGAGGGAAAGATTGAATACCAATTCGAAATTTCTCCAACTATTGATATGCTGAACAACTATGTTCCTCCGCTAATTATTCAACCCTTTGTGGAAAACGCTATCTGGCACGGAATCTTACCAAAGGAAGAAGACGAAATAGGTAGAATTTCGATTGAAATGCATAAAGAATCTGACAAGTTCCTCATTTGTTCGATAACGGATAATGGAATTGGAATCAATACAAGTTTGAGCATGAAAGGGAAAAGCGGACACAACTCGAAAGGGATGTCCATTACAGAGGAGCGACTCGGACACAAAATTCAAGTGGAAGAAATTGAGTCTGGAGGGACGAAGGTTACTTTGAAAATACCATTAAACCTATGATTAAAGCCGTATTAATTGACGATGAAAAAGACGCCCGATTTATTCTTCGAAATTTACTCGAAAGAAAATTCTCGGATAAAATTGAAGTGATTGGTGAAGCCGATGATGTGATTCCTGGTGCCGAAGCGATTGAAGCCTTAAAACCTGACTTGGTTTTTTTGGATGTACAAATGAAAAAGGGAAATGGATTCGATTTACTCAATCGGCTGGATGATATCAATTTTGAAGTGATTTTCATCACAGCACACAATCAGTTCGCCGTCGAGGCATTTAAGTTTAGTGCGTTCGGATATTTGCTCAAGCCCGTTAAGCACAAAGATTTAGGAGTGGTGATTGAAAAGTTAGAGACGAAACTTCTTCAATCCAAAAACAAAATGAAGGATCGACTCAAAGTACTTGTGGAGAACTACGGAAATGAGGGAGAAGTGCAGAAGCTTATCCTTCCGAATGTGGAAGGGTTTCAAGTTGTCAAAGTGGGCGATATCATTCGACTCGAAGGTGATCGAAATTACACGAACTTTATTCTTTTGGGAGGAAAGAAAATTACGGCGAGCAAGAACTTGGGAGAGTATGAAGAGTTGTTGAACCCTCACGGTTTTTTCCGGATTCATCAAAGTACCATCGTCAGTTTACGTCACATTTCGTCCTATTTGAAAACGGATGGTGGAATTGTGGAAACGGTGGACGGCGCCAAGTTAAAAGTGAGTCGATACCGTAAAACGGAATTTTTAAGTCGTTTTTTCTAGTCGGAACGATCGAAATAGGCGGGTAGAAACCACAGATTTATCCAAAATTCGCTCTCCCATCCGATCACTCCTGAGTGTCATTTTTGCGGTAAGCTATGCTAGCTGTACATCGGTGCTATTTTTGCTTCAAAGTGAACTTTTTAGCTTCTAAATTTGATAAAAAATCAAGCGATATGAAGCAAATATTTATTTCCGGAGCCGTTGTTTTAGGGCTCTTTTTGACAGCATGTACAGCTGAGGTAAGCACAACAGATAATGAAGGTGATGCGGAAAATGTAGAGAACGTTGATGAAACAGAAGCAACGTCGAATAACATGACGTGCGCTGATCTCCTCAACCAAGTAGACGACCTTATGGGGAAAGAAGTAACGGTTACAGCAACTAGCTGGGGGACTTCAAACACCATGTCGGGGGAAGTGAATCTTAACCTTGGCGATGGGAAGTTAGAAGGAATGCGACAAGCTCCTGTTGTTGCAAAGTTTGCGGCAGAAGATGCAGAGGCGGCCAAAGCGATTGAAAAAGATCAGGAAGTAACAATTAAAGCAACCCTAAGTGATTACAATTACGGGGCAATCGAATTAACGAACCCTACCGTTGTAAAATAATACAAAACGGTAGTGCTTTTTTCATAACTAGAGCAAAAGAGAGCTGTTTCGTTATCGGAGCAGCTTTCTTTATTTAGTACAAAGCAAAAAACGAGACCATCCATTTGGACAACCTCGTTTTAATAATTGAATTAGAAAAAAATTACTTTGCAAGTGCAAACTGGATTGGGAGTGTCATTTCTGCACTCACCGCTTTTCCATCTTTCATTCCTGGAGTCCAGTTCGGCATAGATGAAACTACACGTATTGCTTCTGTGTTGAATGCTTCATGCTCAGAACCTCTTGTAACCTTGGCGTCTTTAATTTCTCCTGTTTTCGTCACAATGAATTTCACAAACACTTTTGCTTCGAGGTTTTTGTCGGCAAGCTCTTTCGGATAGTTTATGTTTGCTTGCATGTACTCGATAAGTGCCGACATTCCTCCCGTAAATTCTGGTTTGGTTTCATCATCTACTTTTTGTTGAATTGACGGAACAGAAGTGTCAGCTGAAGGTTGATGTTGTGTTTTCAGTTGGACGCTCATTAAGAGAACCACACCTGTCAGCATTGCTGGGATTAAGATTACTTTTTTCATGTTAAATGTATTTTGTGTTTTTAATTGAATAATTCGTTTTTGGAGTAATGATTGTCGATTGAATCCATTCGCTAAATCAGGAATAGAAACACCTAAATGAGTAGATAAGAGAGCATAGCTGTACAAAGTGATATCCGTTGTATGATTCACGCAAGCGCGATCAGCCAAATACTCATGGTTTTCTTTCATTTTTGATTCCCAGATGTACATAATCGGGTGGAACCACAACAGAGAACGCATCAAACGGATTACGATAAGGTCAATACTGTGTTTCTGTCTCGAATGCGCTAGCTCGTGCTCCACAATAAATTCGGCATTGTCCAATTGGTACTCACTGATGTAAATCGCATTGAAATGAGAAAAAGAATTCGTTCTTGATGTAATCAAATAGATTCGTTGTCTTCCTAGTGTATGAAGAAGTTGTGCATCTTTTGGGTGTCTGATGTTATATAAACTCCATGCAAAGTGAGCAAGGGAAACAGCAACACCAACGATATAAGTCCAAAGTAGCCAATTGATCGGATTTGTGGAAGTTTGAGCGACTTCAGATGAAGTGATTTCAATCAATGGAAGCTCAATTGTGAAGGGAATAATTGGGTTTCCCTCTCCAAAATGTTGAAGTAAGCCAAGTGCAATGGCTAGTAAAGGGAAAAACAACAAATAGATGCGGTTCAATTGAAGATGTCTTCCGTTTTTATTGAGAGGAATAAACATGAGGAACCCAAACAATAGATTAAGCGATATGAAAAAGAGACTCATCCAGTTCATGACTCCTTGATTTGTTTCATGATAGACTCGAGCTCTTCGACGGAGATATTTTTCTCTTTAACAAAGAAGGAGAGAAGGTTTTCGGCTGAACCTTTGAAATAAGTGTTCAGTAAATGATCCGCCGTTTGATTGGCATACATGTCTCGCGAAACCAATGGGAAGTAGCGGTGTGTTCTCCCGAAGGATTCATAACCGACCACTTTTTTCTTTTCAAGAATGCGAATAATTGTTGATACAGTGTTGTACGCTGGCTTGGGTTCGGGGAACTTTGCAACGATTTCTTTGACAAATGCTTTCTCCAGATCCCAAAGGATGTGCATAACCTGTTCTTCTGCTTTGGTAAGTTCTTGCATAACGAATAACGTTTACACAAACGTATAACTAAATATTTAGTTATACAACTATTTATTTAGTTTTTGAACTAAAAGATTAGTTAATTGATGGTAAGCAAACCAAACTGTTTCAGGAAAACAAGCTCAAATAGTAGTGTTTTAGCGATTTGCTTCTAGGTAATTTCGGATTCCAACAAAGATTCGCCACGACAAATCTTTCACGAATTCGGGATCCTTCAAGAGTGCGAAGTCTTCTGCATTATCGAAAAAGAGGCATTCGAGTAAAACAGCGGGGCAAGCGGTTCTTCGTAGAACATAGAACTCAGCTTCTTTGTCTTTATCGCCATCCGAAAGATCATAGCGTAGCTTTAGCTGTAAATCTTTATAGAAGGGTTCGATAGCGTTGGCAATACTTTCGGCGAGTGCATCCGAACGTGTTACACCACGAGTCGTGTAAATCTCAAATCCTCTTGCGCGTGAGTTGAAAGCATTGTTATGAATGGAAATAAACAGAGTTTGAGAAGCTGGGTATTGGTTTGCAACGCGTACTCTGTAACTCAGCGATAAATCGCGCGGATCATTTTCATCAACGGTTGTAATGATCGTGTAATCATCATCTAGCATGCGCAAAAATGCACGTACCATACCGCCAATTCTCCTGTTGATAACACCTTCGTAGGCCGTTTCACCATTCGGAAAGGTGTGTTTTTTTCCTCGAGTGGTATAATTTCCGTTTTCGTCGATTCCTCCGTGACCGAAGTCTAATACAATATATTTGATCATGAATGTGGTTTTGTCTACCTGTGAATGTACAATTTTTATTTAAAATAAAATGACACGTAGAGCTTGATTTTCAGTTCACTATTAAGCTAATACTGAAATTAAATAACAGGTTGAAAGCCAACAACTAGTTGTGTACTTCAATGATTTCTGATACCTGATGATAGATGAGGGGTAACTCCTTCTCAATTTTACGAGAATATTCAATAATCTTAACCAAATCCTGATCGAAGTGAGCAGCCTTTTCAATAACTAAAATCATTTCCAGAATCCCATTCAACCCAAACATCGAAAGGCTCGGTTTTATTTTGTGCGCATGGAGGTGAATAGCCGAAAAATCATTTGCCGCAATAGCCTCCTGCATACTTACTTGATATTCTTTGAGTACCTCGAGGAATACTTCAGACATTTCAACAAGAATTTCTGGAGACTCTCCAATTTGAGTGGAGATAAAACTTGTGTCAATAGGGTGTTTGTACGACATGTACGAGGTTTAACTGAGTTTCTTTTCCTTGAAAAGTTTCATGAGTGTAGATCGATATGTTCTACTAACGGGAATGGTACGATCCAGGATGTGTACATCATTTTCTACAATCCGATCAATTTTTTTCAAGTTGGCAATGTATGAGCGGTGAATACGCATAAACGAATAATCGCTTAGTTGTTCTTCCATCGCTTTGATAGTAGAAAGAACGGTTACTTTTCGCCCCTCTTGCAAATGAACATTCACATAATCACCGAATCCTTCAACGTACAGAATCTCATCTGTAGAAATATTGATGTATCCAGAACGCTGCTTCACCGCAATAGAATGATAAGATTCACTCTTTACTTGTTCAAATAGGTTGCGCTCCAAGACTTTATCCATTGCACTAGAAAAACGATCTTTCGTAATGGGCTTGGTGAGGTAGTCGGTTACATTATAATTGAAACCTTCCACAGCGTACTCTGTGTAATCTGAAACGATGATAATCTGAGGAAGAGTTTCGAAGTGATTCAATAACTCAAGTCCCGACATTTTGGGCATTACCATATCCAGAAAGATGAGGTCAATATTTCCATCTTTTATTATGGGAATTGCTGATTCCGCATCTTGAAATTCGCCGATAAGTTTAAAATCTGGACGCTGCTCGATGAGTTTACTCAATGCCCTCCGGGTCAACTTATCGTCGTCAATTACAATACATTTCATTCGATGCTCGTGTTATCTCGTTCTGGTAGATTCGATAATGTAAAGCTAAATTAAACATTTCCAGTTGAATTCAGCTTCTACAGCTGTCAATTTACATTCACGTTCTTGGATACATAATCGTTCAAAAAATGGGAGGGTTTCATGGAATAGTTTGATTTAGAACGAAGAGAAGCGTTAAGACTAAAAAATGAATAGCATATTTTTCGATAGACGGGATTTTGATGAAAAAAAATTGAAAAGTTGCAAACCTTTTCGGCCTGAGCTTCGTCGTTAGAGTAATGCCTCTTACAAATCTGTATCCGGTTTAAGGTTGGATTGGTGAGAAGTATTGATTAAATTTGTGTGATTAAATTTTAAATTGAATTATGAAAAAGATCTACTTAAGTGCACTGTGTTTGGCAGTTGCATCAGGACTGAACGCTCAGGTGACTAGTGCTCAGTTGGCTCCAAAAACGTCTGTTTTTGGACATGAAAAAATTTCTAACTACAACAACTTCGAAAAAGCTGTTCTTTGGTCGAATGATGTTTCTGTAGCGTCTGACTGGGCGTTTACAAATAACTCATCTCCAGCTCAAGACTGGTACATTGAAACAGATCCTAACGCGGTTCCAACATACGCACCAGTGGTTACAGCAACTGCTTCTAACGGATTCTTGATGATCGATTCTGATGCTGCAGGAGCTTCTGCAACTCAAGATGCATACGCAACTTACACAGGAGCATTGGATTTCACAGGTGAACCAAACATTACTTTAGAGTTCGATCACCACTTCCGTGCTTTCCAAGAAACACGTTCTGTTGATGTATCTAACGATGGTGGTACAACTTGGACAACGTTCGAAGTAACGCCAAGTACGCTTGCTAACGTGAACGTAACTGAGACTTTCTCAATTGACATTTCTTCTGTTGCAGGAAACCAGTCTAACGTTTCTATTCGTTTCCACTATGAAGGAAGCTTTGGATGGTACTGGGCTGTTGATGATATCCTAGTGAAAACAACAGAATTGTACGACTTGAGAGCTGACGGAAACGTTTGGGGTGTTACAGGTTCTTGGGGAGCGCGTCTTCCTTACTACTCAACTCCAGTTGATCAAATTCAACCAATTGAGTTCTGTGGGATTAACTCAAATATCGGTGTAAACGATATCGCAGATGCAACTTACACAATCGATATTCCTTCTGTTTTCAACTCAACAGGTACTATTAACTCTGTGTCTGGTGCTGTAGATACAATTTGTGCAACAGCTACATTCACACCTAATGCTACAGCTGCTTCTTACGTTGCTTCTGCATCAATGTCGACAGCTAGTAATACGGAACCAGTTGTAACTAACAATGATTTCGTTGATATTAACTTGGACGTTACTGATTTCATTTATGCTCGTGATAATGCGAATAACGTTATTGAAGGTGGTTCTTACAACCAAGGTAACGGATTCGAAAGTGGAAACGTATTCGATATCTTCACTGATGCAGAAATTACAGGTGTTGAAGTTGGAATTGCTTCGACTGCTGTAGTGGATGCTGTAATCTACGTGAAGTTGTACACGATTGATCCAACAACAGGTGACTTCATCTTGGAAGATCAATCACTTCCTTACACATTGCAAGCTGGTGACATCGGTAACTTTATCTCTCTTCCATTACTTGGTGGAGCATACTTATTGACTGCTGGTGAAACTTACCTTGTAACTGTTGGAACTGATGGAGATGGTGGATTGACTAACGATTTAGTTGTTATGACATCTGGTTCTTCTGAAGCTCAAACAACATTCTACTATGATGCAACAGATTTGACTTGGTACTACTCAACGTCTACGTCTGCTGTACGTATGGATTTCTCTCCAGCGTCTATCAACGAGAATGAGAATGTATTTGGAATGGGAGTTTACCCTAACCCAGCGAATGCTAACGCAAACGTTACTTTCTCTTTGAATAACACTGCTGACGTAAACATCACTGTTACTGATCTTTCAGGAAAAGTAGTTTACACTGACGCACTTGGAAATGTTGCTGCTGGTACAACTGAAGTATCATTGAACACTGCTTCATTGTCTGAAGGAGTTTACATGATCAACGTTGCTGCTAACAACGCAGTTTCAACTCAAAAATTGGTTATCCGTAAGTAATCACTGATTACTACCTTTGGGTAAAACGATATAAGAGCCGCTCCGACATTTTGTTGGAGCGGTTTTTTTGTTTCCGCTCGAAAAGAGTTGTATCTTTAATTTTATCTACACCTATATTAAACCTACCCCTATGATTAGACAATTACTATTACCCATTTCACTACTCATTGTTATTTCTTCCAATGCCCAAAAGGTGAATTATCCACCCGCACCTGCTTCTGTGTATATATCGTATAAACAGGAGGTGAAACCGACACAAAAAGCAACGTTGTGGTCAGATGATGTTTCGGTGGGAGCTAATTGGAACTTTACAAATGCTTCGACACCAATTCTTGATTGGAGCATTCAAACAGATTCCACCGTTGTTTCTACCAGTGGCCCTTTTCAATCAGGCAGTACATTAAATGGTTTTTTGGTATTCAAAAGTGATACTTCAACGGGAGCAGTCGCAGATGCGTATGCTGAATATGTGGGAGCGCCAATCGATTTGACGGGATTTCCAAACGTCCGTATTCAGTTTGAGCAGCAATTTATCTCTGACTCCAATCAACGGATTCTTGAAGTGAGTCAGGATGGAATTTCATGGTCGCCTTTTGTTATTTCAGATGGGATTTCTCCTACTGGAGTAAAGCACAACGACCTCACATCCGTAGACATCTCAAGTGTTGCAGGGAATGCTGGTAACCTTCATTTTCGTTTTCATTTTTCGGGGACTCAGGAAGGTTATTGGGCAATCGATGACCTCCAACTTCAATCCATTGATTCTGTCGACCTCAGAGCTGTTCGAGTAGATTGGGGAACAACAGGGGCATGGGGAGTACGAATGCCGTATTATAGTGTCGTTTCTATGCAGTTAAGTCCGATTGAGTTTTGCTTAGTTGCAGCAAATGATGGTCTCTTGGATCAGGATACGGTGATGTACTCTGTTTCTATTCCATCGGAAGGATTCATTTCTTTGGATACCTTTTCTATTCAATCAGGAGAGACTGACACGCTGTGCCCACAAGGTGTCTTTGTGCCATCGTCCACGACCTCAGTTCATCAGGCAGATTATCAGTTGCAATCGATTAGTTCAGAGATAAATACCCTGAATAATAGCATTGAGTCTACGCAATTTGAGGTGCTTGATGGAAACTGGATTCCGTATGCTCGTGATGACTTTTTTCATGGAATTCAAGGAGGGATAAAGGCTTTTGGTGGTCCAGGTGACGGATGGAAAGTGGGTAATGTGTTTGATGTTTTTCATGATGATTACTGTGTGGTGATGGAAGTTGTATTCCATCCCTCGGCGCCAGTTGGTGAAGAGGTTTTTGGTCAGTTGTATCTGTTTGATACATTGTTGAATGAATTTATTTTAATGGATCAAACATATTCTTCCATTCAACCTTCCGATTTAGGTAATGCAAAGGTGATGCCCTTTTATAGTGGAACTCAACTCTCCGCAGGCTCTAGTTATCTCGTAACAATTGGGATGTATAATTCATCTAATTCTGGTGGAGTTGTTGCAACAGCAGGTACTTCGAAACCCAATACATCTTTTCTAATTGATGAGGGAACACAGGAATTTTATTACCTAACTGAAACTCCAATGGTACGCCTCGTTTTTTATCCTGAAGGTCTAGAAGAAAATCAATCCGACTTCAATCTCTCAATTTATCCCAACCCAACCAACAAAGTGACGACTGTTTCGTTTGATTTACCGTCAAATTCACCAGTAAACTTCTCAATTGTGGATGTGTCAGGCAAGAAAATTGAGCAGACTGAATCTATCTTTTATCAGGAAGGAAAGAATCAGTATGAATTGAATACAAGTGCGTTGTTGAATGGTGTTTACTTCGTAACATTCGCATCAGATTTCGGTTCAACCACAAAACGAATCATCGTTCAGCACTAAATAAGATTTACTATTTTTGCGCCCAAATCATTACTTATGAAAGCATACGTATTCCCAGGTCAAGGAGCTCAATTCTCAGGAATGGGTAAGGACCTTTATGATAATTCCGACATCGCACGTGAGATGTTCGAGAAGGCAAATGAAGTACTCGGTTTCGATATCACCAAAATTATGTTCGAAGGAACTGATGAGGAATTGAAACAGACGAAAGTGACGCAACCAGCGATTTTCTTGCATTCAACAATTTTGGCAGCAACCTTGGGAGATTCCTTTCAACCAGATATGGTAGCAGGGCATTCTTTGGGTGAATTATCAGCACTAGTGGCAAACAAAACATTGAGTTTTGAGGACGGTCTTCGTTTGGTGTCGAAGCGTGCCTTGGCAATGCAAGCGGCATGCGAAGCTGAACCTTCTACAATGGCAGCAATCCTCGGCTTGGATGACGAAGTGGTAGAGAAAGCCTGTGAAGAAGTGGACGGAGTGGTTGTAGCGGCCAATTACAATTGTCCGGGACAGTTAGTGATCTCAGGTGCTTATCCAGCTGTTGAAGCGGCATGTGAGAAATTAACAGAAGCAGGAGCACGTCGTGCTTTGATTTTACCTGTTGGAGGAGCATTCCACTCACCATTGATGGAGCCTGCTCGCGCTGAGTTGGCGGCAGCGATTGAGGCAACTACGTTCAATACACCATCTTGTCCTGTTTACCAAAACGTTGTGGCAGCGGCAGTGACAGATCCAGAAGAAATCCAAAAGAACTTGGTCGCTCAGTTGACAGCACCAGTACGTTGGACACAAACGATGCACGCAATGATTGCCGATGGAGCAGAAGAAGTGATCGAAGTAGGTCCAGGAAAAGTGCTTCAAGGATTATTCAAAAAAGTAGATCGTAAATTCCCAACTTCTAGCGCTGAGCTCGAAGCATAGAGAATAAATAATATCAGTTAAAGTCTTCTTGTTCAGCTGAATGAGAGGGCTTTTTTATTTTTTCTGAAATTATTTTATGGAATTCTCTTCCATCCCTCATCTTATTATCAAACACCTTATTTAAAATTGATAGAGATGAAAAATTTAATCGTAATAATCGCGCTGGTTTTTGCAGGACAGGTTTCGGCACAGCAAGCATTGGGAGAAGTAACAGGATACGTATATGAGTACGGAACGAAAGTCGGAGCATTGGATGCGAGAGTGTACATCGATGATTTCGGAAGATTGTACCAAGCTCGTGTAGACATCGACGGAAGCTTTCGAATTTCGGCAGTACCCGCAGGAACATATCAAGTGAATATCATTTACCAAGAAGACACGATGTCGAATTTATCGGTAAATGTACCGATGGAAGGAATTGGTCGAATGGGGGAAATTAATTTTGATGGAGGCGTTCAGAAATTTGGAGATGTCTTTATCACGGCAGATAACCCGAATGAAATTAAACTCATCGACGGAAACCTACCCGTAACGCAAATTACAGCGGAAGAGATTGCAGTATCTCCTGTAAAGTTCGACATCAAAGGATTGGTAACCTCAATGTCTTCAAATGTTCAACAAACTGCCGATGGTTCATTGGTGTTCCGTGGAGCCCGAAAAGGAGACATGATCTACATGGTAGATGGCGTAAAAGTAAGAGGAGATGTTGGACAAATTCCAAGTGTGGCCATCGGATACATGCAAGTGTACACGGGTGGACTCCCAGCTAAATACGGAGATACACTTGGAGGAGTAGTCGTGATTGAATCGAAAAGTTACTTCGACCTCTACCGCGCTTGGAAATCGGAACAATTAAGAAATGGAAATATGTAAACTACCTCTAAACCTAAATAATCGGAGCTCTCAAATGAGGGTTCTGATTTTTTCATTTCAAATCGATAAATAATGAAATTGCTGTTCCTCTTTATATTCTTTGCTCAATTTTCTCATGGTCAAATGCATTATGGAACGATTCGCGGAAAAGTGATGGACAAGAATGGTGAGCCGGGGATGTTTGTAAAAATCGTTGCGGTCGACTCAAAAGATTCATCTCAGAACTTTGTAGCGGGTTGCCAGTCCGATTTTGATGGATATTTTCAATTGAATGCGCTCAAAGCAGGTGAGTATGACTTGATTTTTTCAAGCTCTGAGCATGATACGTTGATCGTAGAAGATGTCCTAGTTCAACTCGAGCGCATTACTTTCGTGGACAGCGTAACAATGAACAATGTAGAATTTGATTGCAGTAACTGTGTGCCAATGGAACCCATTCGCCGCACATTTGAAGATCCGTTTGGACGGTTCACGACCATTCAACCTGAAGATATCAGGAGAGACTGAAGTGATAGAAAAGCTACGTTAGTTGCGCATTGAGCAAGTTCTGATCCTATCGCGAAAGAGCAAGAAGTAAATTAATTAGTTACCTCCTTAACAGAAGCATTTACTTCATTCACGTAGGATTTTAGGGCTTGCTCATTTTCTTTTTTCAGAATCATCAACTTGTCATCTGATTGAACAATGATGTAGCCTTCCAAACCATCAATCACCGCCGTTTTTCCCTTCGGAATATTCACGATGCAGTCTTTCGAACCGAATAAGTGAACTTGATCTCCAACCACAGCATTTCCATGATTATCTTTCGTGAGGTGTGTATCTAAACTTCCCCAAGTTCCGAGGTCAGACCAGTCGAAATCAGAGAGTACCACATCGATATTGTCGGCATGCTCCATCACAGCGAAATCGATGGAAATGTCTTCACACGTTGCGAAGCAGTGGTCCACATATTCTTGCTCAGTGGGCGAATTGTACTGACTCATGTCGCCACAAAACAAATTGTACAAGGCTGGCTGGAATGCTTTTAATGCATCCAACACCGTTTTTGATTTCCAAATAAATATTCCCGAGTTCCAGTAGAAGTTTCCTGCAGCAACAAAGCTCTTTGCTGTTTCTAAATCTGGTTTTTCGCGGAATTGCTTCACAGGAAGAACATCTTTTGCTTTCAACCCTTCTTTTTGCTCGAATTCAATGTAACCATATCCCGTATCAGGACGTGTCGGTTGAATTCCAATCGTAGCAATTCGACCTTGTTCAGCAGAAGTAATCGCTGCACTGATCGTTGCCGTGAAATTGTCTTGTTGCAAAATCAAGTGATCTGCAGGAGAGATAATCAGATTGGCTTCTGGGTTCAGAGCATGAATCTTAGCTGCGGCATATGCAATACACGGAGCTGTATTTTTTCGTTCTGGTTCGGTTAAAACTTGTTCAGGACGAATATTGGGAAGTTGATCCAGTACCAATGTTTTGTACTCTTTGTTCGTCACGATGTAGATATTCTCCGAAGGAGAAACGTTTTCCAATCGTTCAAAAGTCATTTGCAGAAGGGATTTCCCCATTCCCAAAATGTCCAAAAATTGCTTTGGATAACTCGGTGTTGAAAGTGGCCAGAATCGACTTCCGATTCCTCCTGCCATGATAATGCTATAGTTGTTTTTCATCTTCTATTCTTCTACAAGTTCTACATGAGCCAGTGCACTCACTAAATATTGTCGCTTCGATTTGAGATCGGTACATAAATACCTAGTTCTCCGCAAAACGCCCTTTTGAAACGTTTTCCCGTTAAGCGCAAAAGTACTGTTTTTAGGTAATTCCTCGAGTGTCCGCAAGTTATCATTACGTGAATCAAACGTAAGCAATGTTCGTTGTAACTGTTGATCGGTACAAGAAGATGCCTTCATGTTCGTAGCTGAATTCAATAAAGCTGCACGCAGTTTTTCGGGCGTTTCGGGATGATCAATTACGGGAAGCAACAATCGAGTGTAGTGCAATTTCCATTCTTTTCCGTGCGGTGCTACGCGATGTCCATGTTCAAGATAATTCGTCAAATGAGCGAATTCATGCAAGGTAGTAACAAGAAACGAATAGGGGTTTAAGTCGCCATTGATTGTGATTTGCGGTTTTCCATGTTTATTCTTGGCTCGGAAATCACCAAGCTTCGTTTTTCGCGGCTTCACAATTTTAAACTGAACCGTATACGACATCAACAATTCGATCACCATTTCTACAAATGGCTCGGGTAAGTAACGCTGCAAGATGCGTTCGTATTGAACACGTTTAGATTCCATAATTTGGAATAAAATTACAGTTAATCCTCAATCTGACACGAATTCAGAACGATCTTCTTGCCAACATAAAAAATACAGTTAATTTAGCGGTAGTGTTAAAAGCCCTGCAAAATATAGGAAAGTACATGCACATGCTCTGGATTGTGTTTTCACGTCCAGAAAAGTGGGGTGTGTTTCGTGCGCGTTTGTTTCACGAAATTCACTTCATTGGAATTAATTCTATTCCAATTGTAGCGTTGATGTCGGTGTTCATGGGAGGTGTAATCGCCTTGCAAACGGCATCGAACATGACATCTCCTTGGTTGCCAGAATATACCATTGGTTACATCACACGGTCCAGTACCATTTTGGAGTTCTCTCCAACGATGATTTCGCTGATTTTGGCGGGAAAAGTTGGGTCGAACGTAGCGTCGGAAATCGGAACCATGAAAACAACGGAGCAAATTGACGCTCTCGAAGTAATGGGAGTGAATAGCTTGACCTTTTTGGTATTACCGAAAATTTTAGGTGCTGTTTTCTTCTTCCCTGTATTGATCATCTTCTCAATGGGATTGAGTTTGATTGGTGGATGGTTGTCTTTGGTATTGTCTGAACTCGCTTCAACGGAAACTTACGTAGTTGGAATTCGATCGTTCTTCGTTCCGAGTAACATCGTTTATGCTTTGAGTAAAACGGTTGTTTTCGCCTTTTTGATCGTTTCGATTTCATCATTCTACGGGTATTATACCAAAGGTGGTGCATTGGATGTTGGTAAATCCGCAACCAAGGCCGTTGTTACGGCGAGTATCGCCATCTTGATCGCTAACTTCCTCTTAACGCAAATGTTCTTGTTATGATAGAGGTAAAGAATCTGAATAAATCCTTTGGTGACAAGCAAATCCTTCATGAAATCAATACGGTTTTCGAGAAGGGTAAGGTGAATATGGTGATCGGACAATCCGGACAAGGAAAGTCTGTGTTAACCAAATGTATCGTTGGATTGCACGAACCAGATAAAGGTGGAGAGATCCACTACGGAGGAGAGAATTTTACTGAAATGAGCCGAAAGGAACGGATGTTGATTCGTCAGGAAATTGGAATGCTCTTCCAAGGTTCGGCTTTGTTCGACTCAATGACGGTTGAAGAAAACATCATGTTTCCATTAACGATGTTTACCAAAATGTCGAAGAAGGAAAAGCTCGATCGTGTCAATTTTTGTTTGGATCGTGTCAATCTTGAAGGAAGAAATGGACTTTATCCTGCGGAATGTTCAGGAGGGATGCAAAAACGTATTGCGATTGCTCGAGCCATTGCGATGAACCCGAAATACTTGTTTTGCGATGAGCCGAACTCTGGGTTGGATCCAAAAACGGCCATCGTAATCGATAATTTGATTCGTGAGATTACCTACGAATTCGATATCACAACGGTTGTAATTACCCACGATATGAACTCCGTAATCGAGATTGGAGACAATATCATGTTTATTCATGATGGAAGAAATTGGTGGTCGGGCGACCGAAAAACCATTCTGACAACGGACAATCAGGAAATTATCGACTTTGTATATGCATCGGACTTCATGAAGGAAATCCGCTCGTCGATGCAGGAAAAACGTAAATAATCATCCGATGACTTTCACGGGAATCAAAGACTTGGAAAATCGCATTTTCTCGATTCAAAGTGAATCAGATTGGCAACGTGTCGTCTTGGATGTGTATGCCTATCAATCGGAAAACTGTCCCATTTATCGTACGTACATTCAAGAACTCAATTGGAAAAAGCCAACCTCGGTTGAGGAGATTCCTTTCTTGCCGATTTCATTCTTTAAAAGTCACCGTGTAATTGATGAAGGACAGGAGCCTGAAGTAATTTTCAAGAGCAGTGGAACAGGAGGTGAGCGTTCGCAACATTTTGTAGCTTCGTCAGACTTGTATAAGAGATCCTTTCGAGCGATTTATTCAAAATTCATCGGAAATGTTGAAGATCAGGTGGTGCTGGCATTATTGCCCAACTATCTCGATCAAGGCGATTCTAGCTTGGTTTACATGGTGGATGATTTGATCAAAGAGAGTAGCGATTCACTTTCGCAGTTTCTGTTGAATGATTTGGAAGAGGTGGAAAAGTACTACAAGCTCGCCACTGCGAAAGGAAAGAAGGTCGTGATTTTTGGTGTAGCCTATTCGCTCTTGGATTTATGTGAGTTGAAACCAAATTTATCGAAAGCAACGATCATTGAAACGGGTGGAATGAAAGGTCGACGCAAGGAGATTACTAAACAGGAGTTGCATCAATTGCTGCGCGAAGGATTGAATTGTCCGAATATTTCCTCCGAGTACGGAATGACGGAATTACTTTCTCAAGCATACAGCAACGAAGATGGAATCTTTGAAATGTGTCCATGGATGGATATCTTGATTCGCGAAACAAACGATCCCTTCAACTACGTTGAAAATGGAAAAACGGGAGGAGTGAACATCATCGACCTGGCAAACCTCCATAGCTGTTCCTTCATCGCAACACAGGACTTAGGGAAGATCACCGATAAAGGTTTCCAAATCATGGGGCGCTTCGATCATTCTGATGTGCGCGGTTGTAATTTGTTGGTACAATAAATCGATTAGATTTTTGGATTTATGAAATCAGTTTGGGGTGTAGTGCTTGAAAAGATCCAATACATCCTACCCTAAATTGCATTTCCTAGTATTTGGCAAACGCACTGTTTTTTTGGGAATTTCAACGAAAAAGAACAAGGTTGCGTATCATCAGACATCGTAGTTCACTCAAACCTTCGCGTCCTAGAAGCTTTGCAGTAAGCCAAACACAGCTTTGTGTCTCGACACCGTCAAGCCTGTGTCATTGTGGTAGAAAATAAACCACGAAGTCACAGGGTTCACAAGGATTCTCATTTTATGAATAAATGCTTGAACACAACGCAAAACACATTCAAACAAAGTCTTTGTGGTAAGTCAAACACAGCTTTGTGTCTTGACTCCGTCAAGCCTGTGTCATTGTGGTGAAAAAATAAACCACATAGTGACATAGTTTAAATTGTACCTCGAGGACAAAGAAGAACATAAATGAAACTCCTTTGAGACTTCGTGTCCTAGAAGCTTTGCGGTAAGCCAAACGCAGCTTTGTGTCTCGACACCGTCAAGCCTGTGTCATTGTGGTAGAAAATAAACCACATAGTGACATAGTTTAAATTGTACCTCGAGTACAAAGAAGAACATAAATGAAACTCCTTTGAGACTTCGGGTCCTAGAATCTTTGCGTTAAACCAAACACAGCTTTGTGTCTTGACTTCGTCAAGCCTGCGTCTTTGTGGTGAAAAAATAAACCACATAGTTTAAATTGTACCTCGAGGACAAAGAATAACATAAACGAAACTCCATTGAGAATTCGCGTACTTGTCAGTGAAAATGACATTGTACTTCCGTGAACCTGTTACCCCTCTATTTATCTACTCTTGCCTAATACTAGGAAATAAGATTAACCCATTCTTCAAATTGAACGTCACCTCAGAAATAACTATTTTTATCAAAAAAACGATGGACACTCAGACGCTCCTGATTCTTATTGCGATTGGCACCTTTGCGGGAGTCCTCAGTGGATTTGTGGGAGTTGGTGGAGGAATTATCATCGTCCCTGCATTAGTCTACATCCTTGGAATGTCGCAGCATGAAGCACAAGGAACAAGTCTATTCGTTTTACTGCTTCCCGTAGGGATTTTAGCAGTTCACAATTACTATAAATCGGATCAAATCAATTGGAAATTTGGCCTAGTAATTTCTCTAGCGTTCGTTCTTGGCGGATACTTCGGCTCACGCTTCGCATTGAAAATATCCCCAGCAGTTGTTCGCATTATATTTGGGATTGTCATGGCTGTGGTTTCCTTCAAAATGATTACATCTGGAATAAATACATTATCAAATGACTCCTGAGATTCATACCCTGATCCGTGAGAAATCGGAAGAAATTTTCGAGAAGGTTCGTGGTTACCGCGAACACTTACATGCTCATCCTGAACTTTCTTATCAAGAACATGAAACGATGAAGTACGTGTCGGAAGTATTGACCACCATCGGAATTGAACATACGACTGGAGTAGGGGATACGGGAATTGTAGCCATGATTCGTGGTGCGAAGCATTCAGAGTATATGCCGTGTTTTGGGTTGCGTGCAGATTTAGATGCGTTACCAATTCAGGAGGAAAATGAGGTTCCCTATAAGTCAACAAAGGAGGGAATTATGCATGCATGTGGACACGATGTACATACATCTGTTCTCTTGGGTGCTGCGGAAATTTTGAATGAATTGAAAGATGAATTGCCTCAGCCTGTTAAGTTGATTTTTCAGCCAGGGGAGGAAAAAAATCCCGGAGGAGCAACCTACATGATTCGCGATGGTGCATTGGAAAACCCGAAGGTAGAACGAATGGCGGCCTTACATGTCTTTCCGGATATGGAAGTGGGAAATGTGGGCTTCAAAGAAGGAATTTACATGGCTTCTTGTGATGAAGTGTACATCACGATTCATGGGAAAGGCGGGCATGGCGCTACGCCACACCGTTGTATTGACCCGATTATGATTGGTGCGAATATGTTGCAAACGATGCAGCAAGTGGTGAGCCGAAAATGCGATCCAAAAATTCCGTGCGTGCTTTCGTTTGGGCACTTTGAAGCTCTAGGAGCAACCAATGTGATCCCGTCGAAGGCACACCTCAAAGGAACTTTCAGAACCATGAATGAGGAATGGCGTGCACAAGCTTTGGCGTTAATTCAACAAACAGCTGAAGATGTTGCAAAGGCGAGTGGAGGTAGAGCAGAAGTAACGATCAGCAAGGGATATCCTTATTTGGAGAATGATCCAGAAACGACTCAGCGTATGCGCCAGGCAGCAAAGGATTTCTTGGGAGAAGAGCATGTGGAAGAATTACCTATTCGCCTAACGGCAGAGGATTTTTCGTACTATTCGCAAGAAGTGCCTGTTTGCTTTTTCCGTTTAGGAGTGAGAAATGAAGAAGAAGGGATTGTTTACGGAGTGCATCACCCTCGATTCGATATTGACAAAAAATCGTTAAAATTTGGCATGCAAATGATGGCATTAGCGCCATTTTGTTAATTTGTAAGAATGAAGTATACGCTTGCTATTTTCTTAATGAGCATTTTGGTTCTTTCTTCCTGTGGCGAAGAGACAAAAGAGCCGCCCAAAGCTGATATTTACGAAGTAAAGAATATCGGGTTGCTTTCCACTTCAGAATACACCATTGGAAAAATAATCAAGCTTTCAGATCCTCCTGAATGGTATAAGGTGGGCGATCGAAAAATCTTAATGAGCTGCAAGGCGAAAATCAAAGCGGGAGTCGATCTTAAGAAAATTAAGGAAGGTGATATTTCGGTGAATGGAAATACGATCACGATTGTGTTGCCTCCAGCGGAAATCACTTCATTTACAATGGACCCGAAGCTCACTCATACAGAAATGGAAAGTGTAAGTGGCTTCCGACAAGGTTTTTCACAAAACGAAAAATACAAGTACATGCGTCAGGCTGAGGCGTCTATTCGATCAGACATGCGCGACACAAAAATTTTGGAAGATGCCGAAGACAATGCAGCGACATTCTTAACGGATTTCTATGAGCAGATGGGCTACGAAAAAGTAATTGTAATTCACCAAAAAGAGGAGGCAAAGGATGAATGATACAATTCGTTTACTGAAAAATCTGGTTGTTCTTGCGCTGGTTGGTGTTGGTGTGTATCTCGTATATTATTTCTTCTTTCGGGATACTCCAGAAGAAGAGTTACGCATTGATGATACCCCAATTCATATCGAGTCGATTCGTTCGATTGCTGAAATAAGTGTGGTCAATTACAAGGATGAAGTGGTGATGGATTCTGTGATTCGTCATCGGGGAAATTCCACGTGGACATGGTTAGATTCTAGAAAAATGTTTGATAAATACCTCAATTCAAATATCAAACGTAGATTGACAATCATTGTGCGAGGTGAAGTGCGTTTTGGCGTTGACCTGTCAGAGACAAATTTCAAAATACGCCAGACAGCGGATAGTATTTTTATTGATCTGCCGAAGCCGAAAGTGTTGGATGTAGTGGTTTCTCCTTCTCGAACAGAAGTTTTTCAAGAACAAGGAAAGTGGTCCGATCGAGAGCGAAAAACATTGGAGGTGAAAGCGAAGGATAAGTTGGTCAAAAATGCTCAGCAATTAGATCTCCATGAGAAAACAGAGAAGAACATCCGACGTTTAATGAACCAGATGATTCGAACTGAAAAAGAAGTAATTATCTCTTTTGATAAGTAAATCGTTTATAGCGTTATTGGTCATTGCGATGATGTTTGTGTTGCCTTCATGCGATAAGTATGAGAAACAACAGAAACGTTTGAATGGTACGTGGCAACTGAGTAGTTATCGCTTCAAAAATCAACAAGGATTGAGCTATTACCCAGAGGCATCAGGTTCTATTTTCTTCGATAATTGTGATAGCACGGAATGTGCCTACAGCATGTCCATTGAGTATACGTCTCCGCAAATAACAGGGTCCCGTGTAGAGGCGGGCAAGTATAGCTTAAATGTGGAAGATGGAACGTTGTTTCTCACGCCAATCGTGAATGGAACGGAGCAGGAACAAATCAGTAATTTCATGTCGGTGTTAACACGAACGGATCTAAAATTTCAATATACCGACGACCTAGGACGTAGTCACTACTACGTGTTCGAGAAGTGAAAATCCGCTCGATGCATCAATGATTCTCAATCACCGTCACATTTCCATGTTTCTCACCAATTGTACCATCCGTTAGTGTTCCGCTCAAATGATAGAAATACACGCCATCTGAAACACGTTCTCCGTTTTGTGCACGACCATTCCAAAGATACGTTCCAGTAGCATCTTGTCGCTCATGTACAACATTTCCCCAGCGATTCAGAATAACAATATTGAAGCTTTCGAAGACATCGGCTTTCAATTCGAAGATTTCATTCGTGCCATCGCCATTAGGAGTGAATACGTTGGGTACATGGAACTCGTTGGTTACAACAACCGTTGTGGTGTATTCATGGAAACAACCATTGGTATCTGCAACAAGAAGCGTTATTTCGTAGGTTCCGGGAGGTCCAAACTCATTGGAGAGGCTGGCATCTGTAAAGTTGACAATGGTATCGTTTGGTAAGATCCAAGTCCATGAGTCAATTGGGGCGTTTGTGTACGAAGACTGATCGTTCATAGTGAATACAGTTCCCATTTGACCTTCTGATGGGTCTGGTACGAAGTACGCATTCAACCCATTATTGATCACGTAAATTGGAGGAAGTTCAAGCAAAACTTCACATCCTTGTCCATCCAGAAGCGTTGCTGTAGGATTGAATGTTTGATACGATTCATACTCATGTTCGAATGGAGTTAAGCTATTGACAACACTTCCATCTCCTAGTGTCCACATGATATCGGTTACATTCAACAAGCTATCAGAATCGAAAAGGAAGGATTGCTGGCAAACATCTCCAACGCTGGTCCAAAAAGCTTGTCCCGTTGGGCCGAAAATAGTTAAGTAATCAACGAGTGTGGTATCCGCTGTGCATCCGAATTCATCTACTATCGCGAAGGATGCTGTGTACGTGCCTGGGAAAACATAGGTGTTGTTCGGATTTTGTAAACCAGATGAATTACCATTGCCAAAAGTCCACGACCACGTGTCGATTGATCCATACGAGTTGGTGTTGTCGGTTAAACTGGCAAAAACTGGAGGACAGGTAAAATCTCCGTTACCATTCACACTTGCTCCCGTAAAAGAGTAGCCAAGGTCCAAGTAAGGAACAGAAACAACGATGTTCTGAGAAGCGGTATCCATACACCCATTTTGATCGGTGGCAATCATTGTTACTACATGAGAAACGTGATTGTAAGCCGAGCTTGTTACTTCATCAAATGAATAATTGAAGTTGCTCGTAAATGCTTCTGACGAACCGTCTACGAACCATTCGTAATTGGTCGCATTGGAACTGTTGTTCTGCGCAATAAAGGCTTCTTCATCACACACGACTGAATCGAGAATAAAATCGGCAGTGGGTTTTGTGATCGTCATGTTCACGGATTCTGGACTCGATACACACCCAAATTCATCCGTAACAATCAAGAAAGTGGTAAATGTTCCCTCCGTTGTGTATGTATAGTTTGTGGGGGAGGGAGAATTGAGTGTTTGCGTAGTTAAATCTGGGAATGTCCAAAAATGACTCGCCAGCGGAACACCATTTCCTGTCGGAGTTGAGTTGTTGTTGTACGTTACGGTAATCGGTGCGCACCCTGCAACGGCCGAGGGAGAAATGTTTGCGTCTGGTAATGAGAGGACGTTGAGCGTCTGAGTCGTGGAGTCCGTACACCCGTATATATTCGTTGCGTACAGCGTGATGTCATAGGTATTAGAACTGGGATGTGAATAGGTTACAATGGGTTGTTCCACAACAACACCATTTCCCATATTGAAAACGATGGAATCAACTATAAGATGGGTAGAGGTCGAGTTGTTTGTAAATACGACGGGAATCCCCAAGCACGTAGAGTCATTCGTCATGGAGAAATCGGCTACGGTTTGTGTGATCGTAATAGAATGGGTAATGCTGTCTTCGCAGCCCGTGGAGTAATTGTAAATAACTTGTTCAACGGAGTAGGTTCCGTAGGTGTTATAATCGTGTGACTCGTTACCGGCATTAAAATCGTCGACTTGAGCATCACTAAGCGTAGTTGAAGTTCCATCTCCCCAGTTCCACACCATTTCAACGGTGTCTGCGGCTGTCCCTACAATCGCAATGTCCTCAACATCCAAGGTTACCGGGAAGGAAGTCGGATTACAGAAAATACTTTGCGATTCGATGAATCCAGCTATTGGGGCAAGAACGTAAATACTATCGGCGTAAATCACCGTGTCTTGACAACCATTCCAATCAACAATAAGCATGGGACTGAAATAACCTGTATCAATGGGGTACTCATAAATTGGGTTTTCACCCGTACCTGATCCGCCATCTCCATAGTACCAAATGTATTCAACATCTGCTGGATCTGGAGTTCCAATAAAGGTTGTCAAGTTGGTAAATTGAAATTCTGATTTAGCACAATCAATAGGTGGCGCAACTGTGAAGTCGGGGATAGAATGCCCTCCAACGGCAACAGTGTCAACTTTTACTTCTGTGCCGACACATCCTGCTTGTGTTGTTGCGGTAAGAGTAACGGTATATTGTCCAATTGTGCTGTACAGATGAGGTGGCGGAGTTTGTCCAGAAAAAGTTGTCCCATCGCCAAAATCCCAAAGCCATGAAACGATCGGGTCGGAAGTTGGATTTGGTGAGGTAGAAAGATCGGTAAATTGAACGGATAGCGGTGAACAACCGTCGTCTTCATCCAAGGTGAAGTCAACAATGGGCGCGGTAACCGTGATAATATCAGTTTGCATAGTTGTTCCAGGACATCCATTTGCGTCAATAACGGATAAGGTCACAGAATATGTTCCATTCGCGGTGTAGGTGTGTGTTGGGTTCGCTCCTGATCCTGTAGAACCGTCTCCGAAGTTCCAAAAATAGCTTTGAGCTCCCGGAGGAGTACTGGTAAAACTCACGTTGAATGGGGCGCATCCAATGGTGACATTGGGCGTAAAAGTTGGAGTTGGCAAGGGATTAACAACAATGGTTTCCGTTGCCACGTCTTGACATCCTGAATTTGTATTCTGAGAAAGAAGTGAAATGGTGTACGTACCAGGCGCATTGTAAACAACGGTTGGATTTTGAGAGGTAGAGGTCTGTCCATTTCCGAAATCCCAATTCCATTGATTTGCTCCAACAGTCGATTGATCTGAAATGATCACTGGTTGGCCGAGACACGCTTCTGTTGGTGCGTTGATGCCTGCAGCAAAGTTGGAAACAACAATATCGTTGGTGACTGTATTTACACATCCCGTTGTAGCATCTGTAACGGTAAGACTTACCGTAAATGTTCCAGCTGAAGCATAGGTCACAGCAGGAGGGTTTGTAGCTGTTGATGTTTGTCCGTTTCCGAAATCCCAATCATACGAAATGTTTGGTCCAGCGGCGGAAGCATTCGTGAAGGTGACATCAAAAGGTACGGTGCATCCGTTCCCAATGAATGAAAAATCGGTTTGAGGCAATGGATTTACAATGATATATGCTGGTTTCACCTCGGGGTCTGCTACACCATTTTGATCGGTTACGACCAAGGTTACGGTATACGTTCCTGCTGTACTGTACGTGTGCGTAGGATTGAGTGCATTGGATGAAGACCCGTCTCCAAAATCCCATGTTCTACTAACAATGGGTGCGGACCCAGCAGAAGAAGCATCTGTGAAATTGATGGGAGTACCAACACATACTTCGAGCGGAGAAGCGGTGAAATTGGCAGTAGGTGCTTGACCAAACGACAAGAAACTACAAAGTATAGCGAGGAGGTTAAGAAGTTGTTTCATATATAATGTTTTCACTCCGAGAGCAAAAATCCCTGTAGTAGTCTTGGGATTTAGTCACAGAAATTCGTGTCTAGTAGATAGACGTAATTTTCAGAAGAAAGTAGGGCAGAATACGAAAAGAAACAGCACCGAATGAGCAAACCGTACTGCTCGTTGATTCAATTGTACAATTTGCTAGTTCGCCATTTCACTCATGAACTTTATCCGCATCAATCGTAATTCTTCTTCCGTGTAATCTCCCTCAAATTCGTCGTAAGCAACATTTAAATCGTCGGTTTCGGCTTCGGCGAAGTATTCGTAAATTTCTTCTTGAACTTCTTCGTCGATTACATCGTCGATATAGTAGTTGATGTTTACTTTAGTTCCAGACTGAACAATCGATTCAATTTCACTGATTACTTCGTCTACATCTTTTCCTTGCGCTCGACCAATATCTTCCAAAGGTAACTTTCGATCAATGTTTTGAATCAGCTGAACTTTCATTCCTGATTTATTCACCACCGATTTCACCACCATGTCTTGAAGTCGCTCGATGTTGTTTTCCTCAACATAGGCCTTGATCAATTTAGCAAAAGGTAATCCATATCGTGTTGCTTTTCCATTTCCTACTCCCTGAATGTTGGTCAATTCTTCCACATTTGTTGGGTATTGGAAACACATCTCACGCAGTGACGGCTCTTGGAAAATTACGAAAGGAGGAATTCCTTTTTCTTTTGAGATGCGCTTACGCAATTCAATCAACTGATCGTATAATTCTTGGTCAAGAACAGCGTTTCTACCGCTTGTATTGGTTTCCACTACATCTTCTGTTCCGAGATAATCATGTTCTTTGATGATTTCGAATGAAGTTGGATTTTTGATGAAGGATTTACCTGCATCGGTTAGCTTCAAAACACCGTAGGTTTCAATATCTTTGGATAGCAGACCCGTCACTACAGTTTGGCGAATAACAGCGTTCCAGAAATGAACGTCTTTCTCTTTACCAATTCCAAACAGTGGACTTTGATCGTGCTTGTATGCTTTTATTTCTGATGTTACTTTACCTGCTAGGAATGAACAGTAGTGCTTTGCACGCTGCGTCTCCTTCAATTCTTGAACTACTTTGAGCAGATTCAATACGTATTCTTTCCCTTCTTCTTTGACACGTGGATTTTTACAATTGTCACACATGTCGTTACAGTTACTTTCATCGAACGTTTCACCGAAGTAGTGGAGGATCATTTTACGTCGACAAACCGATGTTTCTGCATACGAAGCGATTTCATTGAGCAATTGACGTCCAATTTCCTGCTCAGCTACTGGTTTTCCTTGAAGGAATTTCTCCAATTTTTCGATGTCTTTGTATCGGTAGAAAGCAACACACTCTCCTTCGCCACCGTCTCGCCCTGCTCTTCCTGTCTCTTGGTAATAACTCTCAAGTGACTTTGGAATATCGTGATGAATCACAAAGCGAACATCGGGTTTATCAATTCCCATCCCGAATGCGATCGTTGCGACAATCACATCCACATCTTCCATGAGAAACATATCTTGGTGCTTTGCCCGAGTGGCAGCGTCAAGTCCAGCGTGGTAAGGAAGTGCATTAACGCCATTTACTTTCAGTAACTCGGCAAGCTCTTCTACTTTTTTGCGGCTCAAACAGTAGATGATTCCACTTTTCCCTTGTTTGGTACGGATGTAGCGGATAATTTGCTTCTCAACATCTTTTTTCGGGAAAATCTCATAGTACAAATTCTCTCTGTTGAAGGAAGATTTGAACACCTTCGCATCCGTCATATTCAAGTTCTTCTGGATGTCAGTTTGAACCTTTGGTGTTGCAGTGGCAGTAAGCGCAATAATTGGAACATTCGAAATCGCTTCGAAAATTTCGCGAAGTCTGCGGTATTCTGGACGGAAATCGTGACCCCATTCCGAAATACAGTGTGCTTCATCAATGGCAAAGAAGGAAATGTTTACCGATGTTAGGAATTCAATATTTTCCTTTTTTGTGAGCGATTCAGGTGCGACATAAAGCAGTTTTGTTTTGCCTGCAACGATATCTTCTCGAACACGAGTTGCATCTGTTTTCGTGAGCGAGGAGTTTAAAAAGTGGGCAATTGAATCATCATTTGAAACATGACGCATCGCATCCACTTGATTTTTCATTAATGCAATGAGGGGAGAAACAACTACAGCAGTTCCTTCCGAAATAATAGCAGGCAGCTGATAACACATTGATTTCCCACCGCCTGTAGGCATGATCACAAAAGTGTTACCACCATCTAATACATTCTGTATGATTTCTTCTTGACTTCCCTTGAAACTATCAAAACCAAAATACGTTTTGAGCGAATCTTTCAAATCCAATACTGCCATTTGATATAAATATGTTGAAATGCTTATCTAAAATAAGCAAATTCTATCAATTGCGTAAGGACTATTACTATTTTTGTGCAATTCATGGAAGATCAAAAAAACATGTCGTTTTTAGAACACCTCGAAGAGCTACGTTGGCGTCTTGTGAGGTCCGCAATTGCCATCGTTGTATTCGCAGTGGCAATCTGGTTCTTTATGGAGTGGATTTTGGATAATTTGTTCCTTTCGATGCGCTATCCGAGCTTCCCTACTTTTAAGTTGATGTGCAGTTGGTTCGGTGTATGCGTAGAATCGATCAACATTGATATGCAAAGTACAGAGCTCCTTGGGCAATTCTCGTATGCCATCATGATGAGTATTATGGGGGGAATTGTTTTATCGTTCCCGTTCCTCTTTTATCAAATTTGGTCGTTTGTAAAACCAGGGCTCAAGCAGAACGAAAAAGGGGTTGCAAAAGGCATTGTTTTCTGGGTGAGCATCCTCTTCTTTACTGGAATTTTATTCGGCTACTTTATTGTGGCTCCGCTGTGTGTGCAGTTTTTTGGGAATTTTCAAATTAGTGAGTCGATTAAGAATGATTTCACCATCAATTCCTATATGGGAACGGTTATTTCTTCGGTGTTCTATTCGGGACTTCTCTTTTTATTGCCTGTTGTGACTTACTTGTTTACGAAACTAGGAGTAATCACACCGGATTATCTCAAAAAGTACCGTAAACACGCAATCGTTGGAATTCTTGTTTTGTCGGCACTCATCACACCTCCGGATTTAATCAGTCAAGTGATTGTTGGGGTTCCAATTGTAGTTCTTTATGAAGTTGGAATCATGATCTCGAAACGAGTGGTACGGAAACGTAAAAAAGAAGAAATGAACCAACTTTAATTGGAATTTCTTCGTTACATTCACGCAACAACCGTATGAAACAAATCTTTCTATTTCTACTATTTTTTGTACCGCTGCTTTCCTTTGGACAGAAGACGAAAGTGGAAGGCGTTGTGCTAGATGGACTTACGGGAGAACCTATGCCTTTCGTATCGGTTCATTTTCAGAATTCTAAAATTGGAACGTTAACTGATTCTGTTGGGTACTACATGCTCGATACGTACTATGGAACAGATTCGCTTATTTTTTATTCCTCTGGATATTTGAAACAAATTGTGGCGGTTGAGAAAGATGAGTCGCAGGAAATTAACATCACACTAAACATTCAACAATCCGATATTGAAGAGGTAGTGGTAGTTGCTTCGGGAGAATGGCCTTCAACGATATTGC
This sequence comes from Flavobacteriales bacterium, assembly GCA_013373595.1. GTDB lineage: Bacteria > Bacteroidota > Bacteroidia > Flavobacteriales_D > Crocinitomicaceae > UBA4466. The sequence goes on along the minus strand of JABXHO010000020.1, from coordinate 2,529 downwards.
ATAAGAAGGTGATTGCCAACAAACCCATCAACGACAAAGAAAAACTGGAGTCCTACGAATACGAAGTCTACAATAAAGTAGAAATGGATCTGAATAATATTGGGGAGAAATTTACCGAAAGAGGAATTGTCCGTCGATTGGATTTGGTGATGGATTACCTCGATTCAACGGAGGATGGAAAAAGCGTATTGCCCGTTATTTTAAGTGAAAACGTTTCCGACTTCTACTTCAAAAATAATCCGAAGAAAAAGAAGGAAGTCGTAAAGGCGAGTCGAATAAGTGGAATGGAGAACATTCAGCTGAATCAGTTTATGGGGGATATGTACCTCGATATCAACATCTACGATAACTATATTCAGTTCTTCAACAAAAGCTTCATTAGTCCTGTTTCGAATTATGCGCGGAGTTTTTATAAGTTTTATTTGGAAGATTCTACCTTCATTGATAATCAGTGGTGCTATAAGCTACGTTTTCGCCCGAAAAGAACGGGTGATGTTACGTTTACAGGGGAAATGTGGATTCACGATACCACGTATGCAGTCAAAAGCTTTAAGGCCGATATTTCACCGGGCGTAAACATCAACTACGTTCAGGGAATGTACATCGAGCATAATTTTGACATGGTGGCTCCCGAAGTTTGGATGCTCACAGAAGAAAAAATGATTGTCGACCTCAAAATTGCGCGAAAAACAGAGGTGTATGGATTCTTCGGACGTCGACATTCAACGCGAAAAAACTTTCGAATCAACGAACCAAGACCCGACGAATTCTATCGCTCTGATAATGCGGTAGAAATGGTGGAAGGAGCGCAGAATCGAAGTGACGAATACTGGGCAGAGGTGAGGCATCAGCCGCTTTCGCAAACCGAAGAAGGAATTGATCAAATGATTGATTCGCTCAGTGAAGTACGCTTCTTTAAGTTCTTGAAGAACATGATTTACTTCGTCTCTACAGGTTATTTTCCAGTAAAGAAAATCGAAATTGGAAACATTTACAATTGTTTCAGTATCAACCCCGTAGAAGGGATTCGAACCTCTGTGGCCCTTCGTACATCCAATAACTTTAGCCGTAAAATTGAGTTGGGTGGACGTATCGCATATGGATTTAAAGATGAACGTTTTAAGTACGGCTTAACCTTCAGGGCAAACCTCTCCGAAAAGAAACGGGCACTCCTCAGTACCTATTACAACTATGACATCGAGCAAATTGGTCAGTCTTCTACGGCGGCATCTGTTGGTTCTACCTTCGGTACTTTACTTCGAACGGGACCACTCGATAAATTGACCTTTGTTGAGAAAATGGGGGTAACACTCGAAAAGGATGTTAAGAAAGATATTGTACTCTACGGAGGACTGGAGTGGAAAGAGTATGTTGCGTTGGGGAAAGCGAATTATGTTCGTTTCAACGACAATACGAATTCATACGACACCATCAATAGTTTGCGCACAAGTGAAATTACGCTGCGTTACCGCTGGGCAAAAGATGAGGAGTTCATCGCTGGGGCATTCGATCGTACATCGGTGCGGTCAAGATTTCCCATTATTGCGGTTCAAGGAATATTTGGGGTGAAGGGTGTATTCGGAAGTGATTACAATTATCAAAAACTGGATCTTTTTATTGAGCATACAGCACCAATTGGTTTCTTTGGACGTATCAAATATGGAATTAATGCGGGATATATTTTCGGAACAACGGCGTATCCGTTCTTGAAGGTACATGAAGGAAATCAATCTTATTGGTTGTATCCAAATGCCTTCAACAAAATGAATTTCTTCGAGTTTATTTCCGATCGTTACATAACAGGTTTGCTCGAAAACCATTGGGATGGTCTGTTTTTTGATCGTATTCCGCTGATAAAGAAATTAAAGTTACGATTGGTGACTACGGCGCGTTTGGCGTATGGAAGTATCGATCCGAAACATACAACACAAATGCTGCTTCCAGCGTTTACCAAACAGTTTGGTGATACGCCTTATGTAGAAGTAGCAGCAGGAATCGAAAATATTTTCAGTGTTGGACGGATAGATGTTTTCTGGAGGTTAACACATTTGCCAGCAGGTGTGAAAGTAACCGATTTGAGTAATTTTGGAGTGCGAGCGCGCTACGCAATCAATTTCTAAGGGAACGAGAAAATATGAAATTACACACAGATAAAATCGCAAAGGCTTACAAAGGTCGAAAGGTGGTGAAAGGCATTTCGGTGGAAGTGAACCAGGGCGAAATTGTGGGATTGCTTGGTCCAAATGGAGCAGGAAAAACAACCTCTTTTTACATGATTGTAGGGTTGGTGACACCCGATTCTGGAAAAGTATATTTGGATGAGGTTGAAATCACCAACATGCCGATGTACAAACGTGCCCAAATGGGAATTGGATACTTGCCACAAGAAGTTTCAGTCTTTCGAAAGTTAACTGTGGAAGATAATATCATGGCGATTCTCGAAATGACGAAATTGTCGAAATCTGAACGTGAAGCACGCCTGGAGCAATTGATTGGTGAGTTCAGTTTGGGACATGTTCGAAAAACGAT
>JABXHO010000145.1 GCA_013373595.1 Flavobacteriales bacterium | reverse complement strand
TTGGGAGACGTATCAACTTAAATGGAGAAGACCTGACCGACCGGACTGGCGAATTAAATATAACGGTTTTCAAGTAGGCACAGGCGCCTAACAAATTTAGCACTTTTGGCGCTTGGGCTTACTTGATGTTATGTACATTCTTAAACAGGGAATTCCATTCTTGATTTCTTAACCATTCGAATGAAGGAATAGGAAACGACTGTAGATTTCCCTTTTCTTTTACTCAATAAATAGACCAGTCTTAATAAGACAAAACGTAAGCAACGATATTATTTTTTACACCTGATAAATTAAAATATGTCCAACGCATTTCCCTCTAAGCGACTGCAGTTTTTAGAGGACCATGTGCCGCTTTAAATACTTTTTCTTTCTGTATTTTTTGAACAATTGCATTAAGCGTACTAATTTCTTTTTCCTTTTCAATTATATCTTTTTGAGACTTGGATTTTGACTCATCAAAGTCCTGAGCCATTTTTCGTATTTCCTTGTTGTGAAGATTTTGCTGTACAATAATGAGTATCGCAAGTGTCACGATAGCAATAGTTCCAACTATCGCGAGTGTTTTTTGATTTGAGTTCATATTTTAATGTTTTAACGGTGTTTTACAAAAATACTTTGATATATAGATAAAAGCAAGTCTTTCAATAGATTGTGTTTAAGTTTTTAGTAGGTTTTATCACACTTTTCTGTTACTTTTTTGACAGAAATTGTCAGGGATTTTCTATCTTCATTAGATGAAAAAACAACTTCCTCCTCCAAGTAACTGGCAAGACTTTGAAGATTTGTGTAAAACTATTTTTGGCGAAATTTGGGATTGCAAGTATACAATTAAGAAGCACGGAAGAATAGGACAAGAACAATGTGGAGTTGATGTTTATGGATATCCTGAACGGGGAGATGACTTATATGGTATTCAATGCAAAGGAAAGGACAACAATCTCGGCAAGGCTCTAACTGAAAAGGAAATTGATACTGAAATCGGAAAAGCGAGAAATTTTGATCCACCATTGGATGTTTTCGTTTTTGCCACGACTGCTCCGAAAGATGCGAAGATCGAGAAGTACATTCTAAAAAAGAATATAGAGAGTAGAAGGTCTGGAAGTTTTGAAATACTACTATATGATTGGGATGAACTGAGTGATATAATTCAAAGAAATCAAAGTCTTTATAATGGATACGCGAAAAACAAGCGCTATGATGAACAAACTTCGATAGAAGTTGCGTTTAGTGGAGAGTCTTCTAGTTTAGTGGTTCATCCGAAGTATTTGAAAACGACCTATAAACCAACTAAAGTCGATGTTAACAAAGCCTTGGAAAGATCACCAATATTTGGTATAAGACATGCTCCAATATTTGAACAGACAGAAGTGAATAAGAGTTGGTACAAGGTTGAAGCCACGTTGAAGAACACAGGTAATGTTCCTCTAAACAATTGGAAATTGTATCTTAATTTGGATGATAGCTTCGAAGGAATAGATGACGATTATCAAACGGGAGCTTTCGGACTTAAACTTTTGGATATAGAATTGAGAACAGTTCTAACTTTCGACGAGGAAAAACAAATTCTGTGCTTGCCATATAAAGACCAGCCTTTAGTTCCGAAAGACAGTAAATCTTTTAAATGGTGGTTTCTTGCTCCTCCTAAAACGAAGAGAGCAACTGTGAGTTGGGAATTCCTTTCAGGTGAGTATTCTGAAGAAGGTAAGATTGTATTAATTTTTGAACCAGAATATAAAGAGAAGAAAGAATACTTTATAATCGATGATGATTCAGAAAGAGTTGAAAGAGAAGAATTCTCTTATCTCATTGAGAAGGCAGAATGACGAAAATTTATTGGTAAATTCTTAAAAGCTCATCAACACTCAAATCTAACCCTTTCGCGATCTTCATCAAAGTCAATAATCTTGGGTTGGTTTTACCATTCTCAATCATATATAATTGAGTTCGACCAATTTCACAATCGAAGGCAAAAGCTTTTTGATCAATGCCTTTTTCTTCGCGCAGATGCTTGATTTTCGCACCTAGTTTTTGGAAATATTTTGTTTCAGACGTGTTCACTATACCGAATGTCCGCAAATTATTAATATATTGTGTTCGGAATAACGAACAGTAATTTTAAATGCCGCACTATGTCTGAAAAAGAACTTATCATTTCGCTAATTCAACAGGATTTGAAGCACTGCCAATTAATAGTCGGTTTGGACGAACTCGGTTTGCAAGCATCCGATAAACACTGTCTTGGAATATTAGACATTGTAGCCAACCTAATGCGCGTTCCCGAAGGGAACGTAGAATTTGATTGGGGCAGAACGTACATCACTTATATGGCAAATTGCACAGGAATTGATGTTGAACACACTTCCGATTCAATGCGACCTTATGCAGAAACGTGTTATGACGATCTAGTTGAAGTTCTGAACTCAGGAAGTGTCAATTGAAAAACGATTCTAAGAAAAGGGAAATCCTCCCACCAAAAACATTTTACGCTGTTTAATATCGTTTGGGTGCTAACTGTTGTGGGCATCTCTCGGACATGGCGCACCCAAACGTCGTTGTACATAACGTTATGACGCTATACTGCGTACAGCGCATAACGAAGTGGCGCGCGGATGCAGTATAGGGTCCGTTATATTTAGTTTTTGTTTTAAAAATAGCGAATATCTAGTACTTCTTTTTTCTAGCGTTTATTCGATCACGAATAAATTTTTAATCAAAACGTAGTTCGACAGTTCCCCGTTATGGGCATAT
>JABXHO010000140.1 GCA_013373595.1 Flavobacteriales bacterium | reverse complement strand
GCAATTTCGCAATATTGCGAAATAGATTGCCAATCTATGATCGAATCAAATTCACACCCTCTTCACCAAATTCCCCTCAATTCCTCCATCCCGTCATCATTTCAATAAAGAACACGTTTGCTTTGCGCCCCGACGGACGGCGATAGCTTTGGGAAACAGATACGCAGTGATGCACGCAGATTTGAGTAATCGTTTACCAAAAGATGCACAGTAGAACGCTTTGGTGTAAGCAAACTAAAGCAGGCAGGCGGTACCGATTCCTGTATTTATTAAAACACCATTCGGCGCCCAAAAAGAAAATGAGTCTACAAGATGAACAGTCCGTACGTTGAGCGGAGCCGAAACGTACACGGATTATTTAACCAAATACAGCATCCAAAGCTTCGCACATCGCTTTTGCGGCAGTGTCCAAATGCTCTTTTGTGTGTGCTTGAGAAATGAATCCTACTTCGTAGCCACTTGGCCCGATATAGACACCACGCGAAATCAATTCGTTGAACAATTTTCGGAACCCATCCATTTTCGGATCAATTTGATCGGCTTTACGAATGCGTTTTTTTCCATCGAATGACAACCAGAAGATAGAGCCAACAGTTACCAACTCGAAGTCATAACCTTTTTCCTTAGCATGATTGTTAACGCGGTCAACGAAATAGGTCGTACGTTCCAGTTGATCTTCGTAGAAACCGGGTTTTGCACACTCGGTTAGTTGCGCCACTCCTGCAGCCATTGCTACGGGGTTTCCAGAAAGCGTTCCAGCTTGATAAACAGGTCCGTCGGGAGAAACACACGCCATAATTTCGGCACGTGCACCGTACGCTCCAACAGGCAAACCTCCTCCAATAATTTTACCGTAGGTAATGATGTCTGGAGTGATTCCAAGAAGTTCAGAAGCACCATTAAATCCAACACGGAAACCAGAAATCACCTCATCGAAGAATAACAAAACACCGTTTGCTGTACACAGCTCGCGTAGCTCTTGCAAGAAGGAAGTTTCTTGTAACAACAATCCATTATTCGCTGGAATAGGTTCGATAATAGCACAGGCTAATTCATGGCTGTACTCTTCGAAACATGCTTTCAATGCATCCAAATCGTTCAAAGGAACAACAAGTGTTTCTGCAGCATATTCTTCTGGAACACCAGCACTTGTAGAGGTTCCGAAGGTAACCAATCCGCTTCCTGCCTTCACCAACATGGAGTCGACATGACCGTGGTAACACCCTTCAAACTTCAATACTTTTTTCTTGCCAGTGAATCCACGTGCTAAGCGCAAGGCAGACATTACCGCTTCTGTTCCTGAACTTGTGAAACGAATTTTGTCGATGAACGGATTACGCGACAAGATCAACTCGGCCAATTCATTTTCCAAAACAGTTGGCGTTCCGAAGCTTGATCCATTTTGTAAGGCAGCCACGACCTTTTCGTATACTTTCGGGTGATTGTGTCCCAAAATAAGCGGTCCCCAGCTACAGCAAAAATCGATGTACTTGTTTCCGTCTTCGTCCCACACATGACAACCATCTCCTTTGTGCATGAAGATCGGTGATCCATCCACGGATTTAAACGCGCGAACAGGAGAGTTTACTCCTCCAGGAAAGTACGTTTTTGCGGTTTCATATAGTGCGTCTGATTTGCTTCTGTTCAATGTTGCTGTTGATTCCATTTAAGCTATTTTGGATTTGTTTTGGAGAAACAAAAATACGGTTTATTGCGCGTTCAATCGAACTTGGCTTAGTATATTTAACCAATCTTAAGAGATAATTTTGAAAGGACAAAAGTGTTGAATTAAACACGTTGAATATGAGAAAAATACTGGCAACCATTATCGGGTTTATTGTTGGTTTGGATTTCTTCACCTACGTGGGTTCTGGAGCTAGATTTAGCTTTGCCCATCTTCATCATTATCTATTTTCTTCGAACAAAAAAACGCAAGTAGATGTTTACAGGCATTATTGAACAATTAGGAACGGTTACAAATATTGAGCACGAAGGCGAAAATGTGCACTTCACGATTAAGGCGGACATGACGCCCGAATTGAAAATCGATCAAAGTGTGGCACATAATGGTTGCTGCTTGACAGTCGTGAAAATTGATACGGAAGAGTATGTGGTAACAGCCATTTTGGAAACCCTTCAAAAAACAAATCTCGGATCATGGGAGATCGGAACGAAAGTTAACCTTGAGCGCTGCATGGTCATGAACGGCCGTTTGGATGGACACATTGTTCAGGGTCACGTTGATACGACTGCCCGTTGCATCGCCATTGAAGATCAGGATGGAAGTTGGAAATACACCTTTCAATATGATGCCGACCAACCGACGGTTGAAAAAGGGTCAGTTACGGTGAACGGAACAAGTTTAACGGTGGTCGATTCCAAGGAAAAGGAGTTCTCGGTATGCATCATTCCTTATACGCACGAATTCACGAATTTCCATACACTTGAAGTTGGTAGCACGGTGAATTTGGAGTTCGATATTATCGGGAAGTACGTGGCGAAGTTACTCGGAAAATAAGTCTGGGCAAGACTTACCACGAGTGATAATAATACATGAACCGTCCATCATTACGCATATATAGCGTTAAGGATTCTCCTGCGAAGAGTTGAACAATGGTGGCAGCAGATGTTTTGTGAACGGGGTGTTCTGCAAGTCGGATTTCCGAAACAGGACTACCTTGCAATCCGGTAATGATTTTTCGCCACAGAACAGCGCCGTCTTTATCTTTTGCGGTAATAATTGATTGCTTATCCAATTTAGAAATGATGATCTCACCGAATTCTGTGCTCAAGGTATGTTCGGGAATTCCTTCTTCCTGCGTGTCTGTTCCATAAAACGGACCATCGTCTAGGGTGAAATTCATGTTGAGTAAATTCTCATCTTCAGGAATGAGAGAATAGAAGTCGTTTCGAACCCAATCAATTTGATCGGTTAAGGCAAGAGCACCCACTTCTTGTTGGTCGATTTGACGAATCAGAAAATACAATTGTATAAGTTCCTTCAGATAATCAGAATCGTCTGATTCCACACAGTTTGGATGAAACTCCTTCAGTTGATACACAATCATCGGAATGAGAAAACTGGTGGTAACTGTTGTGTCCTTTTTTTGAGCAGCAAGTGTCAATTGTTTCAAACCATCGAGCTCTTCTTGCGGCCATTTTTTTAACTCAATACCTTCTAATCCGAAGAAATCCAAATAGGAAATGGGATAGCAGGGTTTCTGATCCGTCGTTTGTGCCTTGGTATGCGAGACCATTAACACAATTAAAATAGGTAAGAAAGATTGGAAGAAACGGTTCACGGTAAAAATAGTTTTGTCGATTTGATTCCATTGCAAGGTACAAATAGTTGTGTTTTCCAAAGAGTATAAAAACATTCTGTAACAATCGATTACCAATTCGTTATTCCATCAAACCGTCTAACATTTCTACATCATGAAACACATTCTCCTATTTCTCATCGCATTTCTGGGAACAACATCGCTACGTGCTCAGGACACCTACACATTAAAAATCAAAACAACGCAAGGTCATCCCATGCTGAACGTGGAAGTAACAGCGGTAAATGGCGACATTGTGATTACCGAAAAAACAGACAATGCGGGTAAAGCAATCTTCACGTTTACTGAAGTAGGAACCTATTCGTTGAGTTATTTGGAAATGAAAAACTTCGGCACTTACGAAGTAAAGGAAGGATTTCGGGGAACATTTAGCAAGACGGTTACTTACGATCCAAAGGGCATTTTCGCTGAACCAACAGTCGCAGATCGATCTAAGATTAATTTTAAGGAAGTATCGCCAATGCTCCTGAAAGGCAATGAGAATGCGGTTGAAGTGATCGTACACATTAAAAATAACGATCGGGCGTATCTTCCCCACGTTGATTTAGCAATTGTCGACTGCACAAATGGGCTGAAATATGTGGGTAAATCAAACGCTGCTGGTAAAGCTACATTCTACTTGCCAATAAATAGCAGTTACGAAATCGACTTGGGAGGAATAGAAGCACTTCGCGTATTCAAAACGAACAATAACCCGGGAGGAACAGCTCAAATGGTTGTATTCTATGAAAAGACAAAAGTGAACGAGGTTGCCAAAGGGGATACTCTGATTCAAAATAACATCACACAAACAAATGGAACAACATCTCATCTTTTGTTTACGCTCACACTGCTCGATTTTGGTGGAAATAAATTGGAAGGAGAACCTGTGTACATGGTGGCAGAGGAAGGAACTCGAGTATACGAAGGAATAACGGATGGAGCTGGAGTGTGTAAGTTCATGTTGCAAAAAGGAACAAACTATATCATGAATCTTAAGTTTGAGGAAGGTGTTCATTACGTCGAAGTAAGCAATAAGCAAGGTTTCGGGCGTGAAAGTGTTACGCGACGCTACCGCGGGTCTGAGGCAATTGTGCAAATGTTGGCGAACAGAAGAGCAAACGAAAAAGGTTTTGTGATTAATCATCAAACAACGCCCATCCGAAAGTTGGGACAGCCAGGAGATTATTTAACGAAAACAAGCACGGGATTCGAATTGAATTTTGCGTCTTCTGGTCCTGTTGGAACGCCAACTGTGGTTGGGAATCGGTTGTACACTCAGCAAGGATATTACTCTCCCAACTATTACTGTTTGTCTGCTGCAACAGGTCAATATGTGTGGGGCGTTGAGTTGGGTGAAGCAGGAATTTCACCTGTGGTTCATCAATCGGGAGTGCTTTTGCTGAATACGGAATCATGTACGCTTTATGCAATTGATGCAAGTACTGGAGAATTACTCTGGAGTAAATGGCTCGCGGGGTATTTGTACACGACACCATCAGCGGATCAATATAATGTATACGTGGTATACGAAAATGGAGGTTCAAACCCTTTGAACCAGAATGAAGATCGCGTGTTGGCTTCGTTCAATATTCGTACGGGAGCCGTGAACTGGATGGCGTGGTTAGACAATGAAGCGATTGCCAGTCCGGTTGTGGCGGGAGATGAGGTGCATGTGTCGTCGTTGAGTGGTCGATACTACGTATTTAACAGAAAAACAGGAGAGCGACGTGAGGCAGCGATGTCGATTAAAGCGGTATCATCGCCAACGGTTACGGCAGAAGAAATTTTTGTTACAGCATCGATTAAAGGAGAGGAGAAGCTCATTGTTCTGGATCGAAAAACACTGAAGAAGAAACGGACGTACGGAACGAAACTATCACCTTCATTGGTAACAGAAGATTCTGAATTACAAGAGAAAATGAACTTTAATGGGGCACATCCGGTTGTTTACAGAAATGAAATCGTCGTGCTTTTGGAAACTGATAGGGTGAGTGCTTTTGATGCACAATCAGAATCGTTGATGTGGCAAAAAGACATCAAAACAACGAACAATCAAATCCCGATTATTGCCGATGGAAAAGTGTTGGTTGCTGGATCACTAGGTGATTTGATGGCATTTGATTTACGCACGGGTGAAGCCTCCAAAATTGTCAATACGAAAGGAATCATTGATGGTCAGCCTATATTGAGGAATGGATTGATCTACGTCGCCGCAGGTGGAATTCTCAAAATAATTCGTTCCGCCAAACGATTTGAATGGACGCAGTGGAATAAAGATCCGAGTCACAACTTGTTAGTGGAATAGCCTATGTTAAATAGATGGAGTCAAGTTTTCTTATTCGCTCCAATTTTCAATATCGAGTTCTTGGAAGTAGGTCTTTTTACCGATACGATTGTGGAAATAGGTAGGTACCTCGGAGGATGTTTGTGTGTAAACACCGTCTGCAGAAACCCCAAAGCCAAAACGGCATCCATTTTCCACTTCATGGGAAGAGATTCGAACGGAATTTTCTTCGAAAAGGAAGGATAGTTTACATTGATTGGAGGTATCAGTTATTTCGTAATGTGCCGTACTGTTTGCATCTAAAGAGAATTCACCAACCATCGCTCCACTGTTATAGGAAGGTGCACCTCGTCCTAGTTCAAGGTAGAACAAGTAAGTGGAATCGTGTGTAGGGTAGAGGTAAAGAATGCCTCCTGCATTTTCGGGCGATTCACCGAAGGAGTAGATACCACTATGCGCATCGCTTTGGCTTTTCGCAATAAAAGAACCGATCAAAAAAGGAAACAGGGTAAGGTAGTTCATTATTGCTAAAAACGAATTGAAAGTGAATTATGTGAATCGTAAAACGAAGTGCTTACGCTTTCGTCCACGACTTTTTGATGCGCTTGCCCACCTTTTTACGGAAACGCTTCAATACTGATTCACGGCTTCCAATGTTTCCACATTTTACCACTTCGGCATGAACACATTCATTGTTGCGGAAAAATTTGAATTGGAAAGTAATCGATACAGCATCTTCGCGGTATAAGTCGAAGAAGCTTGCTTGATTCAGTGCTGTTTCAAAATCGTCGGCTATGTTGGAAACATTGTAATTACGGTCAAAACCACGAATGCTAACAATGCAGTACGTGTCGACACCTTTTGCGGCGATCAATTTTTGGATGGAGTCGGTTGCCAAAATACGGGCGTCACTTCCCAACTTCAACACATTCAACGAAGGAATCGCCTTAACGCCTTTTTGAGAAAGCATTTCGGTAAGTGTAATTTCCATCGAGTAGCGATCCTCAGGCGTATCCATTTGACCAATAACCAGTGTATTTTGCAAATAGATGGACGTTTTTTCCTTCTTGTTTTTCTTTTTCTTCTTGGATTTCTTAGCTGTTTCCGTTGTAGCTGTTTCAGCTGTTGGTGTGGCTGTTTCTTGAGCAATTGTCCATCCAGACAATACGATTAATGCACTAAAAATGAATGCTTTCATAACTAAAATATTTCTCTGGCAATTGCCTTTACCATGCTTGAATTTGACATTGTATAATAGTGAATGCACGGAACACCAGCTTCTTTCAACTGTTTTGACTGATGAATTCCCCATTCAAGACCTACTTTTTCTACTTCACTGTTGGTTTTACACTTCAACAACTCTTTGGAAAGTTCTTCAGGATAATCAATATGGAAGAACTTTGGCAAGAATGAAATGTGATTCATTGTTTTGATCGGCTTCAGGCCTGGAATAATCGGCACAGTAATTCCGATATCGCGGCAAGCTTTCACAAAAGCAAAGTATTTTTCATTGTCGAAGAACATCTGCGTTACGATGTATTCCGCACCTGCTTCCACTTTTGCTTTCAAATAGTGCAAGTCCGTTTGCAAGTTCATCGCTTCGAAGTGTTTCTCTGGATATCCTGCTGCTCCAATGCAAAAATCGGTAGGCTCCAGAGTCACGTCGTCCATCAAGTAGGTTCCGTTGTTCATTTCGGTGATCTGCTTGATCAGCTCTTCGGCATATTGATGTCCATCTTTGTGCGGACGAAAGTTCGATTCTGTTTTGATGGAGTCTCCGCGCAATGCGAGAACATTATCAATTCCCAAAAACTGAAGGTCGATCAAGGCATTTTCCGTTTCCTCTTTGCTGAATCCACCGCAAATCAAGTGTGGAACAGCATCTACCTGATACTTGTTCATAATCGCGGCACAAATTCCAACCGTTCCGGGTCGCTTACGGATCGCAATTTTCTCCAATAAACCGTTTTCACGCTCCTTGTAAATGTACTCCTCACGATGGTAGGTAACATTGACAAACTTTGGTTTGAATTCCATTAAAGGATCAATTCCATCGTAGATGGACTGAATACTTTTCCCTTTCAAAGGAGGAAGAATTTCAAATGAAAACAAAGTCTCTTTGGAAGCTTTTATGTGATCGGTAACTTTCATGCCGTTTTTTTGTTGACGCCAAAGATACAGTTTTGGATGAGGTAATTTGTTTGCTATCGGAACGAAACGTTATAGTTTCTTAAAATCCTGTGATGGACATTCACAAAAACATTCCGGCATATTTTAAATCAGATTGCGTCGTGATTTTGATATTTGAATCGTTGCCGATAATCGTTTCGACCGTGTATCCGGCTTCCTCAACCAAGCTCGCATCGTCTGTTATTCCCTTGTGATAAGGAATTTGATAGGCGTTCAATAGAATATTGCGCTGAAAACACTGAGGGGTTTGAACAATGAGAAAATCGCTTCGATCCACGATTTGCGTTCCCTCGATGGTTTTCATTCGCATGGACTCCACAATAGGAACAACAGGAATTGCAGCACCACTTTTTTCTGCTGCATCAAAGCAATGTTTGATTGTATCGTGCTCAACTAGAGGGCGCACACCGTCATGAACTCCAATTAAGTCGCCCGTGCATTTTTCCAGTGCATTCTTGATGGAATCGTAGCGTTCTTTCCCTCCAGAAACAATTCGATGAGGAATTTTAAAATCATGTTCTAGCATCAATTCTTCCCAATAAGCTCTCCAGTCTTCAGGAAGTGTTAGGATGATTTCTATCGTAGGATCAAATTCATAAAACAACTGAATGGTGTACATCAAAATAGGCTTTTCATTCACCAAAATGAACTGTTTGGGAAGGGAAGAGCGCATTCTTCGTCCGATGCCCCCAGCTGTTACAATGACAGATTTTTTACTCACAGAATTGATTTTTGTCTAGTTCAAGGTACAAAAAAAGGTCAACCAACCCGAAAGCTGAATGACCTTTAAATATGATGAAGTGTTCTTACTTCAATTGGTTCTCGTCTGCTTTTGCAGCGTCGTTGAATTTCTTTTGCTTTGTGAGCCAAACTCCCAATCCAACAAATCCAAGGAGTAAAATCCCTGTATTCATCAATGAAGTTATTCCCCAATCTGCATCAAGAGGTGTTAGAATAGTCTCTATGAAATTTCCTAATCCCCAAAAAAAGTCTGATGAACTCATATCTTCTCGTGTTTATTTCACAAAGAAAATGAAAAATTCCGATTTGACGCTATCCGCATCGTTGGATTTTTCGATTAATTGTCGAGTAGATCCGAATTTGAAATGCTGAATCCGCCTTCACCAGATTGGGGATTATTGATAAGATGGTTCTTGTACCCTGACATTTTTACCCAGAAAATGATAAAGATGACGAAGTTAGCAAGTCCAGCTAGCGTACCAATGTAAGGAAGAAAGCCAGCAACGCTTAATGCGGCCATTGTGAGGCCAAGAGAACGAGCAAAATCACCGTCTGGGTTAAGTTGGCGAGCTTGATACTCAGCTTTGACCGAATCCGATATTTTGGGATACAATATAAACGCGTAGATGACACTAAAAATGGGGATAAACATCAACCAAACATTACTCGGAGGAACGAGCCTTCGTGAAGAATGAACTTGTTTGAGAGTGTTCTGTAAATTGAGAAGATAGAAAACATTAATTACGATGACCGCTCCAATTAAGATAATCACTAAAAGAAGTTGGGCGGGACCAAATGAGCCTGAAACCATAGTAGGAAGTTTTAGTTAGTTAAAGGAACAAATGTACTTTTTACACTAAGAATTTTCAACTAATAATGTCAATTCAATAAATTGTTCTACCGACAGCACCTCTGGGCGTAACGCCAAATAGTCGTGTTCGATATTTTTGTCTTTGATCAATTGTTTGATCGAATTTCGGATGGTTTTTCTGCGCTGATTGAAAGTCATCTTCACCACTTGAATGAACAGGTTTTCGTTGCACGGAAGGGTTTCGCGGTCGTTTCGCGTTAATCGAATAACACCAGATTTCACTTTCGGTGGCGGATTGAATACGTGCTCATCAACGGTAAAACAGTAATCAATATCGTAGAAAGCTTGCAAGATCACCGACAGAATTCCGTATTGTTTTGAACCTGGCTTTTCGGCTACACGAACCGCTACTTCTTTTTGGAACATTCCCATGATTTCAGGAATCTGGTTGCGGTAGTCCAAACATTTGAATAAAATCTGAGAGGAGATGTTGTACGGGAAATTTCCCACTACAGCGAAAGGTTCTGTCCCCATGTATTCCTGCAAATCTGCCCGAAGGAAATCCGCATTGTGAATTTTTCCATGAAGTTTTGGGAAGTGCTCATTGAGATAAGCGATACTCTCTGTGTCAATTTCCATGACGGTTACGTCCAAACCATCTTCGATCATGAAGGCGGTTAACGCTCCCATCCCAGGACCAATTTCCAATACGCGATTACAATCTTGATGACGCCCGTATTGCTTGGCGATCTTTCTACAAATATTTTTATCTGTAAGAAAATGCTGACCGAGGTGCTTCTTCGCTTTTACACTCATTTCTTAAACTCCTCGAGAATAGTAAGCATGGTACGAAATGCCGCAAACTGTCCTGCGTAGCGGTCGGAATGATCTTTTTGCAAAGCAGGAGCATGTGTTTTCTGGTACTCATCGTAGGTTTCTTGCGATTCACACACATAACTTACGGCATACGTCAATCCACCTTGTTCCTCACCGTGTACACGTGAAATTCGACTTTCCAAAAAGCATCCCGTGTTCATGACATCAGGAATGTGTGTTGAGCGCATCCAATTGAGCCAATCTTGTTCTATGGCAGGGTCAATGCTGACTGTTACGTTGTATAAAATCATGGTGCAAAGGTAGGGATTGTTGAGATACTTTCTTGGTCAAGAGGGATATGACTTCTCGTCGGTTTGATAACGAGCTTGTCGGCGTGCAATGTGTACATATTGCAATTTCGCAATATTGCGAAATAGATTCATGAAACAGAACAGGAAAAACACACATTCAACTGATTATCAATATGCTTCCAACACGCCATGCACATCCACCAAATGGACATACCCACTTTTGGCTCCCATAATCATCAGCTTATTCTTCCCTTGAAGAGGGTTTTTCAGCTGATACGAAGTATTGATCGTTTCCTCATAATTCAAGTCGGTATCGCAGAAATGATGCGTGAATTTTTTAGAAGGGTGTTCTTCAGGTTTCGATTTTGACGGAGCCACATAGGCTTGGTATTGATTCCCAGCAACCATCAAAAGCGTGTTGAACTTATTCATACTGAATTCAATCGTTTCGTTGGGCTGCAGCATAGAAGCATACACCTTCCCATTTTTACTATTGTCTGCTACGTACAAGACAACCGCATAATCCGACTCGTTGCGAATAAGTGTTCTGTGAATGCCCGACATTTTTTCCAGCGAAGGAATAGACCTTCCAGATTGAAACGCAATCAAATTCTCGCTGGTGCAATTCGTGTCAGCGTAAATATCTTTCAGTTCGACATCCTTCATGAGGTCTTGATAAATGGACTCCATCAGTTCATTTTTGAACGTTTTCCGCAGTGTCAAGTCGATATCCACTCCTGTTTGAACGGTTGTGGTGAGTGGGTCAATGTCAGCAGGCTTATCAAAAGGATTGTCCATCACGCGGAGCAAAGAATCCATCCGAATACGTTCTTCTTTGGTGAATTCTCGAAACGATGTCTTGTTTGAAAAATCGGATTCCTCCACCTTACTATACGGTTGATAAACGAGCAGATAAATGGCTCCTCCAATAAGAATCGCGACAAGCAAAATGGATAAAATGGGGCCCACGCGAATCGGTGTTTTTCCCTTTTTATGATTCTTAACGGTCAAATTGCCCTGTCTGAGGTCTTTTCGAAGGTCGGTTATTTTGTAAAGATGTTCGTTGTTCAATTGGACGTGAGACATTCGTTCCAGTACCCAATTAGCAAAACGAACAGTGCATGCATTCGAATGAATACTATCAAGAATATCATCTACGTAGCCTAATTTGGAGGCATAGGAAGCACGAGACAGGTAATTGACCGACTCGATGATATCATCAGAGCACAAGGGCATAACGAGGTTCACCAATTCTTGCTCGTCATTGATGGTTTTTGCCGCACTTTTCATTTGATTCAGTCGCTCTTGGAAAGGACGAAATAATTGCTCTTCCACAACTGAACGATAGCGTTCGTCCAACAATTGAACATAAGAAAAGGCCTTTTTTCGATCAGCGTCGGAGTGAATAGTTGAGCTAAGTAACTCCTCTGAAAGTCCAGGCGAAACGAATTGTTTAAAGCGCTCACTTAACTTATGCTCAAGGGTTTTTGCATGATCTACAAAAAGTTCTATTCCCTGACCCAAGAGCATATTCTTGAGGGCTGAGTTTTGTTCAATCCAACCGTAAAAAATAATATTCGACGGATAGCGTAGGGTTTTTTGAAAGGCAGCAAAACCTTCGGAAGTGAACCCAGCATTTTGTGCAATCCGAAGTCCTTCTTCTTGTAATTTTTTCTGAAATGATTCAATTCCAGTTTCCGTTAGTAATTCCGATAGACTGGAATACAGTTCGTTAAACGTTGATAAAGGAATGAACTTCCGCATAGGTGATTTTTTGAGATTATTGGCTGAGTTCGCTCCTAAAATTATGCTTTTTGATCAATAATTGATACTTTGTACGTACCAATTAACGAATAATCAATCAGACAAATGAAATTCCTACTAACCTTGGCAGTCTCTGCCAGTTCATTTCTAGGCTTCTCTCAAACGTGGAGCGATGATGTAGCTGAAATTGTTTACAACAAATGTTCGCAGTGTCACCACCAAGGTGGAATTGCCCCATTTTCGCTGACAACTTATGCAGAAACAAGCCCCATGGCTGCAGCCATGTACGACGCAATTGCACTGGAGGAAATGCCACCGTGGCCACCCAACAATGACTACCAGCAGTATGCACACGATCGATCCTTGAACGATACTGAAAAAGCAACGCTCTTGGATTGGATTTTAGCGGGTGCACCAGAAGGAAATCCAGCGAATACTCCGCCACCTCCTGTTTTTTCAAGTGGGACGATTTTAGGTCAGGGAGATTTAGAAGTGCAAATTCCAACTTACATGAGTAAAGCACTTTCCAATGGCGATGACTATGTCTGTTTTGCGATGCCGTCTGGGTTGGCACAAGACCGAATCATTAAAGCGGTAGAAATTATTCCAGGGAACAGAGAAATAGTTCATCACGCATTAATTTACGTGGACCCAAGTGGGAATTCTGTGACAGACACCGTAGGTGGAGATTGTGGAGCGCCGAACTCCGCAGACGCAAAATTGGTAATGGGATACACTCCCGGAAGTTCACCTATGACACTGCCAGCATCAAGCCCTTTGAAATTGGGGATGACAATGCAAGCCAACTCGCAAGTCTATTTCGCGATGCATTATCCAGAAGGAAGTTATGGAGAGTATGATAGTACCAAGGTGATTTTCCATTTTTACCCTCCGGGTGAAACAGGTGTGCGTGAGGTGTCAACCGATCCCGTACTTCAAAACTGGAGCATGAATATTCCTCCCGAAACAGTTACACCTGTCTCAGCACAATACCCTTCTGGATCGAGTGGTTTACCCGTCAATATCTCCATTTTGAGCGTGTTCCCGCACATGCATTTATTGGGTCAGGACATTAAAGCGTATGCGATTCAACCCAATTTAGATACCTTGAAGCTTATTGACGTTGAGCATTGGGATTTCCACTGGCAAGATTTCTATTTCTTCAAAAACATTCAGAAAGCCGAACAAGGAGCAACCTTGAAAGCGGAGGGACACTTTGACAATACTTCGAGCAATATTCATAATCCAAGCAATCCACCCGTTACGGTCTACGCAGGGTTAAATACCACGGATGAAATGTTCTTGGTATATGCACATTACATGTTGTATCAACCAGGAGATGAAACATATGATTTGGACAGTTTGATGAGTGTGAGTACTGCCTCCATTCTCGAGGAAAAGCGGGAAGAATCGATGTTTAGTGTCTACCCGAATCCATTTACGAACGGAGTGAAGATTTACAGCTCGTCGCTAGAAGTTGGAGACCGTTTGTCGGTGTACATTTACAACCTTCAGGGAAAACTTGTCCGTAAACTGACGCAGAATGAAATCGTCAACACTTCCGATTTCTTGTTGGAATGGGATGGACGTTCAGATCAGGGAGAAGAAGTCGATCAAGGATTGTATTACATGTCCATCAATCGAAATGGTGAGCTGTCGAATCATCGGATGATGAAGCAGTAAGTCTGATCCTCTAAAGAAAATAGAAGTTGAGTTCAAGTCGATATAGGAATACCTGTATCGACTTTTTTCATCTAAAAACTAGACGTGCGACAACAAGTGAATCCGAAAACCCTGCTGAAAATGAAAAGGCACAACTTGTTGACATATAAACAGTAGATCGATCATCTGAGAGATAGAAACGATGAAAATCAGATAAAGAAAGTATGGAAGAACAATCGCCCATCACAAATAATTCTCTCTGGTTGACCTTTTCACCAACTTCGTTGTAAACTTCCAAAATGGGTATGCCAGTATCCGCAGGATATGAATAAATCAAAAAGGAATAATCATCAATGGATGGAAGCCTACCGATAAGTCCTGCTCCTTCGGGAATGAATTTACTCTTGATATCAAGGCACTCGATTGTATCTGAATTCGACCAAGAAAAGGAGGAATCAAGTTCTGGTACTTGCGCCACAAAAGAAGCAAAAGATGAATCGTGTTTAACGATCGAAGCTTGGAGGTTAGGCGTTAGACGCTTGTTCTCATCATCCGAACATCCCCACAGAACGCTAACCATTGAAATTAATAGTATCGACGCTCTGTAACTCATCGTGTGTAGCTTATCGCAATACCTTCAAAGCAGCCTGTACTTCCTTATCCGTTTCATTCACAACGCGGTAATATCCTTCTTCAACCCATAATTGCTGCGCAATCGAGCTTTTGATAAATTTGGAAATAACCGTTCGGCTTCGTGCCAATGCACTTGGCTGCTTGCGAATGTTGTACTCACTTTCTGCAAAGGAGGTAAATTGATCCAAAACGGAATTTGTAACGCTAAAAGATCGGTTAAAGTCCTTTGGTGACTGCCATTTATTTCGTTTGTTGCTTACGTAGTCAAAAGCAAAGGTTGTGAATGCACTTGCAAAACGTAATTCTGATACATAGAAACTGAACCCAGCAGAATCAACAGGCACGAAAACGTCTGGCATGATTCCACCTCCACCGTAAACGACATTTCCTTTTGGAGTGGTGAATTTCAAGGAATCTACGAAGTAGGAAGAATCGATTTCATACAACTCACCGTTGGTATAACGATCGTGGTATTCACCGTAATATTCTTCCATGTTTCCTGTGTACGGCTTTTGGATGCATCTACCAGTAGGCGTATAGTAGCGCGCAATGGTTAATCGAAGATTACTTCCGTCAGCCAACTCAACATCTTCTTGAACGAGTCCTTTTCCAAATGAACGTCTTCCTACGATCGTTCCGCGGTCGTTGTCTTGAATGGCTCCCGCTAAAATTTCAGAGGCCGAAGCAGATCCTTCGTTGATCAAAACAACCAATTCTGTCTTTTTCAAGGCTCCTCGGTTGGTGCTTTGGTAGACAAATTCATTAAAATGTTCTCCTCTTGTTTCAACAATTTTTAATCCTGCAGGCAAGAATTCATCGACAATTTCAGTAGCTCCCGTAAGAACACCTCCTCCGTTGTTTCGAACATCTAAAATCAGCTTTTTCATACCTGCTGCCAGTAGTTTTTGAGAGGCATTTCGGAACTCATCTGCTGTTGTTTGAGAAAAGCTATTGATGTGAATGAATCCGGTTGTACTGTTGATCATGTACGCTGCGTCAACAGATGAAATTGGAATTGAGCCGCGAATTACTTTCTTGGATATTTTTTTCCCATCACGAACAATTCTCAGCTTCACAGGAGTGTTCTCTTGTCCTTTCAATAATGACTGTACTTTGTCCGAGTTCACCTCTTCCGAAGCGATGTTTTCTCCATCAATTTCAACGATTTTATCACCCGCTTTCAATCCTGCTCGGTCAGAAGGAGAATTTGGCAACACATTCGTTACACACAAGGTATCACGTATCACAAAAAAGCGAATTCCAACACCGCCAAATTTTCCCTCAATTTGCTCGTTGATTGCTTTTAAATCTCTAGCAGGAATATAGTTGCTATGCGGATCGAGGTTGTGCAGCATCTCGCCAATCGTCTTTTCAAACAAGGCTTCCGCATCTACGCTATCCACATACCGTTGATCCAATACATGAATAATATCTTGTAATTTTCGATAGTCGGTTTCCCCGTGGGAGTATTGTGTTTGTTTCCCAGGCGATAAATACATTCCGAGTAAAATTCCTCCCCCTGCAATAAGTGACATTACAAACGGGAGTATAAATGCCATGCTTTTCTTATTCTCCATCAAAAGGTTTTTCTATTTGAACTATTTCCACGCCAGCTTCCTTCAAAAAATTGATGCCGCTTTGATCTTTGTATCCTCCCATGTACACAACGCGCTCTATCCCTGCTTGTAATACCAACTTACTGCAATCTTTACAGGGAGAAAGTGTGAGGTAAAGCGTTGCACCCTGACAATTGTGAGTGGATCGTGCCACCTTTAAAATAGCATTGGCTTCGGCGTGTAAAACATACCAATGCGTTTCGCCTTGATCATTTTCGCAACAATTATCGAACCCACTGGGCGTTCCGTTGTATCCATCAGAAATGATCATTCCATCTTTTACAATAATTGCACCTACCTGTTTACGCTGGCAGTGCGACAATTCTGACCATGTTTTTGCCATCCGAAGGTAGGCTTTGTCGTATCGAAGTTGTTTCGCGTGTTCTTTCATATCTTAAGGAATTCATAAAATTAACATTAATCCAAGGGATAGAGACAACTTAACAATTTTTAAAGCTGTGCTTTCATTGTCATGATCTCTGATGGAGTTTCTTTAACTTTGATTCAAACCGATTCATTTATGCGCATTTTCGCCCTGATCCTTTTTCTGAATTTTTTAGTAATCTCTCCCATTTTTGGACAAAAAGAAGATTCATTAAAGATGGCAGAAGCGTTTACGAAAGCACTTTCTTCCCCTCAGGAAAAGGAGGTGTACTTGGAACAGGCGCTAGAACTGAAAAACAAGCGAAACACTGCGTACCTCAATGAAGTCTATGCGTATTGGAATGCACGCTATTTGTTCTATACAGGACAACTCGATGAGGCGGAAAGGGTCGTAGTTGAGCAGTTGAAGGTAGATGCTGCACCCGGCAAAAAAGCAAAGTTCCATAATATTTTAGGAACCGTGAACACGCTTCGCCGAGACTACAAAAAAGCTATTTCTAGGTACGAGGAAGCCGTCAATGATTACGAATCAGCAGACAATCAAAAAGGGATTGCTTTGGTGAAACTGAACATCGCGAACATATTTTTTAGTCTGTCAGATTTTGAAACGGCCTATAAATACATCCATGAATCGCATGTGGGACTTCAACCATTCAACGACACCGTAAACAAGGTAAATGTTTTAGGTATTCTGAGTATTTCGGAAGCAAAAACGGGAAGATACAAAGATGCCACCAAGCATGCGAAGAGAATTTTAGAGCTTTCGAATAAACAGGACAATAAAAACGGTGTTGCGTTGGCGTATTTGTCATTGGGGGAAACGGCACTTTCTGAAGAGGAATACGAGGAAGCAATTCGTTTTTACAGTCAAACAGACAGTGTAGCTACCATCGTAAGAAACGCGAATTTAGCACACTTGGCACATGTCGGAATGCTGAGTACATATGTGAGTTTGAAAAACTACGCAAAAGCAAAAGAGGTTGGGGAGAAGGCGCTCAATGAGTTGAATATGGTCTCGAATAAAACAACGGAATATGTTATTCGGAGAAATTTGGCCGAAGCATATGCCGGAATAGGAGAGTACAAAAAAGCATTTCAATTTCAGTATGCGGCAGACTCCATCTACAAGGTTACCTCATCGATGAAAAACAAGGAGTATATCAATGAGCTCCTCATCCGTCATGATACGCAACGAAAAGAGAGCCAGTTGAAGATCGAACAGAATGAAAATTTGATCAAGGAGGAACGACTGAAACAACAAGGCTGGATAGTATTTACTTTGGTTTTAGTCCTGTTGATCGCCATTCTGGTATTTGTTGGATATCGAAGAAATCAACGAAGCAAAATGAAGCAGATGAAGGCGGAGCAGGAAAACGAGCTGATGCACGCACTGATTGACGGAGAGGAAAAGGAACGCGAGCGAATTGCGAATGAACTTCACGATGGGTTGGCATCCGACTTAACGGGAATCAAAATGGTGTTGAGCCAAACTTCACAAGAATTGCCTGATGGCGTTTTGAATGCCCTCTCGCGTGTACACGAACAAACGCGACGCATTTCTCACAACCTTTCTCCGCTCAACTTGGAAAAATTGGGACTGGTGAGCGCGTTGAGGAATTTCGTTCAGGAAAATTCTACGGAGCAAACGGAAATTCATTTTTATGCATCTAAAGATCAGGTGAATATTCAACCTGTACAACATGCGACGCTCGTTTATCGTGTGTGTCAGGAGCTCATTCAGAATGCGATTAAACACGCCGAATGCAGTGTTATTGATGTGCAACTGATGATTTCAGAAGAGGCATTAACAATCAATATTGAAGACAACGGCCGTGGCTTCGATGTCGCTTCAAAACGTGATTCCTTTGGGTTGATGAACATTCGAAAACAAGTTGAATTACTGAATGGTGAACTGAGCATCGATAGTCGTCCGCAAAATGGAACGGTTGTTTTCATATCTTTATCGCTAGCATGAATATTCTTGTATCAGACGATCATCAACTTATTCTCGATGGAATAGGAAGTTTTTTAAAATCGAACTATCCCGAAAGCACTGTTTCCTTCGCGAAAACGAAATCAGCATTGATTCACGCGTTAAAGTCGCAAACATTCGATATTCTTTTGCAAGATGTCCGACTTGGAAATGATGATGCGCGTGAATTC
>JABXHO010000092.1 GCA_013373595.1 Flavobacteriales bacterium | reverse complement strand
CCACCGCCACCGCCGCCACCAGGTGCATTTCCATAATTCAAGTCAACTGCACCGGCACCACCTTGTCCGAGTGAACCGCTAACTCCTGTACCGCCGCCAGATGTCCATGGTGGACCACCAGCACCTCCTGAAGTCACACTAGCTCCTTGGCCTCCCTGACCAAAAGGACTGTTTCCATTGGCTCCTCCAGGGCAACCTCCGGCCCCACCGTTTGAAAAGCTATCTCCACCGCCGGTTCCACCGCCACCACCGGCAACGGCTATCAAAGTTCCATTTAAGCTAAGCGTTGTTGCTCCTCCTCCACCAGAAGAAGGCCATCCAAGGCCCGATGATTGACCTGTACCGCCACCACCGTAGCCACCACTACCCGGACCATTACCGCCCTGTCCACCAATGTCGAATGAAATTACATCGCCGGGCGAAACGTTCATTGTTGTTGTTAAGACCGCACCTGATCCTCCGCTAGAACCGCCTCCCTGTGCACCCTGCACAGAAATTGAAATGCTTGTAACGCAAGTGGGAACCGTCCAGGATCCCCCTCCAGTGTTCGTGTAATCTATAGTTGTTTGGGAGTGTGAAGTTGATGTCAAGAGCATTTCAATGACAACAATTAAAAAGGATAAGTACAAATGTTTTCTCATAGTATTCTCGCACAACTTTGATGCCAGCGATCATTGTTTAGACGCATGTTAGTAGAACAGGTTGCTCAAGGTAGAAAATAAGTACAAAATTTCCCGAATTAATGTTTTTTTGATACAGACAGTTAAATAATTAACTAAAATTTTACAGGTATCGGAACTTTTTACCAGTGTAAACGGCCGTAGTTCCGAGCTCTTCCTCAATACGCAACAGTTGGTTGTACTTCGCCATGCGATCACTTCGAGATGCAGAACCAGTTTTGATCTGTCCACAATTCAATGCAACTGCCAAATCAGCAATCGTATTATCTTCCGTTTCACCACTTCGGTGACTCATAACAGATGTATACCCATTACTCGTTGCCATTTGAACCGCTTCAATCGTTTCAGTGAGCGTTCCAATTTGATTTACCTTGATCAAAATAGAATTTGCGGTATTCTCCTCGATTCCACGGGCAAGGCGTTTTGTGTTCGTCACAAATAGGTCATCTCCTACTAATTGAACTTTATCTCCAAGTTCTTTCGTTGCCAAATTCCATCCGTTCCAATCGTCTTCAGCCAATCCGTCTTCAATTGAAATAATTGGGTACTTCTCCACCCACTCTTTCCAGAATGCCACTTTTTGCTCAGAAGTCATTTGTACTCCTGTTGACTCGAAGCTATACAACCCCGTTTCAGCATTGTAGTATTCCGATGCTGCTGCGTCCAACGCAATCCAAACATCTTCTCCTGGTGTGAATCCTGCTAATTTGATCGCTTCGATCACCACTTCGATCGCTTCTTCATTCGATCCGAGACTAGGAGCAAATCCTCCTTCATCTCCAACATTGGTAGACATTCCGCGACCTTTCAAAACACTCTTTAAGTGATGGAAGATTTCCGTTCCCCAACGCAGTCCTTCAGAGAAAGAATCAGCGCCGAAAGGCATCACCATGAATTCCTGAATGTCAATTTTATTGTCCGCGTGCGAACCACCGTTTAGGATATTCATCATTGGAACTGGCATCGTTACGGCACCAACTCCACCAACATATTTAAAGAGACTCAATCCCGTTTCATCCGCCGCTGCACGTGCTGCTGCCAAGGACACACCTAAAATGGCATTTGCCCCAAGATTGGATTTATTTTCTGTACCATCTAACTCAATCAACTTCGCGTCAATCGCTTTTTGATCACATACGTCATAGCCGTTCAGTTCTTTATCAATAATAGAATTGACATTTCCAACCGCTTTCAGTACACCCTTTCCAAGGTAAAAATCATTGTTTCCATCACGCAACTCAACCGCTTCATGCACTCCAGTAGACGCGCCCGAAGGAACTGCAGCTCTACCAATTGCACCTGTAGTTGTGATTACATCTACTTCAACTGTTGGATTCCCTCTTGAATCTAAAATTTGACGACCAATAATTTTTGCGATATAGCTCATAGTTAGTTGTTTTTCGTGTTTTTCATGTTATCGATGAATTGATCAAACAGGTAACGTGAATCGTGTGGTCCTGCTGACGCCTCTGGGTGATATTGTACCGAGAAGATCGGTTTACCCACCAATTCAATTCCAGCAACGGTGTTGTCGTTCAAATGAACATGTGTCATTTCAATCGCGCTGTTTGTATCAATACTTTCTTTTGAGATTACGAATCCGTGATTCTGTGAAGTGATTTCACCTTTTCCTGTTTTCAGGTTTTTAATTGGGTGATTGATTCCACGGTGTCCGTTGAACATTTTTTCTGTTTCCAAGCCTTGACTCAATCCTAAGATTTGGTGTCCCAAACAAATACCGAATACCGGCTTGTTTTGGTTAGCAATTTCCTTCACCAATTCAATTGATTGAGGCATTGCCGATGGATCTCCAGGTCCATTTGACAACATGTATCCATCCGGATTGAAGCTATTCAAGTCTTCAATGGTTGAATCCAATGGGAAAACTTTCACGTGACATCCTCTTTCAACCAAGCAGCGAACGATGTTTTTCTTCACTCCAAAATCAATCAATGATACTTTGTAAAGCGGATTTTCAGGTTTCACTTCGAACGCTTCCTTTGTTGCCACTTTTGAAGAAAGTTCCAATCCCTCCATTGAAGGAACCTTTGACAACTTTTCTTTCAGTTCATCCAAGTTTAAGGTTTCCGACGAAATGATTGCATTCATCGCTCCTTTGTTTCGAATGTGACGAACAAGCGCGCGCGTATCCACATCAGCAATTCCAACTTTATCATTGTCGATCATGTAATCCTGAAGAGATTTCATCCCAGAAGGGCGAGAGTAACCATCTGAAAATTTCTTGATCACCATACCAGCGATCTTCATTCCATCCGATTCAACCTCGTCTGCATGCACCCCGTAATTTCCGATGTGGGCAGTATTCATTACCAAGATCTGACCGTAATAAGAAGGGTCTGTAAACACCTCTTGATATCCTGTCATTCCGGTATTAAAAGCAATTTCTCCTGTTGTTGTTCCGATTTTTCCGATGGCTATTCCATCGAATGAAGTTCCGTCTTCTAGTAAAAGTACCGCTGGTTGCTTTTCTGCCATTTCCTGAAATTTTCTGCAAAGTTAGGGCTTTACATTTGATTAACAAGACCGTTTTAGTTGGAAGATATTAACATTTGATTTTATGGATTAGACACACTTGGCTCTATTCGAACAAGCCTAGGCATCGCGCTCAGTGTTCTGCTCGCTGCATCAATATTATTTGACTTGGTGACTAAGTGATTTTGGTTATGAAGGTTGTGGTTTCAGGTTTCGAGGGGCTTCCATTCTTCTATCAATTTAACTACTCTATCCATGCTGACCGTTATTCGATCAAGTTCTTGCGTTACGATACCCTACTTTTATCCACAAAAAAAGGGACTCATTCCGATAGTTATCGAAACAAATCCCTTTTTGAATATCAATTTGACTATTGACTAATCTTCAGCTGGTTTCCCACCATCCAATTCATCTTGCCAAGCTTTCAACTCGTCCCACTTTCCAGCAGCAGCCATTTCAGCTTGCTTTGGCCAAGTATCTGGAACGTGTTTTCCACGAACATCCTTGATAATTTCAGCGATTTCTTCTGGTGTTTTACCAGCCAAATCAGCGTAAGTTGCAACACCTGCAGCTGCAAGCGTTTCAGCGATCTTTGGTCCGATACCTTCTACTTTCGTAAGGTCATCTCCCTTAGTCGTTGTTTCTTCGATAACTTCTGCTTCTTCTACTGCTGGAGCTTCAGTTGCCGCTTCCGTGTTTGCAGTTTCGTCAGTAGTTGCCTCAGTCGTTTCAGTAGTGCTCTTAGCTCCACCTCCACCACGACGTGAACGACGTGTTGTTTTCTTCGCTTTTTCGTTTGTGTAAAGCTCGTTGAAGTCAACCAACTCGATCATACACATTTCAGCGTTATCTCCTAAACGGTAACCTGTACGGATGATACGTGTGTATCCACCTGGACGGTCAGCGATTTTTGGAGCTACCACTCTGAACAACTCAGTTACCATGTCTTTGCTTTGCAAGTATTTGAATACTTGACGACGTGAATGCGTAGAATCTTCTTTTGCTCGTGTCAAAATTGGCTCTACATACACACGAAGTGCTTTAGCTTTAGCAACTGTTGTGTTGATTCTTTTGTGCTCGATCAATGAACAAGCCATGTTCGAAAGCATTGCTTTTCTATGAGCAGTCTTTCTACTTAAGTGATTGAATTTTTTTCCGTGTCTCATAACGTTAATTTCGTAAGTATCGGTTAACTGAATCTTGCTTTAGAGTATCGCTGCAGTTCAGCCACCTATTACGCCATTTTAAATTGTTTAATAAGCCTTCGCTGAAACTCAGCGAAGGCAATTGCGATACTAATCTTTGTCTAATTTGTATTTGGAAACATTCATTCCGAAAGAAAGTCCTTTGTTATCCACTAGGTCTTCCAACTCAGTAAGTGATTTCTTACCGAAGTTACGGAATTTCAAGAGGTCGTTTTTGTTGTAAGAAACGAGATCTCCAAGTGTTTCCACGTCTGCTGCTTTCAAACAGTTCAATGCACGTACAGAAAGATCCATGTCTACCAATTTTGTTTTCAACAACTGGCGCATGTGCAACGAAGTTTCATCGAACTCTTCTGTTTCAGCTTTCACTTCGCTATCCAATGTGATACGCTCATCAGAGAATAACATGAAGTGGTGAATCAAAATTTTCGCTGCTTCTTTCAATGCTTCTTTCGGGTGGATAGAACCATCAGTGGTGATATCAAAAATCAACTTTTCGTAGTCAGTTTTTTGCTCAACACGGAAGTTTTCCACTTCGTACTTAACATTTTTGATTGGCGTGAAGATCGAATCGATAGCGATTGTTCCGAAAGGAGCGTTGCTATCTTTGTTTTCTTCAGCTGGAATGTATCCACGACCTTTGATGATCGTCAATTCCATTTCCAATTTCACTGAAGGCTCCATGTTACAAAGAACCATATCTGGGTTCAATACTTGGAATGCCGATGTGAATTTACCGATGTCTCCAGCTGTTAACGTCTCTTGTCCAGAAACAGAAACAACTACAGTTTCAGAATCAGTTCCTTCGATTTGTTGTTTGAAACGCACTTGTTTCAAGTTCAAAACGATTTCTGTAACGTCTTCAACAATTCCTTTTACTGTTGAAAACTCGTGATCTACACCTTCGATGCGCACTGAAGAGATTGCAAATCCTTCCAAAGAGGAAAGAAGAATACGACGCAAAGAGTTACCTACTGTAATACCATAACCTGGTTCTAGCGGGCGGAACTCGAATTGTCCTTGGTGCTCATCGGACTGGATCATGATCACTTTGTCCGGTTTCTGGAAGTCTAATATTGCCATGTTTTCTTCGTTTTAATTGTTACTCAGTTGCGCGGTCTGTAAGTTTGAAGAAGTACGAACAGACCCTTTGGCTGAATCCCAATGTGTTTGTAATTTACAATTTTGTTTGTCGCTTGTCGCTCATCTGTAAAGTGCTTCCGAATGATTCGGAAAGCCGCTATTACTTAGAGTACAATTCGACGATAAGTTGCTCCTTGATGTTTTCAGGGATCATCTCACGTGTTGGAGTACCAACTACTTTTCCTTCTAATTGACCTGGGTTCCACTCTAACCAATCGAATGTTTGAGTTTTCGAAGCCAAAGAATCAGTAATTGCTTCCAATGATTTTGATTTTTCACGAACACCAACTGTTTCACCAGCTTTCAAAGAGTAAGAAGGAATGTTTACCACTTCTCCGTTTACTGTAATGTGTTTGTGAGATACCAATTGACGTGCAGCTCTACGAGTTGGAGCGATTCCTAAACGGAATACTGTGTTATCCAAACGCGCTTCACACAATTGAAGTAAGTTCTCTCCGGTAATTCCTTTCATACGAGATGCTTTTTCGAACAAGTTCGAGAATTGCTTCTCAAGGATTCCGTAAGTGTACTTCGCTTTTTGCTTTTCAGCCAACTGGATTGCGTATTCAGATTGTTTACCTCTACGCTTGTTTGGACCGTGTTGTCCTGGACCGTATTGTCTTCTGTCCAACGCTTTGTCTGGTCCAAAGATTGGATCTTTGAAACGACGAGCGATTTTTGATTTTGGGCCTGTGTATCTTGCCATTTTACTTTAAGTTAAAGGGAGATCATGAATTAAGGCTTATCCTCCGATGATCTTTGCTCCCCTAGTTGTTATTTACAATTTACTTCGCAGCTGCCTGCGACGAAGAAAGATTAAAAAACAAAAGATTGAAAGACGATTTATCCATCTTTCAATCTTCCTATTTTTCAATATTTTTTTATACTCTTCTACGTTTCGGTGGACGACAACCGT
>JABXHO010000122.1 GCA_013373595.1 Flavobacteriales bacterium | reverse complement strand
TGAAATAATCTCCTTGGCTTTATCAATACCGGCATCTAAAATGGAAAAATCTCCATTCGTATTCAACGGGTTTATACAATTTGACTGGACTGCTCTTCTAATTCGAGAGCCCAAATCACGTGCAGTGTTCTTTGTTTTACGATTCGTCACTTCATACATTTTTAAAATGTCACTTCTCGTATACTGTTTGCTACCGAAGTCTGAAGCATAAAAAGAGTAAACGATTACCCATTCTATCTCCGAAGAAGGTAGATTCTTAAGGACGACACTTTGTAATGTAGGATAGTTCTCTACCTTTGGGTTCGAGGTATCATTATTATTTTTACTTGGAGTTTTAGTATCTTGATCTCCAACAATTTCAGCATCTTCTATTTGCTCGTTTTCAGCAGTAACGTCGGTATTTTCGGGCAAAGACCCAGCCGTTAAATGCTTGGCAACTAATACATCTCGTAAAGTTTCAGAAAAATCCTTCGCCGCATGATCCGAGAAATCTGCTTCCATATGACGACCATCAGCGTCTTCTCTGAAAACAAATTTATTTCTTCCTGAGATTTTAGATTCGCTATTATTATCTCCTATTGGTTTTGCACAGTTTGAACAAAAATTACCACCTATAATTATTTGTCCGCACTCGCAAATCATGCCTGCTCCGCATTCATTACAGAACTTCGCAGTAATCGGGTTGTTGGGATTGTTACATTTATAGCAGTTTATTTTCTCCATAGTGAGTAGATTAAATTGAAAGTTCATAGGGTTCAAATGAAATGCCAAATTGGAAAATCGGAAAGATTGTCTAAAGAACAATAATACTTGAGGATTATAATCCGTGACAAGGAACTCGCTAGTTAAAAAAATCAGCAATTTTGGCATCCATCGCAATTGCTATTCGTTCCATAACAACTAAAGAAATACTGGTTTGCCCTAATTCAATGCGTGAAATATAACTACGATCAACATTTGACTTAATAGCCAAAGCTTCCTGAGATAAACCTTTAATTTTTCTCATTTCTGCAACCTTTACTCCAAATCTTAATCGAATATCCATTGAAAAGCAAAAGTATTTCTTAATCTATTGGTTGTCAATGCGTATTTCTACTCAATTTTAATGCGGGATTCTGCAACAAATACCTGATTACAAAATCGTTTCACACACATTTTGTTCCGCAAACTACTCAAAACGAGTGTTTCACTTGGTCGAGAGAGAAAAAAGGGGATTATTTAAACCTTCGCTTTCTGAATGATCAATACTGGGATGGAGAATAAGAAATGTTCATGCTCTTTAATGAAATGCGTATAACACGCAATAAGCTTTATGCCGCAAAAGTGTTATATTCGAGAGGCGGCACAAAAGCCTATTGCGATCCCGTTATACGCAACGACGGTGTGGCTCGAATGCCCATTGTTTGAAAGCCACACCTAATTAACCAGTGTGTTCGTTTTCTTTCTTCCCCCTTTTCTTTTTTTCGTTCTTCGAAGCAACGCTTCGGGTATTTAATCGTATATTAGTACTGCGAACTTTATTAGTATTATTTATGTGTTTACCCCAATTCAATCGGTTTCATAGAAAAATCTTGGAAAGGCATACGGGTGCAAGTCCCGAGACCAAATTGGAGCACGCTCTAATGAAGTTCGCAGTGACCTTTCCTCTTTTACTCATTTATCTTATCATTTTTTATGCGGACTTCAAATGGTCAAGATATTCGTCAGGCAGTAGTCCTGATAAATATCTCGGATGGTACACGACACGTATCGGAGGTTGAAAATCTTTTAACGCTCAATCATCTTGTCTTTTTGGACAGAATCAGAACTCACGGCAAAGATGCCTTGATTGAATCGTTGCGCTCCGCGCACGATTCGATTTTATACGGTTCGAAAGTTGAGATTAAGGAATTTAGGGATGTATTGTTTGATTTGAAGCAGTTGGGAGATTGGTTGGAGAGGATTTGAAAAATGAGAAAGGAGCGCGATGCGCTCCTTTTTATGCAATTTTCCCAAGTTCTTTAACCCGTTCAACGACTGTTCTAATGTCTATTCTATTCTTCCACCCCTCTTTACAGTCGATCGTGATAGAATAAAGAAAATCGGTGGTCATACTCTTCTTACTACCGTTATGTTTCTTAATGGTATGTGTAATTAGATTAAGTAAAGCATGAGTAATAAAATGACCTTTGATTAAAAACCATAATTCCTTTTCTGATTTCGAAATTAACTCTCTAACTTCATCAATCTCTTCTTTATCAAATTCATTCTCAATTGACGAAATAAACTGAGAAGTTTTATCTGAACAAATTTCATATGAATTTTGTTTTTTTAAAAAACGATAACAATTATCTCCAAAGACACTTATTCCTTTGCCAAATCTGTTATTGGCAATATCATAAACGATCAATTCATATACTTTTTGAGAAAAATCGTTCATCCATTTTTCGAAATCATCAGAAACCTCCAGTTTCTTCCTACAGAAATTAGAAATATTCTTTTCAATTGGTACAAGGTGACCATACATCGAGTTTTCAATCGAATAACCGTATGACCTTACAATATTCGGATGATTCAAGGGATCATCTTTCATGAACTCCCCGTTATCATTGTCAGCAGCAATAAAAAAGTCAGCTCCTTCTTCAGTTACCTTTTTTAGATACTTCTCTAGCTCTTTTTTTCCACCAACATCTTCTATATGAGCCTCTATTTCAGCAAGGTCAAAAATATTCTCCCAAAAAAGCGGATCATCTTTACCTTCGACGTAAACGGTAATCTCCTTATTATAAAAAAGTCCTTTAGCCTCCAAGGCTTCATTTGAGTATTCTAATTCAGCCATTGATAATTCTTTCCATGTTTATTACACTACTTCTAAATTTACCAACTATTTCTGGCGAATGCGTGGCAACAATAATTTGAGAGTTTGGATTCAGTTTTCGTATAGAAGAGATTACCTTTCTTTGCCATTCAATGTGAAGTGAAAGTTCGGGTTCATCTGCTATAAAAAGTGTTTGTCTTCCCTTTTGTAAAAGGGCTTCAGTGAGTAAAATAATTAATTGCTTTTCTCCTGAAGAAAGCTGGAAAAGAGGTATTTCCACATTGTCCTTTTGAATAATTATTCCACCATCCTTACTATCTTGTAAGGTGAAGCTTTTTGTTTCATGAAATTCATTAAGTAAGTTGATGTAGTCATTCAATCTGGAAAACAATTTTTTCTTGTTTTTTTCTAGATCACTTGATAGATTATTAATCTTTCTTGTCCTTCTAAGTAAAGTTAAAGGTGTAACATCATCAGGATAAACGGGGCGACTACTATCCTCAGCATGGTTGTTAATTGACTTGGCAGCTTTTTCTATTTCTTGTACATGTCTTTCAATAACGTCCTCAGTGGCACTATCTAAAATACCCAAACCTCGATATGCCTGTTTTAAGCCAATACTTATTCTTCTCAGGTCTAGAGTGACGGGTTCATTGATATTAATCTTGTCAAATTCCTCGTTAAAAAGCATTGACCTTAGAACATTCTCTTGGAATTTCTTTGAAAGTTTACTGAGATCTGTTTCCAGTTGAAGCTGATATGAGGTTAATTGTCCAATAAGCTCGTCAAGTCGGATATCTATTGCATTATAAATTTCGTCTCTCCGAAATTCTCTTGGATCATCTTTTAAGACATTATCTCTATTAACCGACAAATAAGAAACGTTCACCAACTTTGACAATTGATTTTTAATCTCTTGAACATCTCTGAAAAACCTGGGGTGAATTCTTCCACTTCGTTTATTCGAATATCTTAACTCGCGCTCTGGTAAGATGGGTAGTTTGAACTTCCTTGTTCCGATTTGATATTGCAATTCCTTGAATTGCAAGTCGTGAGCCAACTTGATTACTTCAACTTTTCGTGACCTTTTACCTTCCGACAAATTGATAGTAATCTTCTCAAACTGAAGACCATAAAGTAACTCTAAATCGACAGAAATTACCGCTTGCAGTAAGTTTATAAAAGTCGTTTTACCGGTACCATTGCGACCGATAAAAATATTCACGTCATCGTTGAATTCTGCATCAACAAAGTGTTGACCCCAGAAGCCTTTAATCTGAACGTTGTTTATCCGAAACATTCTTGATTAGTTTAATTTATTCAAAGCTACTCATCAGCACCCAATTACACAATGCGTATTTCTACATATCTCAATTTCGGAAATCCGCAATGAATAAAAAAAGAAAAAGGGGAGGTTTATGGTTCTGGGAACTGTTTCACGGTATTACATCAAAAGCGGGAAACACTGGTTAATTTGATGCGTATAACATCAAGTAAGCCCAAGCGCCAAAAGTGCTATTTTTGTTAGGCGCCTGTGCCTACTTGAGAACCGTTATAGTTAATGAAGCCTGCCGCCTAATACTATCGTGTAAATATTACTGTGAGTATTATCTTTTAACGATTTCAATAGTTTTCTCAGGATAAGAAACTTTCCCTCTTGTAATACGAATACCATTATCGATTAATTCCGCAGCAATATCCATTCTCACTAATTTGTATGCTTTGGATGATAAATCATACTCTTTAATTTGAAAATTAAGAGAATTCCAAACTTTGTCTGACAGTCTAGGGATTAACTTCAGCTCTGATCCGTTACGTGTGTTATAGCGCACGTACAGATTAGGAATACCATTTTCTTTCTTATAAACTAATTGAACGACAATTCTGTCTACCACGCCTTCAAATTCTTTTGAGACGACAACGAATAGATCTTTACTAACGCTGTAATCCTCATTTAATATAAAGTAATCACCACCATGGATCGTGACAAAGTCCTTATAATACGTATGTTTTATTCCTTGGTTTTCTCGGATTACAGCTTCTTGAAAGCAATAATAAACATCGGGGTTCAAGATTTCATAAGTAGATTCATTAGTTGAGTTAACTGATATTTCCTTTACTAATGTGGCGACGTCAGCAATAGCTGGGTTCAACGATTGAATGTATTTTTGTAGTTCTTCTATAAGTTCTTCAGGCTTTATCTCAGTGTTCGAATTAACCTTCAAAGTAACCGTTACCTTCTCGGCCTTTATCGCACTGTATACAAAGTTACCTGGATTAACGTTCTTTAGGGACTTGATATTAGTAACTGTTGCATTAGTGACCTTAACATTAGTAACAGTAGTCTTTTTGTTCAAAAACCCCTTTAAATCAAGCATTATATTCTTCTCGATTAGTTGATTCTCTGTTGCCGTCGATGGGTTATCAACCGTCTCAATTGTTCCATCGAACGTGTGTATTGGTCCAAGCGAAATCTGTTGATTCTGTTTAGAATAGTCATTAACTCTCTTACCTACTATCCCGGATTGAGCAGGCTTATATAGGTGCCACGTTGATTTACAAGAAAGAAGCAATGAAGTAATTAGGAATAACAGGATAACGTGTCTCATAGCAGTTGTTTAATATGGTTTTTTAAAGGGAGAATTGGAGCTGCATTTGCTTTGCCTTATTTAGCTCTGATTCCCCTTAAAAGTAAAAATAATTGGAACTCAAGACAATTTTTCAATGAACAAATGAGTTACTGAGCACTAATCTAAGCAACAGTAATTGAGAAAAAGGTGAATGGAAATCTAATAACTATAACATCGCCTCATGCTTCATGCCTTTTATTCCCTATATTCGAGTGTCGGCACGAAAGCATAGGTACTGTGTCAAAAAACAAGTAATTTCATTAAAATCTTGAGGGAAGACTCAACTTTTTGTTGTTTGCTACCCCGTGCAGCAAGTTTCTTGTAAGCTTGCTGCTTTTTTTGCTCAAATTCAGGATCGTAGTACTCGTTTTTCTTCCATAGTTCAAACATTAAAATCAGCATTTTTCGTTGAACAGCCACCAATGCTACAATTGGCTTGGCTTTCTTCTCTTTCA
>JABXHO010000026.1 GCA_013373595.1 Flavobacteriales bacterium | reverse complement strand
TCTTTCTTGAAAACATCCGCTGAATATTCACCTTTTGCGATCAAGCTCAGTTTTTTCTCCCATTGTCCTGTTAACTCCGCGCTTTTGAGCAACTCATTTTGAATGGTATCAATCAAAGCGATTCCAGTTGTTGTTGCAATGATGTTTTTTCGCTTTTTCTCGATATACTTTCTACGGAATAAGGTTTCGATGATGTTCGCTCTAGTTGATGGTCGACCGATTCCATTGTCCTTCATCAATTCGCGCATTTCTTCATCATCTACCTGCTTTCCAGCGGTCTCCATAGCCCGTAGAAGTGTCGCTTCCGTATATGCTTTGGGCGGTGACGTTTTCCCTTTATGCACGGTCGGTTCATGAGGACCTTTCTCCCCCTCAGTGAACTCTGGCATGATCGATTCTTCGTCCTTATTTTTCTTCGTTTTTTTGAGATCAGCGTACACTTCTCTCCAACCTTCTTTCAAGACCTGTTTTCCTGTCGCTTTGAATTCCAATTCGCCCACTTTTCCGAGAACGGTTGTATTGGAAACGGTACACGGAGGGTAAAACGCAGCGATGAATCTTCGGGCTATCAAATCATAAATTTGTTGCTCTGCATGCGTGATTCCAGAAGGCACCACTCCTGTTGGAATGATGGCGTGGTGATCCGTTACTTTTTTATCGTTGAAGACGGTTTTCGATTTTGGAATTGGCTTCGCGAGTACTTTCTCGGTAAAACGTGAGTAGTACG
The DNA here is from genome assembly GCA_013373595.1 of Flavobacteriales bacterium. Classification (GTDB taxonomy): domain Bacteria; phylum Bacteroidota; class Bacteroidia; order Flavobacteriales_D; family Crocinitomicaceae; genus UBA4466. The sequence continues at coordinate 1,824 of JABXHO010000026.1, read as the reverse complement.
TCATTCCTTTTAAGATCGACGGAATCTTTGGGTGTAAATCTTCCGAAAGATAGGTTGTATCTACCCTTGGATAAGTAACCAATTTCTTCTCGTAGAGACTTTGAACTAGTTTCAATGTTTCATCTGCGGAGAAACCGAATTTCTTGTTTCCATCAACCTGTAACGATGTCAAATCATACAATCGCGGATTTCCTTCTTTTCCTTCTTTTTGCTCGAACGATGTAATTTCGAACTCTCGCTCCTTGAGGTAATCCAATCCTTTTTGAGCGCGTTTTTCCGTTTTAAGTCGATCGATTTGGCAGTTGAACTCTTGCTCTTTGTAGACCGTTTTGAGCTCCCAGTACTCCTGCGAAACGAAAGAATCAATTTCTTTTTGGCGCTCAACAATCATGGCGAGTGTTGGAGTTTGCACGCGCCCGATGGACAAGGTGGTTTTTCCCTGTCCGAATTTCTTGGTGAATAAACGTGTCCCATTGATTCCGAGAATCCAATCGCCAATAGCACGAGCGCTTCCTGCTGCGTAGAGGTTGTCGTACTTGGATGCTTCCTGCAATTTCTCGAAGCCTTCTTTGATCGCTTCTTCAGTTAGTGATGAAATCCATAATCTTCGAATGGGCGCTTTGCATTTTGCTTTAAGCAATACCCATCGCTGAATGAGTTCTCCTTCTTGCCCGGCATCCCCGCAATTGATGACTTCATCGCAGTTTTGAACAAGATGAGCAATCGTATTGAATTGTTTCTCTACTCCTTGATTCTGTATCAATTTGATACCAAAACTAGGCGGAACAATAGGAAGATCTTCGAGTTTCCAGTATTTCCAGTTCTCGTTGTAATCGTGTGGCTCCTTCAAGGTACAGAGGTGTCCGAATGTCCATGTTACTTGATAGCCATTCCCCTCCCAGTAACCATCGTTGCGTTGTTTTGCTCCGATGATTTCCGCGATATCCTTCGCCACACTGGGTTTCTCAGCTATACATACCTTCATTTTATTCAATTCTGATAATCAGATACATTCTCATTCCTACAAGGTTCCATTAATCACACGACGAACCCCGCTTTTAAAAAGTGAGGTGTTAAAGTTAATCAAAAGACCTAATTTACATTGTGAGAGTTTCAAATAGGTTAGTATTTGCGCCATATGAATGGGTTCAAATTTATTAACTGATTTCAACTCAACAATTAATTTATCCTCCAACACAAGATCCAGTTTTAGTTTACTTTCGATCTCTACTCCGCTATATAAAAGTGATAGTGATTTTTGGCGTTCAAATTGAACACCTTCTCTTTTGAGCTCATAGCAGAGACACTCTTCATATACGCTCTCTAAAAGTCCAGGGCCTAGTTCTCGGTGCACTTTCATTCCAAGCCGAAACACAATGCTCGCCAATTGATTTTCAGTCATAATAGGTGGTTTTCCTATTTAAGGAAGTGAAAAAGATGAGTTCACAATTGGTATCAATAAAAAATTAAGCAGTAAGAACTTTAGGTTGAGTTTTTTCACCACAAGGACACGGACTGGACTTTGTCAAGACACAAGGCTGTGTTTAGTTTTTACTCAAAAGAACGCTGTGACGCAAAGATGTTGATTGAGCACAACTCGTCTTTGTGTTTGAAGGTTAGTTAATCCATGGGAAAACTAGTGTACTTTGTGTCTTCGTGGTTTATTTTTTTTCACCACAAGGACACAGACTTGACATTGTCAAGACACAAGGCTGTGTTTAGTTTTCACTGAAATGAACGCTGCGATGCAAAGGTGTTGATTGAGCACAACTACTCTGTGTGTTTGAAGGTTAGTTAATCCATGGGAAAACTAGTGTACTTTGT
>JABXHO010000144.1 GCA_013373595.1 Flavobacteriales bacterium | reverse complement strand
TTTTGACACACGTGAAAGGCTAAACGATTCCACTAATTCATCCAAAGAGAAGATCTCTTGTGTTGTTCCTGGATTCCAACCAAGGAAAGCAAGCATGTTGATAAAGGCACCAGCAAAGTATCCTTGCTCGCGATATCCTGAGTATAATTCTCCTTCTTTGGTTGTCCAGTTGGTTGGGAAAACGGGGAAACCTAATCGGTCACCATCTCGCTTTGAAAGTTTTCCATTTCCATCTGGCTTAAGCAACAATGGAAGGTGGGCAAAAGTTGGAGCTTCCCAACCGAATGCTTCATATAACATGATATGAAGTGGGGCAGAAGGAAGCCACTCTTCTCCACGAATAACATGACTGATGTTCATGGTGTGGTCGTCCACAATATTCGCCAAGTGATACGTTGGCATTCCATCCGATTTGAAAAGAACTTTATCGTCAAGATTGTTTGTGTTGACAACGACCCAACTTCGGATGGCATCTTCAAAACGAATGTCTTTGTTACGTGGCATCTTCATGCGGATCACATACGGCTCATTGGCATCAATACGTCGTTGTACTTCATCTGCTGGAAGCGTAAGTGAATTCTTCATGGAAGTACGTGTTGTACTATTGTATTGCCAGTTCGGCATACCCATTTGTTTCGCTTGTGTACGCATGGTGTCGAGTTCTTCGGCACTATCGAAAGCGATATATGCATGCCCGTTTTCAACCAATTGATCCGCGTAAGCACGGTACATTGATTTACGTTCTGACTGGACATAGGGACCGTATTCACCACCAGTACCCGGACCTTCAGTAGGCATGATTCCACACCAAGCCAAAGCATCCATAATGTAATCTTGCGCTCCAGGCACAAAACGAGTTTGGTCCGTATCTTCAATACGAATAATAAATGTTCCGCCATGTTTCTTGGCAAACAAGTAGTTATACAGAGCGGTACGAACACCTCCAATGTGAAGAGGTCCAGTGGGCGACGGAGCAAACCGTACGCGAACAGGTCTATCTGACATATTTCAAATTGTTTTGTGTCGGCAAAGATAGAGAGAATACTTGTACTGTGTGATGTTTTGCCATCTGTTGAACCCATAGTTGACTCATATGTACTGTTCTAAGAGTGGGTTTAACGTTTCTTTAGTAAGTATCAGCATAATATGTCGTATTTTAGTTCACCAATCTATTTTTTATGAGTGCATTTGATCGTTTATTGGATCAGGTAGACGGTTTTATCCGAAAGTTTTACAAGAATCAGATGATCAAGGGAATCTTCCTGTTCGTTGGTGTCTTGTTGTTGACGTATTTAGCCATTATTACCTTGGAGTATTTCGGACGATTCAATTCGTACGTGAGGGCAGTGCTGTTTTTTGGCTTTCTCGGAGTCAATGGTTTCATCTTAGGAAAATACATCGTAGCGCCAATTTTAAAATTGAAGTCCTACGGAAAGCGTATAAATAGATACCAAGCCTCAAAAATTATTGGTTCGTTTTTTCCAGATATTTCAGATCGCTTGTTGAATACGCTGCAGCTGAAAGATCAAATGGATGAGAATTCTGCGGACTATGAACTGTTAAATGCAAGTGTTCAACAGCGTAGTGTGAACCTGAGTATGGTTCCGTTTGCAAATGCAATCGATTTGGATGAGAACCGAAAGCACTTAAAATGGATTTTACCAATCTTGGCATTGTTCTTTGCGCTGCTGTTGTTTGTTCCGGGAATGTTCAAAGACGGAACGGAGCGCGTGGTGCAATTTTCAAGAGAGTTTAAGATTCCACCGCCCTTTGAGTTTTCGTTCAATGCAGAGAATAATCGAATTGAAGAAGGCCAAAATTTCCCATTTGAAGTTGTTTTAATTGGCGAGAGTATTCCTGATAAGGTATATGTTCGATCGTCCAATGGAAGGGCGCTATTGAAGCGTACAGCTAAGAATAAGTTTGTTGGAGAATTAAACCAATTAAGAGAGACAACATCGCTGAGTTTTGAAGCGAATGTGGATGGTGAGTTAGTATCAAGTGAGAATTACACGGTGGATGTAATCTCGAAAACGGCAATTGGTAAGATGCAAGCGACGCTTGTGTACCCGAGCTATTTGGGACTAGATAATGAAGTGGTGGAGAACGCTTCAGATCTCACGGTTCCAGAAGGAACGAGAATATCATGGAGTGTCGTAACGAAGCACAGTGAGAACACGGAATTCTATATCAACGATAAACGACAAAGCTTTTCTAAAGATGGTTTTGTGGTTTCGGATGTGTTCAAGGATGATTCAAAGGGTCGCGTTGTGTTAAAGAACAAGGTCAGTGGACGTCGGGATACTACGGAGTTTCTGGTAGAGGTTGATAAAGACAATTATCCATCCATTCAGGTGGGTGAGGTGCAAGATTCAATCAAAGATGGGATTCGCTATTTTTCGGGTTCTGTATCGGATGATCATGGACTTCGTAGCTTAATGTTTGTGTATACGATTACCTCAAAGAACGGAACGAAGCGTACAGAAAAGATGAGCGCTGGCAAAGTGATCGGTACGGAGAGTCCGTTTGATTTCGCAGTAGATTTTCGTCGTGGGAAAATCCAGTTGGAAGATAAAATCGAATATCATTTTGTGGTGAGTGATAATGACGGTGTCAATGGAAGCAAGTCTACATCGAGTCGTTCGTTTGTATACAAATTGCCAAACCTGGAGGAGTTGAATCAACAGCGCGATGAGCAGCAGGATAAATCAAAGGATGAGCTATCGGATGTGATGAAAGAAGCGGAGGATTTCCGTGAGAACCTTGAACGTTTACGGAAGGAAACACTTAACTCTAACAAATCGAACTGGAACAAGCAGAACCAAGTAAATCAGTTGCAGGAGCAGCAAAAGTCCATGATTGAGCGCTTGCAAGAACTTCAAGAGGAAATGGAAAGTTCGTTTGAGGAGAAGGATCAGTTAACGGAAATGGATAAAGAGTTACTCGAACAGCAAAAGCAGTTGGAGGAACTGATGGAAGAGTTAATGGATGATGAATTGCGTGACCTCCTGAAAGAATTAGAAGAGCTCATGAAGCAGCAGAACCAGGAAGGTGTTGAGGAGACAATGGAGAAGCTAGAAATGTCGTCTGAGGATATGAAACGGCAAATGGAGCGCAGTATGGAAATGCTGAAACGTCTTCAGGTTAATGAAAAGATCGATGCGATAGAGGAAGAACTTAAGGAGTTAGCGAAGGAGCAAGAGGAGCTTAAAAAGGACATTGAGGAGAAAGGTAAGGCGTCTGAAGAGGATAAAAAGGAACAAAAAGAAATCAATGAAAAATTCGATGATCTAAAAGAGGATATCGAGAAGATGGACAGCTTGAACAATGCCTTGAAATCACCCATGGAATTAGGTCAACCGAAGGAGCATTCTGAGGAGATTCAAGACAAATTGGGAGAAGCGAAGGAACAGCTCGACAAAGGTAAAGAAGGCAAAGCTGGAGAGTCACAGGAAGGTGCCGCTGATGAAATGGAGAAGATGGCTGAGCAGCTCAATGAAATGCAGCAGCAGGCAAACCAGGAGAAGGAACAGGAGGACATGGATATGCTGCGTAATATCCTCGAGAGTTTAATGGCGTTGAGTTTTGATCAGGAAGATGTCATGAAGCAGTTGTCTCGGGTAGATGACAAAGACCCTGCATTTAGAAAGTATTCACGTCAACAGCGTAAGATCATTGATGATACCAAAGTAGTTCGCGATAGTTTATATGCATTGGCGGAACGTCAACCTAAAATTGCCAGCTTCGTAGACGCTGAGTTGAATACGATTGCTGTGAATCAAGACCTCAGTTTAGAGGATATTGATGAGCGAAGAATGTCAGATTTGGCAATTCATCAGCAGTACACAATGACGTCCTACAACAACCTCGCGTTGATGTTAAATGAGAGTTTGCAACAGATGCAGCAGGCGATGCAAAATTCTAAACCTGGATCGGGTACGTGTAATAAACCGGGTGGTAAAGGTCAACCGAAGCCAGGAAATGGTATGTCGGGTCAAGACATGAAGCAAATGCTCAAGAAGCAATTGGAGCAGATGAAAAAAGGCCAAGGAAAGGACGGACAAAAACCGGGAGATAAACCAGGTGACAAGCCAGGATCAAAACCTGGATCAAAGCAAGGTGGTCAGGGAACCATGGGACTTGGAAACAAAGAATTGGCTAAAATGGCTGCGGAACAAGCGGCAATTCGTAAGCGTTTGGAGCAATTACGAAAGGAATTGAACAAAGGCGGAAAGGGTGAAGGAAATAAGCTGAATCCGTTGATTAAGGAGTTGGAGGAACAGGAGCGAGACTTAGTGAATAAGCGCCTTGGAAATAACCTTGTGAAACGTCAACAAGACATTCTTACGCGCTTGCTCGAAAGCGAGAAAGCTGAGCGTGAACGCGGGCTAGATGAGAAAAGAGAATCTAAGTCTGGAAAAAATGAAAATAATGGTAACCTAATTCGGTTTGATCAGTATAACAAGGAGAAGTTGAAACAAATTGAACTCCTTCGTTCAGTAGATCCAGCGTACAGAAAGTACTATAAGGATAGAGCGAATGAGTATTTCAACCGCATGTTGTAATGAATACTGAAGAATGAAAGAAGGATACGTACTGGTAAATGAACTCTCGATACCGTCGAATTTTGATTCAATAAATAAAGTCGAAGCACTTATTGATGAGGTGTGTGAGAACCTACAAGTAAAAGAAGATTACTACGGAAACGTGTTGATTGCTGTCACCGAAGCGGTGAATAATGCAATTATACATGGAAATAAAATGGATAATAGTTTATCAGTGGATGTCCATGTTGGAGATAAAGAAACGGACTTTTGTTTCAGTGTAAAAGACAACGGACAAGGTTTTGACTACAAAAACCTCCCAGACCCAACAGCTCCCGAGAACCTTGAAAAAGAAAATGGACGTGGCATCTATTTAATGCGGTCCTTGGCCGAGGCAGTAGAGTTTAGTGATGCCGGCCGCAATGTGTGTATTTATTTCTCTAAATAATAATGATCGAAGTCTATTTCGAGGATGTTGATGCGTTTGATTTGGACGTGGCTTTAATCAATCAATGGTTGAAGGATGTAGCGCACGAAGAAAACCACGAGTTAGGAGAGGTTTCTATGATTCTGTGTTCAGATGAACACCTTTTAGAAATGAACCGTAAACACCTCGACCACGACTATTATACCGACATTATCACGTTTGATTACACAGAGGAAGATGTGGTATCTGGTGATTTATTTATTTCTATTGACAGGGTAAAGGATAATGCGAATACTCATAAGGAAATGTTTCACGTGGAACTATTACGAGTAATGGTGCACGGGGTGTTGCACTTGTTAGGGTATAAGGATAAATCGGAAGAGGAACAGAAGTTGATGCGTGAAAAAGAGAATTGGGCACTTGGTTTAATTGTTTCACGTGAAACATAAACGGTGTTTTTATGATATAGAAAGCTGATGCGTAGCATCGGCTTTTTTTGTGTTAACGAATCTCGCTGTTTACTCAGGTAAAGAGTTGTAGTTTTGTGTTTGGATATGGTGGATTGTTCCACGTGAAACAAAAAGAGATGCTGAAAGAATACGATGTGATTGTTGTGGGGGCTGGTCATGCTGGCTGTGAGGCTGCGAATGCAGCTGCGAAGTTGGGGTGTTCAACCTTGTTGATCACGATGAACATGAACACGATTGCACAAATGAGCTGCAACCCTGCAATGGGAGGTGTGGCAAAAGGACAAATTGTTCGTGAAATTGACGCTTTAGGTGGTGGTTCTGGAATTGTGAGCGATTTGAGTGCGATTCAGTTTCGAATGTTGAATAAGTCGAAAGGACCAGCGATGTGGTCGCCACGCGTTCAGAGCGATCGAATGCGTTTCGCAGAAGAGTGGAGGTTGATGCTTGAGAGAAATCCTTTGGTTGATTTCTGGCAAGACATGTGCAACGGAATCATCGTGAAGGATGGAAAAGTTGTAGGCGTGAAAACGTCCATCGGAATTGAGGTGAAAGCAAAAACGGTGGTTCTAACCAATGGAACTTTCTTGAATGGTTTGATTCATTTGGGAGAAAAACAGTTCGGAGGTGGTCGCGCAGGAGAACGGGCATCGACTGGAATTACGGAAGAGTTAATTGATCTTGGTTTTGAAACTGGTAGAATGAAGACGGGAACTCCGCCAAGAGTGGATGGTCGTTCGTTGGATTATTCGAAAATGGAAGAACAATTCGGTGATGAGAATCCATCGAAGTTTAGTTTTTCGAATACAAAGCCATTATCCGAACAACGCTCTTGTCATATCACGTATACCAATCCTGAAACACACGAACTCTTAAAAGAAGGGTTCGACCGATCGCCGATGTTTAATGGAGCGATTAAAAGTGCTGGGCCACGATATTGTCCGAGTATAGAAGATAAGATCAATCGTTTTGCGGATCGTGAGCGTCATCAGATTTTTGTGGAGCCTGAAGGTTGGAACACGATCGAAATCTATGTAAACGGATTCAGTACTTCATTGCCAGAGGATGTACAGCATCGTGCAATGAAATCGATACCTGGTTTTGAGAATGCAAAAATGTTCCGTCCGGGTTATGCTATCGAATATGATTATTTCCCACCAACGCAGTTGAAGCATACCTTGGAAACGAAGCGTGTGGAGAATTTGTTTTTCGCTGGACAGATTAATGGAACAACAGGTTACGAGGAAGCGGCATGTCAAGGATTAATGGCTGGAATTAATGCAGCCCGAAAAGTAAAAGAAGAAGAGGAGTTTATTCTATCACGAAGTGAAGCGTACATTGGCGTACTCATTGATGATTTGATTACAAAAGGAACGGAAGAACCGTATCGCATGTTTACGAGTCGTGCAGAGTACCGCATTCTATTAAGACAAGATAATGCTGATTTACGTTTGACGCCAATTGGTCATGCGCTTGGTTTGGCTTCAGATGATGCCTTGAGAAGAATGGAGGAAAAGGCGAGGGGAACAGAACAACTGAAAAAGATCCTTTCGAAAGAAGGTGTGTCTGCGGAGGCAGCGAACCCGATCTTGGAACGAATGTCGAGTTCTACCATTAATCAACAAGTGAAATTAAGTTCGTTGATAACGCGTCCAGGAATTACAATGAAGGAAATAGAAGAGATGAATGGTGAACGCGATAATGAGCTTACCAATATTCTTTCTGATTTGGATTCGGATACAATTGCTCAAGCGGAGATCCAAATGAAGTATGACGGGTATATTTCGCGCGAGCAAGATGTGGCCAATAAAATGAACAGGTTGGAAGGAGTAAAGATTCCGACGGATATGGATTATCAGAAATTGTCGAGCTTGAGTTCGGAAGCAAAACATAAGCTGACAGAAATTCAACCGGCAACAATTGGACAGGCTTCTCGAATTAGTGGAGTGTCGCCAAGCGATGTTTCAGTATTGCTTGTTTATCTCGGTAGATAAAGCCGAAATTTAATATCGTACCAAAATAAATGAGATTTTTCGTTGGAAAAAGGTCGGAAATTAAAAATTGGACCTTTTTTATAAGCTATTTTGCGTTTTAATGCGATTTAAGCGATGTTTTTCCTTCTTAAGGTTCAATCATATTAAGGGGGGTGAGATCGTTAAATACAGAGAACCTTGTTTTTGGCCGATTTTGTTGTTGAAAATCAGTCATTTACGCGTTTTTCACCCAAAAACGGTGTTTTGGTGATGAAATTGGACGTTTTTGACCAATTCTGAGTTTCGCGTTAAGGATGGCAACGGAAATACTTTTCGAAGAAAATATTCACTTCGTGGCTGCTTCGCGGTGAAGAGAACAGCCTGCCTCTCTCAAAAGTGAAGATGGAAGTCAGCTCGAAAATGAGAGAACGCCCAAAAAATCATTCGAAAGAATTTCTAGGTTCATTTTGCAAACTCAAATTGAAGCAAGGAGATTTTTCCTCTAAGAATTGTACTCACGAAACTAGAGTGGTGAGAAGCGACTGAGCGAAGTCAGATTTATGATTTAATCCATCACAGGATCTACCCAATCACCGTGCTCACGAATGAGATCGATGAGTGCATCCACTGCTTCGCTTTCGTCTACATTTTTGCGAACCACTTCTTTTTCTCGGTACAAATGGATTTTTCCAGGGCGCGTACCAACGTAACCATAATCGGCGTCGGCCATTTCGCCAGGACCATTAACGATGCATCCCATAATTCCGATTTTAACACCTTTCAGGTGTGAGGTGCGGGCGCGGATCTTAGCTGTTGTCTCTTGTAAATCGAAGAGTGTTCTACCACAAGACGGACAGGAAATGTATTCCGTTTTCGAAATACGCGTTCTGGTGGCTTGTAAGATGCCAAATGAAGTCGAATTAACGAGTTGTGTAGAAGCATGACCGCGAAGCCAAATGCCGTCACCAAAACCGTCAATAAAAGACGATCCGAGGTCGGAAGAAGTCCAAAGTTGGAAGGTATCGGCGTCGTTACTTACATGCTCCGAACAGATGATTACAGGGTTTTTAATTTCGTTATCCGCAAAAATCAACCGAATATTACGAAATAGTTGTGTTCGGTTCGTGTATTGTGTTTCCAAAACGACAATCGCATTGGGGTAGTCCAATAGATAATCGACTTCGGAATTTTCAGCTTGATGTTTCACGTAGAACACATCATTTGCCTTAAATTGATTGCATTGAGAAGCATCAATAAGTGGGAAATGACCGTCTTTCCCTCGTCCGTGTTCGTTCCATGTTTCGAAGTCGGATAGAACGATGAGTGTCCCTGGCGTTTCAAAAGAAAGTGTATTCGAACCAACGTAAACTATGTCTGCAGCACTATCAGTGATGTTCCACTTGTCCAAAGGAACAGAGTAGTTGTAACCAAACCCAAAGAAATGAGCTGGTTTTATTTGATCAACATGACTCAAATCGGCAACTACAACGGGTACATGGTGATCGCCAAGTTTTGATACTTCTTGTGTTTCTCTTCGTGTATGTGAATACGGATCGTACGATAGCTTTTCAATTGATCGGTCTATTGGGAATACATTCGATTCGTCCTCAAACTTTTTAAGAAGTAGTTGAGCGACAGGAATTTCTGCTTCTGGAGCTTCGGTAAGCGATACACGGATTGTATCTCCCAATCCATCTTCCAAGAGTGCACCAATTCCAACCGCTGACTTAATACGTCCATCTTCTCCGTCGCCTGCTTCGGTAACGCCCAAATGAAGTGGATAATTCATTCCCCCAGCTTTCATTGTGGCCACCAAAAGGCGGTATGCCTGCACCATTACAAGTGTATTACTCGCTTTCATGGATAGAACAAGGTTGTGGTAATCGTTTTTCCGGCAGATCCGCAAGAACTCCATGGCCGATTCTACCATTCCCTCTGGTGTATCGCCGTATTTACTGAGGATTCGATCGGATAAAGAACCGTGATTCGTACCAATTCGCATGGCAGTACCGTGTTCTTTGCAGATTTCGACAAGCGGCGTAAATTTCTCCTCAATACGGTCTAATTCTGCTTGATAGGATTCCTCGGTATAGGAAAGCTCCTCAAATTTTTTCTTGTCGGCATAGTTTCCTGGGTTCACACGGACTTTTTCTACCACTTTGGCAGCAATTTCTGCAGCGTTTGGGGTAAAATGAATATCGGCAACCAAGGGTGCGTCGTATCCTTGCGCTTTCAATTCCTTTTTGATTTCGCGCAAGTTCTCCGCTTCTTTTTTACTGGGAGCGGTGAGCCTAACAATCTCACAACCAACATCTATCATTCTTTTTGATTCTTCAACAGATGCTTTCGTATCCATCGTGTCTGTGGTTGTCATCGACTGAACACGGACTGGAGCATCACCCCCAAGAGCTAGCTTTCCAATGGATGCTGTATGTGTAAAAAAACGTTTACGATTCAGAAAATCTTCGCAATACGGAGGCAATTGATGATTCGACATTGTTCAATGTTTGTTGATAAAGCTACAACAAAAGTACACAATAGCGCAGAGTAAATTTGGGCTAGGAGTTTTAGATTATTGCCAAAAAACAATAAAAGTGTACGGAAAATACCACTTTCAGGCAGAATAAGACGTATCTTTGTAGTTCTTTATTAGATTAAAACTATGCAATTATCTCAAGTTAGATTCTCTAACGCAAAAAACGAAACGAATCCACAACAGGACGAGTTTTACAAAGTTCTCAGAAAAAGAGTAAACAATTATTTCAAAGAAAATGGAATTTCACGTCATGCAAATACAAACATGGTAGTGAAAACAATTTTCATGATTTCACTTTATTTCATTCCATTCATCTTGATGCTAACGTTGTTCGAATCGACAGGTTTGGTATTGTTGATGTGGGTGTTAATGGGCTTCGGAATGGCAGGAATTGGCCTTTCGATCATGCACGACGCGAATCACAACGCTTATTCAAAAAATAACAAAGTCAATTGGCTTCTTGGTAAACTCCTTCTTCCAATTGGAGGTAGTGATGTGAACTGGAGAATTCAACACAATGTTCTTCACCACACGTATACGAACGTAACAGGTATGGATGAAGACATCGATACGGGTGTATTGATGCGCTTTTCGCCAAATCAAAAGTTGCGCAAAGGACACAAACTACAGCACGTTTATGCGTGGTTCCTATATGGATTCATGACGATCATGTGGTTTTCATCAAAAGATTATTCTCAGCTAGCGCGCTACAAGAAAAAAGATTTGTTGAAAACACAAGGTGTTACGTTCCGTGGAATGCTTGTGTCAATTATCCTTACGAAAGTGGTGTATTTGAGTGTTTTCCTTGTATTGCCGATGATTCTTTCTTCACTTCCTTGGTGGGGAACAATTCTTGGTTTCTTCATGATGCACTTCATTGCTGGACTTACATTAGCGATGATTTTCCAACCAGCACACGTTATTCCTTCGTCGAACTACCCAATGCCTGACAAAACAGGAAACATTGAGTCTGACTGGGCCGTTAGCCAATTGATGAATACAGCGAACTTCGCACCAAAATCAACATGGTTTTCTTGGTACGTAGGTGGATTGAATTTTCAAGTAGAGCATCACTTGTTCCCAAATATTTGTCACGTACATTACCGTAAAATTTCGCACATCGTTCGCGAAACAGCGTTTGAATACAATCTTCCTTATTACTCGTACAAAACCTTTGCAGATGCATTGTTTGAGCATGGAAAAATGCTTTACCGTTTGGGAAGAAAAGAACCTAAAGTGGCACTGGCAAAAACGAAGTAATGAATATCGAGTCGTTTCGAGACTACTGTTTATCTAAGCCAGGAACGACGGAAGGTTTTCCCTTCAGCGAAACAGCACTTGTGTTTAAAGTGAAAGGGAAGATGTTCGCTCTCACCAATATCGACGATTTTCAGTCGGTCAACTTGAAGTGCGATCCAGAAGAGGCCATTGTTTTACGTGAAACATATCAAGGCGTAAAACCAGGATATCATATGAGTAAAAAGCACTGGAATACAGTTGCTGTAAACGCTGATGTTCCCGATAAGTTATTTATTGAGCTAATCGATCACTCCTACGAACTCGTGGTAAAATCACTCACTAAAAAATTGCGTGATGAGCTGCAGAATGGATAAGTTCGTATGGAGTGTGCGTTTAGCCAAAACGCGCTCACAGGCTGCCGAAGCCATTTCAAAAGGGAAAGTTCGCCTGGAAAACCAACACGTGAAACCAGCGCGGAATGTAAACTTGGGCGATACAATTCAAGTCATTCGACATACAGCTACATTTTCGTATAAGGTTATTCAACTGCTTGATAAAAGGGTAGGGGCGAAGCTAGTACCTGCTTATATTATCGATATAACGCCGCCAGAGGAACTCGAAAAGCTGAAGCTTTATCAAGCTGCACAGCGAACGTATCGTGAACACGGTACCGGAAAACCTTCCAAAAAGGATCGAAGAGATCTGGATTCATTCCTAGATGACTGGCAAGATGATTGATTAAATAATTGAAAAACAGGAATCTATAACTTTTTTTAATTTTTTCTGTAACTTTTGTTGAGCTTGTAGGTCTTACAATCAAAACAGAAGACATGAAAGCACTATACGCATTAATCGCATTTTTATTCCTTGCCTTATTTTCACAAGGGCAGGTTGAAGAAACCCCACCAGCACCAGAGACTTCCACAGAGAAGGAAATTGATACAATGAGAATGAAGTTTGGAAAAACACAAGTTCTTGTAATCAGTGAAGAGGGAGAAGAGTCGGACGTTCAAGTTACCGTAGATGGAGAAATAGTGGACATCGAAGAAGAACCAAGAAAATCGAAAAAAAGTGAAGCTCACTGGGCTGGATTGGATTTTGGATTCAATGTATTATTGGATGAAAACCGTGAAAACACCTTCGCCGACAATCCTTATTGGAAGAATGATGCCGCGAAATCACAGGTGTGGAATTTGAATATTTTGGAGCACAAATTCAATTTCGGAACTCCATACGTGGGTTTAACCACTGGATTGGGCTTTAATTGGACCTCTGTGGCGTTTAAAAACAATTATATAGTCCAATCTACAGCAGACTCTGTTTTCGCCGTTACAGACACTGTAAACATCTATTCAAAGAATAAATTGAAGGCATCTTACTTAACTGTTCCGTTAATGTTGGAATTCAACACAAGCGCGAATGAAGACAAGAGCTTTTATTTGGCCGCAGGTGTTGTTGGAGGTGTGCGTTTGACATCAAAAACAAAACGTCAAGGTGAGTTCGAAGGAAAAGAATTTAAAGAAAAAGTGAAAGGGTCGTACAATCTGAATGCATTCAAACTGGATGCAGCAGCAAGATTGGGATACGGAAATTGGGGAGTGTTCGCGAATTACAGCTTGCTACCACTTTTCGACCAAGGAAAAACGGTTGATCTCTATCCTCTCACATTCGGTTTATCGCTCAATTTTTAGGTTTAATCACATAAGTATAGTTTAGGTTATCGAGCAAAAGAAAGGGCTCCTCTTCCGATATTTTTGGAAAGGAGCCCTTTTCTATGTGGATGAATTTTTGTCAGGATGATTCTTTCTGTCTTTTGTGCTACGTTGAACCGTTTGGACATAAAAAAGCCCCTACATTGCTGTAGAGGCCTTTTTCTTATTAAGAATAAGCGTTTTCTTAGTTCTTCGCTACGCTGAATTGAGAAGACAATCCGTTCGCCAAAGTAATGTTGAATACGTACATTCCTGACTCAAGATCAGCAATGTTTACAGTAGCATTACCGTTAGCAAAAGAAAGTGCATCATTCAATACGATTTTACCAGAAAGATCAGTTACAACGATTGTTGCATCTTCCGTAGTTTCGATTTCGATTGTTACGATATCTTTCGCTGGGTTTGGATATGCAGAACCTTCAATCGTTCCATTTTCATCCAATCCGATAGAAGCAGCATCAACCATTTTCGCTCCAACTGAAGACATGATGTCAGATCCAAATCCTACTGCGAAGTATGCCCCATCATTTTCGATTGGTGCAAGTGGCTGCAAGTAGTAATCTACGTTACGTGTGTAATCTGTACCGTCGTTGAATCCAAGGAATACATCCAAGTTCACTGTTTGAGCACACAAAAGGAAACGTTGGTTATCTTCCATCAATACTGGCGTGTTAAACGCTCCGTAAACTGTTTCTCCTTGAAGATCTGATGGGAAATAGTAGAATCCGTTTGCAATAGGGTTCAAGCTGTTGAATGCCATTGCAGGATCGTTCAAATCAGTAAATACATCTTCCCAACGGTAAGCGTATAATGAGATTTCTTCTCCAGAAAGATCAACTGAGCTTCCTAGTGCTTGGAAATACAATCCTGTAACTCCTACACGGCTTCCGTTAGGGTTATCGAATACGATACAGTTAGAGAATGTAGAGTTGTTTGTTCCTGGACGGAATCCGTTGTTTTGAACTGGAAGACCGTTTGCATCAAATGGTGAGAATCCGAAGATTGAATCTTGAACGTAGAACGATGAAGAAACAGTGTTATCAGCATCGTAATCATCAGCAATACCCAAATCAACGCTGTAAGAAACAGTGTATTCTCCTGCTGGGTAAGAAGTCAAAGAGAACTGTGGGAAAGACAAAGCTCCACCAGGCTCAACGTCAACGCTATCTCCAGAAAGGATTGTTGGCAAGTTAACAGTTTCAGTGTATACGTTTCCTGAAGGACCGTCTACAGTAGCTGTTACAGAAGCACTTGTTTGGTCGTCTGTACCGTAGTTGTAGATACGTGTAGCTACATCAAAGTTGAACTCAGAACCGTTTTGTGCCAATTGAGAAAGAACACCAGATGATTTAGACCACAAAGAAGTTCCACTAGTTACACCAGCGTCGTTAGGGTACAAACCTGTTTTGTTTCCTAAGAACATAACAACTGGTCCGTTAGCCATTTCGTTTGTAATTGTCAAACCGTCTGTGCTTGAAATCATTACAACAGGAATTGTTACAGAAGCTCCGTCTGCTCCACCTCCCATTTCAATTACTTCTGGATCACGGTTGATGATGATTACACCAACAGCTCCAGCGTTTTGAGCATTCAAAGCTTTCGCTCCGAACTCACATGTGTTACGATAAATCACAGCGATTTTCCCGTTCACATCAACACCGTTTACCAATGGGTTACACCCTTCAGCTGAAACTGGGTTTCCTTGTGGGTTTGTTCCTGTTGAACCATCGTCAACAACTGCCAATGTGTCTTGTACGAAAGTGTTTGGAATCAAGAAATCTGGAGTTGACCAATCTCCTCCAGCAGGATCACCCCAAGTAAAATCGTAGTTCCCTTGAATTGCTGCAGGAGAAATTCCTGCACAAATTACCTGTGATTGCGCGGCAAAACCAGTCGCAACTACAGCTAATGAAAGTAGAATTTTTTTCATAAGAATAATGTTTAAAATAAAATTTAGCTTAACGAAGGTACAAAAAGTTGCCTTCAAATTAAAAAATTGTTAATTCTAACAACGTCGGAATGATAGGATTGGTTGGCTGAAAAACAAAAAACCCACTTAACTTTCGATTAAGTGGGTGCTGAAAATGTTATTTATTCTAGATCATTCTGAAGAAGAAAGTGATGCTTTCAGGTACTCACGGTTCATGCGTGCGATGTTTTCCAAAGAGATTCCTTTCGGACATTCTACTTCACAAGCTCCGGTATTAGAACAGTTACCAAATCCTTCTTTATCCATTTGCTCAACCATGTGCAATACACGTCTTTTCGCTTCTACTTTTCCTTGTGGAAGAAGTGAGAATTGCGAAACTTTCGCTGAAACAAAGAGCATTGCAGATGCATTTTTACAAGCAGCTACACAGGCACCACAACCAATACATGCAGCAGCATCAAAAGCTTTATCTGCATCTGGTTTTGGAATAGGTATTGCATTGGCATCTTGCGTATTTCCTGAAGTTGGAACAGATACGAATCCTCCTGCGTGCTGAATACGGTCGAATGCAGTTCGGTCTACTACCAAATCTTTGATTACAGGGAATCCTTTTGCTCTAAACGGCTCGATGTAGATGGTATCACCGTCGTTGAACATACGCATGTGCAACTGACAAGTGGTTACTCCACGGTCAGGACCATGAGGTTCACCGTTGATGTGCATTGAACACATTCCGCAAATTCCTTCGCGACAATCATGATCAAATGCTACAGGAACTTTTCCTTCTCCAATTAGCTGTTCATTCAAAACGTCCATCATTTCAAGAAATGACATGTGTTCGGATACATTATCCAACTTGTACGTCTCGATTTTACCCTTATCGCTTGCGCTTTTTTGTCTCCAGACTTTAAGTGTAACTTTCATTGCTTTCTTATTTGTATGAACGTTGTTTCAGCTCAATATCGTTAAACTCTAGTTGTTCTTTGTGAACGATTGATTCTCCCGGATCACCTGTCCATTCCCAAGCAGCCACATACGCGAAGTTTTTATCATCACGTTTTGCTTCTCCTTCTTGAGGTCCATCCAACTCAACCGATTCTTCACGGAAGTGTCCTCCACATGATTCTGTGCGTTCCAAAGCATCCTTTGCGAATAACTCACCCAATTCAAGGAAATCGTCTACACGTAGTGCTTTCTCCAATTCTGGGTTCATTTCGTTCGCAGATCCTGGAATCAATACATCTTTGCGGAACTCTTCGCGAATTTGGCGAATTTCTTGCATCGCTTCTTTCAATCCTTGCTCGTTACGCGACATTCCTACTTTGTTCCACATCACTAGGCCGAGGCGTTTGTGGAAGTAATCAACCGACTTTGTTCCTTTGATGTTCATGAAACCATTGATACGGTCTTTTACCGCTTTTTCAGCTTCATCAAACTCAGGTGTATTCGTTGGAATTTCTCCTGTTCGAATATCATTTGAAAGATAATCCCCGATTGTGTAAGGAAGAACAAAGTATCCATCTGCTAATCCTTGCATCAAGGCAGAAGCTCCCAAACGGTTCGCTCCGTGATCAGAGAAGTTCGCCTCTCCAGCAGCATAACATCCAGGAACGGTTGTCATTAAGTTGTAATCAACCCAAATACCACCCATCGTGTAGTGAACGGCTGGGTAAATCATCATTGGTGTTTTGTAAGGATTCTCGTCAACGATCTTCTCATACATTTGGAACAAGTTTCCATATTTTGATTCAATTACGATTTCTCCTAGTTCTCGGATACGCGCTTCTGATGCATTTTTCTCTCCTTCAACCAATGCCTTTTCCTTTCCGTAACGCATGATGGCTGTTGAGAAGTCCAAATAAACGGCTTCCCCCGTTTTATTTACTCCGTAACCAGCATCACAACGCTCTTTTGCTGCGCGAGACGCAACATCACGTGGAACAAGGTTACCGAAGGCAGGATATCTTCTTTCGAGATAGTAATCACGATTTTCTTCCGCAATTTGCGTTGGCTTCAATTTACCTTCGCGAATAGCGTGAACATCGTCCATGTGCTTAGGAACCCAGATACGTCCGTCGTTACGTAAAGACTCCGACATCAATGTTAATTTCGATTGGTAATCACCAGATCGAGGAATACATGTTGGGTGAATTTGCGTGTAACATGGGTTTGCGAAGTAAGCTCCTTTTTTGTGAGCTCTCCACGCTGCTGTTACGTTCGATCCCATAGCGTTCGTTGAAAGGAAGAAAACGTTTCCGTATCCACCCGAAGCGAGTACTACGGCGTGAGCCGAGTGACGCTCAATTTCTCCTGTAACTAAGTTACGAGCGATGATTCCACGTGCTTTACCGTCCACTTTTACCAATTCAAGCATTTCGTGGCGGTTGTACATTTTGATCTTTCCTTTACCAATTTGGCGGTTCATTGCTGAATATGCACCCAACAATAATTGTTGTCCCGTTTGACCTTTCGCATAGAATGTTCTCGAAACGAGTACCCCACCGAACGATCGGTTATCCAACAAACCTCCATATTCGCGAGCAAAAGGAACTCCTTGTGCCACACATTGGTCGATGATGTTCCCAGACACTTCGGCTAAACGGTAAACGTTTGCTTCACGTGCTCGGTAATCTCCTCCTTTTACAGTATCGTAAAACAAGCGGTAGATCGAGTCACCATCATTTTGGTAGTTCTTTGCTGCGTTGATTCCTCCTTGAGCGGCAATCGAGTGTGCTCGACGTGGAGAATCTTGAAAGCAAAAAGCTTTTACGTTGTAGCCCATTTCAGCGAGAGATGCTGAAGCGGAACCTCCTGCCAATCCTGTTCCTACCACGATGATATCAATCAATCGCTTGTTGGCAGGGTTCACAAGATTGATTTTATTCTTATGATTTGTCCATTTATCCTTAATTGGACCTTCTGGAATTTTTGCGTCTAAAGTTGCCATAATAGCTACGATTTCTAATGATTAAGGTGGTGGAAAAGTGCAATGAAAACGAATCCTAAAGGAATCAAAATTGCATAAGCCACACCAAATTTTTGAAGTGCTTTTGTGTATTTGTTGTTTGCTCCAACTGATTGGAAAGCCGAGTTAAATCCGTGTAAAAGGTGTAATGCCAAAAGGACGAAAGAAACACAGTAGATAGCCACACGAATTGGATCTTCAAATTTGTGTCGCAAGTGATGGAAGTAACGAATTGGCTCTCCTCCTTCTGTGAGGGCACCCGTCCAATCACCTTCGATGAACTTGATTTTGATCTCTGGAATCCAGAAGTCGTAGAAGTGAAGTCCTAGAAACGCCAAAATTACGAGTCCAGACAAAATCATGTTTCGACTCATCCAGCTAGCACTTGCTCCGCCTTTATACTTTACGTAGCGCACTTCTCGCGATTGTCTGTTTTTGATTTCCAAAATGAATCCCATCACGAAGTGAAAAATAACGCCGAAAATTAAAATCGGCTGGAAAACATACTGAACCACTGCGCTCGTGCCCATGAAGTGCGAGAGCTCATTGAATGTTCCTGCACTAAAAACGGAAGTGATGTTAATTGCGAAGTGTTGCAGCAAAAAGATCATTAAGAAAAACGCAGAAAGCGCCATCGCTACTTTGCGTGCAACGGATGATTTTAAAAGTCCTGAATTACTCATGTTTGATTTATATGAAGTATACAACACGCAAATTTAACAGATCATCTACATTTCTTGACGGTTTTGTCTTATTTAGACTGAGTTTAAATTATTTATTTTTTCATACACTTTCCCGTTTTAGCAACGCGTTGAATAATTTACGGAGTCGTTTGAGGCGTTGTGCGTTGAAAGGATGTCTATTTTTGTGGCCAATTAAAATCACTAAAAATGAAAAAAATCTATTCTATTCTCGTAGTGGCGATAATGCTGCTTTCTTTTCAGTCGATGGCTCAGGTTGCTGCTGGTATTAACTTGGGAATCAATAAGTCGACGCAAGATAATTCGGAAGCTCTTTTTGGAGGAGAACTCAATTTTAAGTATAGCTTTAGCGATAATGTACGTGCTGGAGCCAATCTTGGATTTTACCAAAAATCAGATAAGGCCTCAGGAATTACCGTGAGTTCGAATGTTCTTCCTTTTTCAGTATTTGGAGAGTATTTATTTTTAGAGGATGATTTCAAACCGTATGCAGGAATTCACCTTGGTGCTCTTCAAACTACTAGCAAATTAGGGAACTTCAGTGCTTCGGAGACTTATTTTTCATTAACGCCAACTGTTGGAGCAGACTACATGGTATCGGATCAGTTGGGGATCAATTTTAACATTAAATACGGTGTTGCCTTTTACAAGAACATTGTTGATGAGACAGAAAGCTTCTCTACAATTAGTCCAAACCTTGGAGTATTCTTTATGTTTTAAGCATACACACAATACGATAAATAGAAGCGGTCTCATGTTAGTTGAGACCGCTTTTTTTGTTTCCTGAAATCGGAGTGTATGTTGATGTTTTTCTGGGACACTTCCTCACCATCCGAATTCGTCCACACTTTATGTTCATTGGTGAAAGAATGCGTGTCTGGTCTCCAAATGAAAATAGAATGTAAAGGTTTGAAGATCGGGATGTCTTCTAACTTGATTGAATTGTGTAACACCTCGGTTTGCGAAGCGTTATAGATCATGAACTGTTAAATCTCCAAAAATGAATAAGTCAATAGTAGTAGGATTGCTCTTTTTGAGCGCCTCTTCCTTTGCACAAACGGGCACAGGAAATGAAATTGAAGACGTGAAAGCAAAGCGCGAATTGGCAGCGTATGAAGTTGTTGTTTCACCAAATCCTTCGGTGGACGATGTTTCCATCAATGCTCCGGAAGGGTCAATCTGTAAAATCGTGAGTGCGAATGGAACTTACGTCGGAACGTGGGAGGTTCGCGAAAATGGAATCGACCTTCAAGATTTGGGAATGGGAACGTACATTGCGGTGATCAGTCTCAACGGTCAATCTATACACAGAAGGTTTGTGATTTTATAGAAAAATAAACTACGAGCGCAGTGAACATTCATTCTCTCCAACACGAAATGTTACCTGTGTTCCTAGTATCAAGGCGCGATTATCATCGATATGACCGGCTGGAAAATCAAATGCGATCGGAATGTTGCGGTAGTCGAAATGAGATAAAACTACTTCTTCATAACGCTTTCCGAATGGAACGGCAGAATCCGTAAGGTTCGTCATGCCGCCAACGAGCAAGCCTTTGATTCGATCGAGAATACCCGCTTTTGAAAGCGCATAGAACATTCGGTCGATCGCGTAAATGGGCTCTCCCACATCTTCAATGTAAAGGATGCTGTCGGAATAATCAACTTGATCATCTGTTCCAAGTAAGGCGTACAAAATGGATAAGTTGCCACCGATGAGTTTACCGTTTGCTTTGCCCAACTTATTTAATGCTGTTCCTTTCCACGTGAAGTCCATTGCGTTTCCTTGAATGGATGCAAGAAGAGTAGACAGGGCTTCTTCTGAATTCTGCTGAAAGTTTAGTGGCATCGTACCGTGAATGCTAGCAATTCCATGTCGCTGCATACGCTGATGAAAGTACGTGACGTCGCTAAAACCAATGATCCATTTCGGTTCGCTAATTTGCCCCGCCCAATTGATTCGATCGACCAGTTGAACACAGCCATAACCGCCACGAGCACAGAGAATGGCTTTCACTTCAGGGTGATTGAGGGCCTGTTGAAAATCGGTCAAACGTTGACCTTCATCTCCTGAAAAATAATGATGGTTACCCAAGCAGTTCTCACCAATTTCGACGCGAAAACCTGCCTTTTCCAAAAACTCCTTTGCAAATAGAACATGTTCTTGCTCAATGGCTTTGGCTGGAGCAACAATTGCGATCAGGTCACCCTTTTGTAAAGATGCTGGAACTTGATTCATGCGCCAAAAGTACGGATTCATCTGATTTGTTTACATTCGAGGTATGATTACACCGTACAACGACGAATATTTTATGCGAAAGGCATTGGAAGAGGCACAAAAAGCTTTTGATGCAGATGAAATTCCCGTTGGGGCTGTTGTTGTTGCCAATGATCAGATCATCGCTCGTGCGCACAATTTCACGGAAAAGCTCAATGATGTCACAGCACATGCTGAAATGCAAGCGATTACATCAGCCGCCGATTTCTTGGGAGGAAAATACTTGAAGGGTTGTACGATGTATGTAACGCTTGAGCCTTGTGTCATGTGTGCCGGAGCACTTTACTGGTCACAAATTGATAAAATTGTTTTTGCCGCTAGCGATGAAAAACGCGGGGCGAGCAAGGTCGGAGAACTCTATCATCCCAAAACGAAAATCGTAAGAGGTGTTTTAGAAGAGGAAGGGAAAGAGCTGATGCTGAAGTTCTTCCAAAAGAAACGATAGCCTGAGATATTTAAGCATTGGGTTTTTCTATCAGTAGATAATCCGCTATATTGGTAGCTAAATTAATACCAACTGCTTATGAAAAGATCTTTACTTTTCGGGTGCTCACTCGTGGCTGCATTCGGATTTTCACAAACCA
>JABXHO010000040.1 GCA_013373595.1 Flavobacteriales bacterium | reverse complement strand
TGGGACTCTCTCTACGGACCTGGTCTACCTCAAAACTTCATCTTCCCTAAAGTTTGGTCTTCAGAAATCGCATTTCTTCTGGTTCGAGTAGGGCAAAAAAATTAAAAGAGGCTGCCTTTTCGGGCAGCCTCTTTTGTTTCACACGTCTTTCGATCTAGTTTAAAACTGAGAACCAGCGGGAGAAGAATTTTACTAGCATATTGAAATCTTTTTCTCCCTTTTTAATGAATATCAAATTTGAGGTTCTACTTCAAAATGACGCGTTCTCGCGCAATCGTTCCATGCGTTAGTTCAACTTCGATAATATAGATTCCTTGTCGATCAGTTAAGTTCAATACATGTTCTTTCTTATTCCCGATCTTTTCGTGGAATACCAACGCTCCTGTCGTACTATAAACAGAGACAGAAACATCTTCGTTAGTATCATTCAAGTGAAGATTAATCACGCCTTCACTTGGGTTTGGATGAACTGTTATCAACTTGTCGGAAGTCAACTCATCTATACCGACCCAATTTACAAGTGTGCACGACGAAGTATCAATACATCCATTTTCCGTTACTTCAACTGCGTATGAACCGTTTGCGGTCGGCAAGAAGGACTGAGCGTTTGCTCCAGCGATCGGGGCATAACCGTTATCACAATCTAACCATTGATACGCAGCTGCATTGGCTGAACTGGTCAGAATACCCCAATTATCGGTTACATTGGTATTCACATCGCAAATATCAAATACTTGAACATAGCCTGGACCGTTCCCCCCTTCTGTTGCTCCCATTGCAATTGTATTATCATCTGGCATGGATACATCCCAGCCCAACCAATCGTAAGTATTTGCTCCCGTAATGCTTACAGTTTGCATCCAATCATTCGTGGAAATATCCCATCGGTACAAGCGTACTTCCCCATTTTTGTTGAGTGAATTAGTACTTTTATTCACCATAGAAACCAGTACAGTTTTGGGATTAGGCATTGCCACGGAAAATCCACAATTCGCATAAAGTCCGTCGCCATCTATATCAGATCCGAGTTGCACCCAGCTCGATCCATTCCAGTCATAAATTCTCAATTTACCTGCATCTACGTCGGCATCATCATGGGCATTTGCGCCAATAGCCAGTGTATTTGCATCTGGCATCTCCACGGAATATCCTGTGTATGATTCTACAACTCCTTCTATGTCAACTCCTTTTTGAATCCATGCACTTCCGTTCCAGTTATAGACACGTACTTGTCCAGCATGATTACCACCATCAGCGTTCAAATATGCCCCAATTGCAATGGTATTTTCGTCAGGCATTGAGATTGCACATCCCGAAAAATCTCCTAGAGCCTCTCCATCAATATCACTTCCTTTTTGCACCCAATCGACACCATTCCAATCAAAAATTCTGACGTGTCCTGCGGAAGTAGCCGTTCCTGCATTTTTCCATGCACCAACCGCAATTGTGTTCGTATTCGGCATGTCAACAGTAACCCCAAACTCGTCTCCTGAAGCTTCACCAATTAGACTTGAACCTTTCTGGTCCCAATTACTTCCGTTCCATTCAAAAACCTGTGCAATTCCAGCTTCTGCTCCGCCTACATCGCTTCTCGGCGAACCTACAGCGAGGGTATTTTCATCTGGCATGAACACCGAGTATCCAAACCAATCGCCTGCATCCACTCCATCTAAATCTATTCCTCTTTGCCCCCAATTACCTCCATTCCAATCATAGACACGTACATGTCCCGCATAAGGTGCCGCACCTTGATTAAAATATGCTCCAATAGCGATGGTATTTGAATTAGGCATAGATAAAGAAGAACCGAACTTATCTCCTGGTGCTTCTCCACTAATTGTTTGACCTTTTTGGGTCTGAGCGCATACCGAAAGCGATGAAGCCAAGAACACGCTCATTATCAAACTACTTTTTATCATATTTCATTCTTTGCTCTCAAGATGCTACAATTTTGATTCAAAGAACAAAAGGAGTTCATTAAACGGCATTTTAGTTTGTGAGTGGTTAATCGTAAAAAAGCCCCCGAAATCGGAGGCTTCTTAAGTATTTGTTAATGTCAACTTCTGAGAATGTCTTCTGCTATTGAACAATTAACTTTTTAGTTAACATTTCACCAATGCTGTTTTTCACCACAACCATGTACGCTCCAGATTCGAATGAGCTAGTTGGAATGCTGTATTGTTTTGTGGCGGCTTCTTTTTCGTTAGAAATACTGTATACTTCCTGTCCAAGCATATCGAGAACCGTAACAGTGATTGATTCCCAATTTAATTCGCTGGCATCCACAACAGCGTAATCATCTGCAGGATTGGGGTGAATTACTAACTGAGCGCTTTCCGATACCGTTTGATCCTGATTACTTTTCGCATCAAAAGTACCATCCCAATTGATATAGTATTGGCAATCCTCTTCATCGGACTGAATCGTGCTATTGATCACTTCTATTGCTTCGGAGATTCCATAATTAACGGGAGTAACCTCCTTAATACCTTTGGACAAATAGGTTCCACAAGTAGAGATCACGTCTTCTTCGGAACAGCTTACGTATCCCAAATTATCGGCTTTGATAATATTATAACCAGTTGAAGTCCTAGACTTTATTAAATACCCAGCATTAAAGCGTATTGGAACCATGTCGTTCCCCAATCGATCTACATTTTCAAAAGAAGTTCCCGCAACTCTGTAATTTCGAAATCCTAAAATCCCCCCGCTGATTGGGTCGAGACTTAGAAATGCCGGAGCACTTTTACCATTGCGAAAGGTATTTACCCCAACATTTAGTCGGTGTCCTTTGGGTGTTGATAGATTTGAATGAATTCCGATTGGACGCTGTCCGTCATTCGCATCTTGCCAAAAATATCTCGTCCAAACGAGATTGTTGTTTATGTCGAGTAAGCTAACATTGACTTTATTCGTAGGACCACCATTAAAACAGAAGGTTCCAGAGCCGCCTTCGTTTGACGTATAAGCGATAGCTGTCCCTCCCTGATTTCCAGAAACGCTTGTAAGAGAAGGATCATTTAAATCTACCCCAGATCTTGAAAATATAAAGAAGTCACTGCTCCCATAGGTATATTGATCACCACTACCTATTCTAAAATCTACAACAAAGATTTTTCGTGGTTGGGATTGTTCTTTTAACCTGCCCGTTACTTTGAAGCTATTTTGAAATACTTGCATATCAGTTGGTACAAGTAATTTGATGCTTGTACTTGTGTGTTGGTATCGCTTCGACCAGATAATTCCACCGTTTTCATCAATGCGGAGACCAAATAAGCGTTTTTTTGAATCCGTTGCAGCGAATTCTGAAGTTCCCATTATAATATATTCTCCTTTATCTCCCTCCATGTTGGGGACTTTTCCGACTAATATACCTACTTCACTTGATGTAGGAGTACCATATTTTCGAGACCAGATGACAGCACCATCAAGAATTCGGATCTTCATAATCAATAGGTTTGATCTCCAATTGGGCGTTTGTGGATCCATAATTAGACCTGTAACAATTACGTGACGACCGTCTTGGCTTTGCGTTACTCCAATCGCGTTTTCATGCAAGTTATTCTTCCCATAACGTTTGGTCCAAGTGATGTTTCCACTAACATCCGTATGCGTAATTACAATATCTTCCAATATGGTATTTGTTCCTTTAATTGATCCAACTGTAATGATCTTTTTGGGTAAGGGATTTTTATATATTTCAATTGTAGATTTGGCGACGACATTATCTCTGTAAAAATTGGAGATTGTGTATTCTTTGTTGAAGGTTTGTCCCATGCTTGTTGATGAGCATGTTATGAGTATTCCAATAACCATACTCAGAATTGTTTTCCGAACTTTCATGTTTGAACTGTGTTTAGTTAGTTAAAAGTGCCTACTCTGTTCATTAGCTTTTCGGCAGTCGCTGTTCCACTCCCATTTTGAGCGCTCTACAAATCGAAGTGGCTTTGTTAACAAATTAACGACAATGACTTCCTACTCACATCACCTAAAAGTATGATTTTCAACTCCCCCATGAATAGATAGAAACATCACTCAAGCAAGGACCTGATTTTGGCAATTGTACTTGATCTGGAGTTCGTCTCCATCTTTTGATAGATTCGCTGGATATGCGTTTTGATAGTATTGATGCTTACAAAGTGTTTATCCACCATCTGCTTGTTTGTGTTTCCTTCGTAGAGATCCACTAAAATTTCGAATTCTTTAGCGGTAAGTGGAGAATTTATCCTTTTGTTGATCGATTCTAGGTTAAAGTTTCTTGGTTTGAACAGTTGTGCGTAATTGTACAATGCAATCTCAATTGATGAGAACAGATCACCCTTGTTAAATGGCTTAACGACATATCCCATGGGCTGCGATTGCTTTACCTCATCAATGATTGATCGATTCGCGTAGGACGTCAGAAAAATAAAAGGTATGTCGCACTTCGTGTGTAAATATTCAGCAATTTCAATCCCATCCATATTGCCTTCAAGATGAATATCCAACAGGACAATATCAGGTGAAGAAACCGCTAGTGCATTCAATGCATCTTCCTTAGAATAGGCGATTGCTTCAATTTCATATCCTACATCCATCAAATGTTCAGCGATGTCTTCTGCAATAACGGGTTCATCTTCTACGATCAATACGCGAATACTTTTTACTTCTTCCATTTCTTCGTTTTATAGGGAACTAAAAGTTGAACCTTCGTTCCATTTATGGCTTTTGTCGATTCCACAGTTAATTCGGCCTTCAATTTATTTGAGAATAATCGTACAAGCTTGTAACCTAAACTTTTGCAGGTATCTAATGAAAAAGATTCGGGCAGCCCTACTCCATTATCGGTAACTTCTAATCGAAGCCAGTCAGGCTCTTTTTTCACTTTCAGCTTCAAAATACCGAGTTGATCCATGTCGAACGCATACTTGAGCACATTGGTAATCAATTCATTAACAATAAATCCAATAGGAATAATACGATCGATATCCAATTTTACCTCGTCCACATCGAACTCAATCGATACGTTCCTGTGCTTTCCCTTGTATGCATCGACTAAATCTTGAGTGAGTTTCTCAATAAAAAACTTTACATCAATCTCTTTCAGGTCTTTATCCTGATACAAGTTTTGATGAATGAGGGCAATTGATCGTACTCGATTTTTACTTTCTTCCAATGCACCCATCGCCACGGGGTCTTCAACTTGTCGCTTTTGAATGCTCAACAAAGAAGATACGATTTGAAGGTTATTTTTAACGCGGTGGTGTATTTCTTTCAGCAGTACCCTTTTTTCCTCCAGGGATTTGAACAACTCATTTTTTTGCCTTTTCACCTTGAGGTATAAATAGAATACGAAAAACAATAGCGATAAAAAGACGATTGCAATGGTGATTGTGCCGTATGTAACTACTTTCGATCGAAATGCTTTTTGCTCCGCTAGTTCCTTTTCTTGACTTAAAATTTTGATTCGTGCATCCTGCTCTTTCTTTTTATATTGCGCTTCTTTTTGAGCGATCACTTCCAAGGAAGACGTATTCAAAATACTGTCACTTATCATTTTGAACAACTTTTGCTCTTGTAGAGCCAAGGCATAATCTCCCATTTTTTCATACGCTTCGGAAAGGAGTTCATGTGCTAAGCTTTCTTGATTTAGAGAATGATGTTCTTCATAGGTAAACACTTGTTTGAGCTGTGCGATCGCTGCTCTATACTCTCCGAGTTTGATCAGTATTTTCCCCACACTCAACCTTGATTCGCACAAATTGTATGTGCTGCTTAATTTCAAACGTATATCGAGTGCTTTCAAGTGTTCTTGATATGCTTCATCCAATCGACCTTGAGCTTGACGGAGTAAGCCCAGGAAATCATGCGCAAATCCCAATTCACGTTTTGTAGGAAATACCTCGCAGTACGCCAATGAGTTCAATAAATGCGTTTCGGCCATTTCGAATTGTCCCAAATCCGTCAGTACAGAACCTAAATTAATGCTAACAGTAGCAATCCCCGAACTATCGTTTATCGCCTTATATTCTTTCAAAGCCTCTTCGTACAGCTCTTTCCCTTCATCGAGTTGATGTATGCCTAAATGAAAATTGGCGAGACGTAATTTACTACTTGCCTTTTGCCGTGGCGTTCCCATCTTTTTAAAGATCTGATCACTTTCCAGAAGATATGTCTGCGCAACGATATTGTTTCCAATGTAAAGATTGATTGTTCCGAGTTTTGCAGCAGATTCTGCCACGTTTTCGTGATCATTATTCCTTGAGTAATACGCATAGTTCTTCTCATAATACGCGAGTGAAGTGGCGTAGTTTCCCTGCCACCTATGACTTGCTGCGTAGATGTTGTTCATTCGCGATAACTCGCTGCTATCAGCTGTGCCGGTTGTCAACTTCCTAAGACGATTCGCATATAGCTCTGCTTGTTCGGGGTTTCGTTGAACCAAATATTCTCCCAAAAGAAACAAGCTTTCTTTGTTTGTTGGATTCTCGTCAAGAGTGCGAAGCAGACTATCTTCATAGCTTTGAAGCAATGCAGGGAACGTCACGAACACAACAAAAATTAAACTTGCGAAAAAATTTAGTGGTCTCATGCTTACTTGTTAGGGTAAGTTCTGCTGTCAGTGATAATACAATTTAGTAAAAGTATTTCAATCTGCCCCTACTCCTATTCCGTTATCGAATGGTAATACAAGTGAAAAAAGTCGTTCTAATGATGCATGAGATTTTGAGGAATGTTCTTTTTGAATGGGATCAATCGTTTTCGTTTCAGCAACAGGCTATGCACGTATAGTTATGATTTGGCGATATATGTATTAACTTAGTGCATGGTATAAGGGAGTTAGTAGCAACCAATCCCACAACAACCTAAATACCAAGATTACACCCTTCAACCATTATATAGAGCAAATTGAGAATAAACGGCAAATGAAAACTTTGTAATCTACTCACTCCATACTTTTTTAAGTAAAAAAATATTCGTACATTTATTCGATAATGTCAACTTGGTGCAACAGACTGCACCACATCGATATAATGCTAGGCATTTATATTATGCCAATTGGACAAGCAAGAGTCAAGACTGAACAGTTTTTAGCTGAGGGTGAAGACCGAATGTTTCCAATCAAAGGTAAAGATGCGGATGTCATTATGGGGCGTACTTTATATAGATAAATTTCAATCAACTCAAATTAAAATCTAAGTACACCTTTACCACTCTGCGGTGGGTGGAATAAAAGTTTAAAATAGTAGAACGACTCATTTCGAGATGTTAAAATAAAGATTGTAATCCTTCAAGTCGACCGTGCGATTTGTATGAATGGTTTATAGTCATGTTTTAATGTTTAAGTTATGGAGTTAGTTAATATTATTTTGGGGTCTATTGCCGGTTCAAGTGTTACAGGAATCATCGTTGTTCAAGTAAGAAAAGCTCTTGATAAATACCAAGATTATCGGATGACTAAACTTCAATGCGAAACCGACGTAAAAATTAATCGTGACAACAATCGTCATGCAGCTAAACTAGGTAAAGAATACACTGCAAAGAATTCAAAATCACAGACAATGACACGTGCTTCCTAAACTATCATTGCCTCACGTTGACACCAATGCATAGATACCAAATGCTACTAACATGCGGTAAAAAAAATGGCGCACGATAATACTCGAGAATAAGCGCCACTTTTCCTACCGCAGAACCGTTATGCGTAATAGACGATTACTCAAAAAAAAAGCGTGAAAAGAACATTCCAAATAGATAATCATCCCGAAAAAGTCAACCTAATACTTTCTTCTCTTAGAACAGATAATCATCTTTCGAAAACCTTTGAAGGGACAGCAAAGAATGGCAGTCTAGTTGGATTCTATACGAACTTGGCTCTAATAAATGGACTGGTAATCGGTTATGTAAAAGTAAAAGGACAGTACGATAGCAAAAAAGGAGACTTGAAACTAGAAATAGTTCCTAGTAATTTGTTCTGGTTTGTAATTTCTTTTGCTGTTATCGTAATTTCCGTTTTAGCGTACAAAGGGCTGAAGGGTGAAAATATGTTTTTCATAGGTTCTTTCCTATTTGCTTTTATGGCATTAGTCTGGACCTTAGCATTCTTTTTGGAAGGAAGAAGTTTTATCAGACATATGCATCGCATCGTTGAATCATGGCTTTAAATGAATACTCATAACAGCAGCTAAAAAGCATACGGAACTTACGCTTCGTAATTTCAACCTCGGTTAAAAAATCATTCTTAACTTTAAAATAAAACTGGTGGTTTAAGATCCGTACGTCTTTCTAGCTGCCAGCCGTTATGCGCAATGTGCCCAGCATTCGTAGAATAGTAAATCAATACAACGGACTAAAATGAGAGCAACACTCTATCATTGATTCTTATCTTTAACTCTATGTGTATATTGAAATATATCTGTTTTCTTGTTGTTGCTTCAACCGTTTTCGTTTCGAACGGACAGAGTTTCAATTTTGATGTCAAAGTAGAATCTAAACCATACAATGATTTGCAGGGGTTTAACAATGAAAATACGACTGGAATAAAGAAAATGATACACTTAAAAACTGATTTGACAAATGGTGAAAGAACGGACACATTAGCCATTCATTTGTATAACTCTGAAGGTAATGAAACTGTTAAAATTGGTTTTAAAAGAAACAAACGATACTCTCGGACTTTCACCAAATGGGATGGCTCATTAAAAATTTCTACGGAATACACATCACCTGATTATAACTCATTTATAGAATACGAATATGATGAAAACAAGAATTTAACACAAACTCTTGATATAACAGTAAGAAACGGAGACACCACTGCTCTGCTATGCAAGCAATTCACCTATGATTCGAATAACAATTTGATTGAAAAGCTTGTGTATAATGCACAAACGCGTTCAGACCTATTTATAGGATATAGCCAAAAAGCAATATTCGAATATGACTCCAGCGGAAATCTTGTAACTCATCAGCATTTCTCAGGAAATAGTAAAGTGCAGCCTGTTTCAAAATATTACTATACTGGTGAAATACTGGATAGCATTGTCCGCGTGTATCGCAAAAATTCTATAGATGACAGGTATGATTCTAGCCACTTCAAATACAATGAAGACGGTAAACTCTACTCTAAGTCCAACGGTATTCTAAAGGACGAATATTCTTATGATGTTAAAGGATTTTTGAAACATGCATGTGCTGTGCGCGATCAGGAGGTTATAACAGAGGTTAATTATCACTATAAAAATGACCTAATTCACGAAGTGGTTGCAGTCAACAAGAATCCACAATCAGTAAGTTCACTTTATTATTTTCACTCAAATCACGTAAAAGAAATCAGGGATGTCTACATTCGAAACGAGAACAATCATATCCTCAGCGAAGAACGCTATTTTGATGGTCACCTATCAGAGATATTCACTTTCGTTTACACCTACTACTAGGTATTCCGTGATATAAATGAATGCGCATAACACAACCTACACTTCATGTCGCAAAAGTGTTATATTCAAGAAACGACACTAAACCTAGCACCAAACCGTTAGCAGTAATAAAACCCAAAATGAAAAAAATAGTATCCATATTATTCCTCTTTCCTGTTATGTCCTTTGCTCAAGAGACGGCTGAAGTTAGTAGTGAAGAAAGAGAATTTGCACTGAACGTAATCAAAGCAATAATTGAGCATGATTGTGATACGTACTACAATTCAATTGACGATAGCGTAGTTCTTTATTTGAGAGCTCAAGACACGATTGTTGCCAAAACTGACATGGAACGTCAAATTAAAATGCTATGTCAAATAAGCATAAAAAATGACTCGTTAAACTTTGCCTATTACAAGAAAAATTTTGAACAACAGTTCATTGACACGAAGACTCTTGCTGATAAAGAGTTTTATCGGTCTGGAGAGGAAATAAGCACATTGGGAGGATTAAAATTTTACGAAATCGAGGAAGGAGACATATTTTTCGATGGAGCATATCATAAACCCCGTAATCGAATGGACTTTATTCTTGATGACGCTTTTAAATTTATCATGCGTAAGGTAAATGGAGAATACAGAATAATACTGATGACAAACTAGATACTGCTACCTCAAATTTGTAGCTGTATTTCATGTCGTAAAGGAACCTAATATGATAGGTTATTCGGCTCGAAATAATAACTGTAACATTCCCTCATCCTTTATTTCTTTTATTCCCTATATTCGAGAAGCGTTAGTCAATGAAAGTCAGAGTAGCCATAGCAATAATCTTTTTCGCTCTAGTGATCGGTAGCTGCAACACCGGAACGGAGAACATAACGGCAAGCGACATAAAAGTTCTCAAGACAAACAAACATCCTTTTTTGGTTGACCATGGCAAAAAACTAGTCGTTACTCTAAACGACCAATCGACCAACGAAGTTGTCATGTACCTTGATAGTGGTAGTGGGTGTAATTCAAATTTGTTTGAGGACGAGGAATACTTCGTTTTGATAGAATGTAATGGGCGTAAATATTTGATTGAAAAAAGTACAGGTGAAATAATTAAGGGAGATTGGAAATGGCTCTCTCCCCTCCCCAATAATTATGTGCATACCTATGTTCGTAGTCGCCAAGATGAATATGAGACAGTACAACTCGATATTAATCTAATGGATGTATACAAGTACAAAGACTCTGGAAGATGAAAGTTACTAACACCGTAACCAAGCTAAAATCCAAACATTCCCTCTCTTTTATACTAATTCCCTTCTGGAATTCTCGTCATAAACCAAATCATTCTTCACGACTCCAAAGCAATGGAATGGATGATCAGAAGGGCAAAACCCTACTCAAAACGACTTATACAAATCAAGCTTTCATGCTTTTTGGTTCGGATATGTAATTCAGAACCCATACTTGAGATTGCGAACCTTCGTGGAGTTCCTTGTCTGCACTTTTGTCCTAGTAATCATCAAAAGTTAAGAAACATGAAAGCAATTATCACAACCGCCTACGGATCACCAGAAGTTTTTAAAGTAGATAACGTAGCAAAGCCATTACCCAAGCCAAACGAGATCTTAATCAAAATTCACGCCTCTTCAGTAACCAAAGCAGACACCATGATGCGCACAGGGAAACCATACATCGGGCGCTTAATGTTGGGATTGAGAAAACCCAAAAACCCAATCTGGGGAACAGGCTTTGCTGGAGTAATTGAATCTGTGGGAACCGAAGTGACTCAATTCAAAACAGGAGATAATGTTTTTGGAGAGAACATCGAGACGATGGGAACCTATGCCGAATATGTGACCGTTCCAGAAGATGGAATTGTAACACATCTACCAGAAAATATGAGTTATGACGAAGCCGCTGGTATGTGTGATGGTGGGATCACTTCCCTCAACTTCTTGCTCAACCTCGGAAAAATGAAACCAGGTCAAAAAGTCTTGATCAATGGAGCATCTGGTTCGTTGGGTACGGCAGCAGTTCAAATTGCAAAGCATTTTGGCGCAATCGTAACCGGAGTTTGTAGCAGCAAGAATTCGGAACTCGAATGGGAATTGGGTTGTGACGAAGTAATTGACTACACCAAGTACGATTTCACCACCAATAAAAACAGCTACGACCTCATTTATGATACCGTTGGGGTACGCTCATTTAGAGAATGTTGCGGCGCGTTAACCGAAAACGGAAAGTACATCTCCCCTGTTCTTGGAATGCGGTTGTTGGGAGCCATGATGATGACTTCAATTTTCGGAAAGAAAAAGGCAAAGTTCTCTGCAACAGGAACGCTATCAACAAAAGAAACCAAGCGTTTACTTGGGATACTTCTCGAAATAATTGAAGCAGGAAACCTGAAAGGAGTGATCGACCGAAGTTATCCGTTAGAGCAAATAGCAGAAGCTCACCTATACATCGATAAAGGTCACAAGAAAGGAAATGTGGTCTTAAAGGCAATTGCCTAGTTCATCAGACGAGTCAGATAGCATCACAAAACGACGAAGATCAGACACCTATCTAAAAAGAAAGAAAAATGAAATCATTATTTAAGTCCGAAAAAGTGAAGGAAGAAATTCTTCAACTCTATGAGGAAAAGCTAGCAAGCCTCAACATTGATTACGATTACATGAAGGTAAATACGAAGTTCGGTACAACCAACATAATCGTGACGGGAGCGCCCGAAAACCCACCAATCATTCTCGTTCATGGCTCTAATGGCTGTGCGCCCATTTCTCTGGAAACATATCCCAATCTCCATAAATCCTTCAGGGTGTACGCGGTTGACGTACTGGCTCAACCCAACAAAAGTGCTGAGACGCGTTTGTGTATGAAAGATGATTCCTACGGGAAATGGATGAATGAAATCATTGATCAACTCAATCTGGATTCGGTTACGATGGCAGGATTTTCTTTTGGCGGATTGGTGATCTTAAAAACACTGGAATATGATGAACGTAAAATCAAGAAAGTATACCTGTCTGCACCAGCTTATATTGTGAATGGAAATCCCATAAAAGCATTGTTCAAGGTCTTCATTCCAATGAAACGATTTATGAAATCGAGAAAAACGCTACATGTAGAGAAATTTTTGGCCAATCTTTTCACCGAACGGGATGAGTTTGCACTTGCATTTCTTCAGAAAGTAATTCCAGGATTTGAAATGGATTTTGCGCCTGTACCTGTTATCGATTCCATAAAAGCGAAAAACATCCAAACGCCCATTACCCTGTTCGCAGCGGGAAAAGACCTTTTGTTTCCGGGTAAAAAAATGATCAAACGCGCTTCAAAAATATTCCCTTCGTTGAAGGAGAGTAAGTTATTTGAAAACTCGAAGCATGTTCAAAACAAAGCACAGAATAAAATGATCGAAGAGCACATTCTGAAATAATCACATCCCCTCATGCTTCATTTCTTTTATTCCCTATATTCGAGAAGCGGCATCAAACTAAAAGCGAAATGGAATCAATATTTAAAACGTGGAAAACAAGTCGAAATCTGTACTTGGAGTATTTCGAAAAATACACGCTCGAACAACTGAACAAAGTACCTGATGGGTTTAGCAATAATCTTATCTGGAATATTGGACACATCATTGTTGCGCAACAAGCGTTGATTTACAAAGGTTCACACCTGGATGGATATGTCTCTGATGAATTATTCGGGCTTTTTAAGCCGGGCACAAAACCGACAGGAAAAATTACAGAAGCTCAAGCAAATGAACTGAAAGATTTGCTAATCGCCCTTATCGAAAAAACGGAAAAGGATTTCTACAACGGAAATTTCAAAACCTACAACGCACGAATGACAGGAACAGGGTTTCATCTAAGTTCAATCTCGGACGCATTCGAGTTCAACAATTATCACGAAGGCTTGCACTTGGGATACATGATGAGCATTCGAAGGTTTGTGTAAACCATCAATCAATTGCTGATATTGAATAACGTGTCACCGCTACGAAGTGAGTCACGTCTCGAATATAATCGTATACGTCTTGGTTAGCCGCTGATAGCGTCATATCCGTTCGTGAATTCAAGCGTAAAATTAGCATCAAAACACTCAAAATCAAAGAATTAATATGGTTTAACAAGTTGTTCAACTTCCTATCATCTTACCAACTAATATCCCCTACAAATACCGCTTCGCAAACTGTTTTGGAGTTTCCCCACACTTTTTCTTGAAAAACCGCGAAAAATAAGATGGATCATCATACCCCAAAGATTCAGCGATTTGATCGATACTTTTTTCTGAGTGAATCAGCATACGTTTGGCTTCAAGAACAACCCTTTCCGCGATAAGAATGGACGTCGTTTTTCCCAAAAGTGTTTTAACAATTCGATTGAGGTGTTTCGAACTCATGAACATCCATTCTGCATATTTACTCGGGTGCTTTTCGTTGATGTAGTTCTGCTCAATCAAGCTTTCCAATTTGTGCAACTTCTGAGAATAACTGCCCGTTACAACTGTCTCTGAATCACTTGTCGAAAGGTAAATTCGAGAAATATCAACATATAACAAATCTACGAGACTGTGTAGTCTGAGATTTTTCAACTTTTCTTGATTTTGATATTCAAACAAAATATCCGAAAAAAGCGCTTCAATTGAAGGAAGATCTTCGTTAGTGAGCATCAGAAATGGACTGTTTTGGTTCGAATAGTAAAAAGGAAGCTGATCGATTTGTTTTGAGGCGAATACGAGGTTGTAGTATTCTTTGTTGTGAAAAAAAATATATCCTTCGATATCTTCCGAAAGTGTCCAGTTATGCGTCTGTCCCGGACGTAACATAAACAAGCTTCCCACGTGAATGGGATAACTATTGAAATCAATTTCGTGTGTTCCACTGCCTTTTGTAAAAAGCACTACAAGGTAAAAATCGTGCTTGTGTGGCTTCGTGATGGCTTTGTGGTGTTCCTCCAAATGACTGACAAAATCATTCGCGTAGAAATTGGCAATGTTTTCAGGAAACTGAAACGCATTAATGTTAAGTATGGGAAGTAAAACCATTTCTCTCAAAAGTATAAAAATGTCCGAATAGTCCTAATTTATGGATCGTTTGTTCTTGTAAAATCTGGCTCGAATTCTGAAACTTTGTAACTACAAAAAACGTAAAGTCATGGATCGATTAATCAGTCTTTTCAAAGGAAAATGTCCCAGTTGTTACAAAGGAGAACCTTTTCAAGATAAAGGGAACATATTCACGCTTCGATTCCCCAAAATGAACAAGACGTGTCCCGTTTGTAACCATAAATTTGAAAAGGAAGTTGGTTTCTTTTTCGGAGCCATGTATGTGAGTTATGGACTAAATGTTGCCGAAGGCATGGCCGTATACGTTTTGGCGCGCCTCATCTATTTCGACGATCCATTCGATCCCAGACTATTATTTTTCATTATTGGGTTAATGGTGCTGTTATGGTTTGTGAATTTCAGAGTCGCTCGTTTGATCTGGATGTACATGTTTACAAGCAGAAAAGTCACTAGTTGACAACTCTTCATAGTATTTTCGGACGTTTAAGTTGAAAAGAAGGAAGTCTTCGCTTTGAAAAAGTAGCCTCTTCCACTTTGGAACGCAACACCTCCGTCAGTAATGGGACAATATTTCACTATTTCTGTTTCGATAATCGGCAACCAGTCTGCTTTATCGATAAAAGCTTTTATTT
Organism: Flavobacteriales bacterium; assembly: GCA_013373595.1. GTDB lineage: Bacteria > Bacteroidota > Bacteroidia > Flavobacteriales_D > Crocinitomicaceae > UBA4466. Next base: position 114,473 of record JABXHO010000040.1, on the reverse strand, counting down.
TTGGGGGAACTTAATGTATTCAACCTTCTTCCCATGCTCAAAACGGCGTTGATCACTATTGGAATTTTCACTTTCTTATTTACAGCATGTGATTCAACATCAATCGATTCTGTTCCATCGGATACCGTTCAAAATATAGAATTGTCTGGAGATAATCGTGAAGCGACAACTTCAGGTAAGCGAGAAGCGATCGAAGGAAAAGTGATTCCAGCCGAAAATATTCAATTATTCACTCGGGAAGTCGAAACAAATGATATCCTCGACGAACCTCAATTGAAGTCTACCCAATATCCGAAAACCAAAATTATCGCAGTTGGGAAACCCAAAAAAATCAGTTACGGACACAACAATTTCCCTCCAATTACCACAACTCAATTGGGGAAAGCAGAAGTCAGTTACAAGCAACCCGAAATCATACCTGCACTCCCCTTCCAAAATGAAATAAATGAAAAACTGAGTTATAGGACGCTAGGACTTTCCCAAGGATTAAAATCAGCGTTTATTTCTTCCATATTTCAAGATAGCAAAGGATATTTTTGGTTTGGAAGTCGCCGTGGATTGACGCGTTACGATACACATTCCTTTCATTATTATTCGTTCGCAGAAGCCGATAGACATCGTGGAATTGGCGCGATTACAGAAGACTTAGACGGCAACTTGTGGATGACATTTGGTGCTTTCGGTGGACTTGTAAAGTTTGATGGACATCATTTTTACGAATACAAAGAAGGAGCTGGACTGGATCTTGGAGAACAGTATTTGGGAATCGTTCATACGGATAAAAAGGGAAATATTTGGTTGAAATCAGAGACTCAAATTATTCGTTTTGATGGCGAAAAATTTACGTGCTTCCCCTATCAATTTCAGAACCTACGCAACCTAAATGTGATCATCAAAGAAAATGACAAAGGTGAATTTTGGTTGAGTGCCCTCGGCGGACTCTGTCACATTGTAGGAGATGAAATGCAGTATTATGCTATTGAGGAGCATTCCGAAAATAACTTATGTCATCCGGTAATGGATGGTGAAAATGGGTTGATTATTACCACAGGAAGTGGGATTTCTGTTCTAAAAGACGATTCTCTGCACATTTACCCAGCCACTTTTGTATTGAATCATAATGTACGAAATACGCTCCGACTCAACCATAATTTTCTTCTAGCAACTGAGCAAAAGAAAATGGCGATTTGCTCGGTCAACGATCGTTTTTTAACCATTTCAGCTGACAACACGCCTGTTTTTTCGTCGGCGCATCCTCTTTTTGTGGATAAATCCGAGAACATTTGGCTTAGCGCAACGGGAAAGGGAGTGCAGTGTTACAATCCAAATGGATTCAAACATTTCAAATTTGATGAACTGAAAAAAGGAGGAAATGTATCGGCTATTCTCGAGGATAAATCCGGCAATATTTGGTTTGGATCACACGGTTTTGGACTCTATAAATACGATGGAAACAAGCACACGTATATCGACTTAATTCCCAATCGAAAGGAAATCTCGATTCGTTCACTGTTGCAAGATTCCGAAGGAAATATTTGGGTAGGAACGGTGTATTTCGGAGTGTACAAAATTGAAAATGTCAACAGTCCTTCTCCAACCATTACACGCATAAACTGCTTTAACGGTGCTGATTTCCATACCTTCGCACTGGAAGAGGATAAAGATCATAATATTTGGTTAGGAACAAGAACGCGCGGGTTAGTCAAGTATGATGGAACACACTTCACTCATTATCCGCTGAACGAAAAAGAACCCGCCAATATTCGTGCGCTGAAAAAAGACAAATCGGGGAATCTCTGGATTGCATTAGAAAATGGTGGCATTCGGAAATATGACGGCAGCCATCTCACTTCGTACACTACAGCGCATGGATTGAGCAGTAATCACGCAGTATCACTCATGATGCATAGCGACGGTAGCATCTGGATTGGAACAAGCGACAAGGGTGTCAACCGTTTTGATGGTCGAACGTTTACACACATTACGCTCGATGATGGCTTATCTAGCAATGCTATTTGGACAATTACCGAAGATGCGAAAAGCAACATTTGGTTGGGAGCTGATAAATGCCTCAACGTATTGATCCCCGACTCAGCAAAGAACGGGAAATACAGTATTCACACCTATTGCGATTTGAATGGCTTGAAAGGTGCTGAGTTCTACGCAAACTCTGGAATGTTAGATCGAAATAATCAATTGTGGTGGGGAACGGATCAAATGGCAGTAATGCTCCCACACCCGAAGAACATTCTAACGCACAAAGCACTAAAAATTTCACTCGAAGATCTCAACTTAGTCAACAATCGTGTTGATTTTAAATCACTTCAAGACTCCATTGAAAACAATAATCCGTGGTACACGAAAGGAATTGACCCAATCGACCTAACAAACGCCGATTTTAAAGCGGTTCATCCATTTGTTAACTGTCCGAGCGGACTTTCACTTCCACAAACAATCAACGACCTTAAGTTTATCTATTCCGCTCGTGGTGCGAAACCTTCAGCCGATTTGAAGTTCAGTTACTTCATGGAAGGCATTGACAAAAGCTGGAGCATTCCCTCATCCGACAATACCACTAATTACCGCGGAATTCCTGCAGGAACGTACACGATACATGCGAAAGTATCAGAGGTTAACGGTGTTTGGAGCGAGCCACACTCCTATTCCTTCACCATACTTCCTTTCTGGTGGCAAACGTGGTGGGCCTACACAATCTGGGCGATAATGGGAATTGCTCTCATCTGGAGTATCAACCGAATGCTGAATATCCGACGAAAAGAAAAAGCAGATGCGGAGCATATCAAAGAAATGGATGCCGTAAAAGGGCAATTGTATGCGAATATTACGCACGAATTCCGAACTCCCCTCACCCTCATCATCGGAATGAATGAACAAATTGAAGGTCACCAAAAGGAAAAAACGATCATTCGTAGGAATAGCGAAAAGCTCTTGTTGCAGATCAATCAATTGTTGGATGCATCAAAATTGGAATCAGGAAGTCTCAAACTTGAACTCATTCAATACGATATCGTCTCCTACATCCAATTTTTAACGGAATCCTTTCACGGTTTGGCGTCCGACAAGGAAATCAAGCTCACTTTTTATAGTGAAGTAGAGCGTTTGGTAATGGATTATGATGAACAAAAAATTCAGTCCATTGTGTACAACCTTTTGTCGAATGCCATAAAATTCACCCCAAAAGGAGGAAGCATTATTTGTCATTTATCCGAAGTTTCGGAAAACAATCAGCGACTGTTCCAATTAAAAATCAAGGATTCGGGAGTAGGAATTGCGCCCAATGAATTGGATAAAATATTCGATCAGTTTTATCAAGCAAATAACATTCATGAGTCCCAAAACACGGGCTCAGGAATTGGTTTAGCTTTCACGAAGAGTTTGGTTGAATTAATGGGAGGAACTATATCCGCGGAAAGTACAGTTGATCAAGGAACTTCTTTCACCTTGAGAATTCCCGTTCGTAACGATTCCGAAAAGAAAGGAACAGGAGAGTTCAATCAGCCATTCGGATGGGGAACCGATAGAAGTGTGCAAGACGAAAAAAGGCCTTCGGTGAAAAACGACGATCCCGATGCATTGAATTTATTAATCATTGAAGACAACCCTGAAATTGCCAATTATTTGGACAGCGTTTTCAATTCAACTTACCGTACACATCTCGCTGAGAATGGAAAAATCGGCATTTCCATGGCTTTCGACATTATACCCGATGCCATTATTAGTGACGTTGCCATGCCTGAAATGGATGGATACGAAGTCTGCGAAACCTTGAAACAAGACGAGCGAACAAGTCACATTCCGATCATTTTACTGACGGCCAAAACTGCTCAAGAGGAAAAAATGAGTGGATTGAAAGCAGGCGCTGATTTGTACATCACCAAACCCTTTTACAGAGATGAGTTGAATCTGAGTCTAGAAAAACTAATTTCCATCCGACAGAAATTACAAGCCTACTACGCTGCATTGGGATCGGAAATCAACGATGAAACGGAATTGACTGAAGCCAAATTTAGTCCCGTGGAAGAAGCCTTCCTCGATAAACTAAACGCCATCATTGAAGCACACTTAACCGATACCGATTTTGGAGTTTCCGAACTATCCGAAAAAGCAGGTTTAAGTCAAATGCAGGTCTACCGAAAATTAAAAGCACTAACCGACAAAACACCATCTCAATTTATTCGTTCCTATCGACTCAACAAAGGACTCAAATTGATTCAAACAAGTGATTTGAACATCTCAGAAGTTGCTTATGAAGTCGGTTTTTCCGATCCAAACTACTTTTCTCGAACATTTCATAAAGAATTTGGGAATCCTCCAGGACACTTCAAGAAGTAGCTAGACAACAGCCAATTAGCACATATCAAACATGCTATTTTGCAAGATTTGTACAGCAAATTATACCTCATTGCAAGATATCTCCATGCATTCGTAAAATAGCTACAGGCAATCCGATTCATGCCTCACCATCTTTGTATCAGCAACACATCAAACGGGTTGTTTTTACAGATATGAAACGTTCAATTTTCACATACATCTTTTTGCTTTTTGGCGCTTTTCTACTCTCTTCAAATATGCTCATGCAAGACACTAAAGAGAAGGTGAACATCTATGCATCAGGAAAAAATACGGAGGAACGAATCAAAGTAATCGAAGGAGAATACGGAATCTCTAGCATCTACTTTCAAGAAAAGAAAGGGACACCATGGATGAAAACGGAAATCCTTTCAATCGACACGATTCAAGAATACCTGAAAGTAAAAATTGTAGAGACGAATGAAGTCTTCGAATTATTCATCGAATGGAACACAAAAAAAATGAAAACCATCGATGAGCAACAGCAAACAGTAATCTACTGGCTTGAGAAAAGCTAGAACCCATAAAAGTCAAATCTAACACAAGTAAAAATGAAAAAATCCACAGGAATTAAATTCACAGCCCTACTCATGCTATTCATGGGAATTACGCTCTTCAGTAACGCAAGTGCTCAAACAACCACCTGGAAATTCGTTGCCGGAGACAATTCTGGCTTTTTGATCCAAATAAAGACCGTTGGTTCGGACCAGGAAGTATCTGAAATTAACCTCGCAAAAGTTGGTGATACAGGTTGGACGAGAACAGATATCCAAAATAGCGATTACTACGAGTCTTACTTTAGAGTAAAATCGAGTAAATCTGGAAGAGTGTACGAATTGAATGTTGATTGGTACAACGGAAAGGTAATCATGACGCTACCAGAAGGAAACAAAGTTACCTACTGGCTAAAAGAATCCTAATCACAGCTAGCCAGAGAAAGGGAATGATCTGCTCTTCCCTTTCTCTTTTTCACTCAACGTAATTTCCATTTCTATGAAATTTTCTTTTTCAACTTTCCTTCTTCTTTCAATCGCTTGCATAGTGGGCGGTACGGTTGCTGCGCAAACTGCAAATGGGTTTGAAGTGAACACTTCATCGAACTCGTGGAATGAAACGAAGACCGTTCTAACACTTAGTGAAAACAGAACAACGTACGACAACCGAATGGACGTAGATTTTGACTCCTACCAAAATCCAGTCATCATTTATGGAATTGAAAAAGAAGGTTCGTACATCCAAGCACTCACCAAAAATTGGGAACCTGCAGGTACCAAAATAGAACTTCCAGGTATTTATTTCATGGATTTTCTAGTCATTAATGGTGCTTACTACGTGTTAGGAAAGGAAAGCGCTGGATACACAGGTGACGGAGCGCTGGATTATGAAGAGGAAGGAAATGTGCTCGTATTTTTGAAGTTCGATGTCACGGGAAGATTGCTCTTCAAGCGACAATTATTTGGTAACGAAGGGACAACAGGTGGTTCATACTTCTTGTGTACGTACTCGAGTATAGGGGAATTGGCCTTTGACGGCACGTACTTTCATACACTCGTAGAAACATGTGGCAACTTTACTTCGAAAGGATCGCTGGAATTCGACATACATGAAACAGATTACTATTTGACCTTCGACATGAACGGAATCGTTCGAGAAAACGGTCGCTCCCCATGGAATCATAGTCACAGTAGTTTACCGCATACCATTAGCGATGGCATTGGAGAAGGTGTTACTGTCACTGTTGGCGATGCTTCACCATTTGGTATTTGCTTCACGCGCTTTAGTAATGGAAAAAAAGCGAGTGATCGTGTTCTTCATCCAAATCAAGATGTGCTCCCATATGAGGATATGTATGCTGTATCAAAGTCCAGCACTGATGCGGGAGAAGTTGGAGGAATCGTTCGAATTGGCGATTACTTCTACACAGTTATCACAACTGTTCCTCAGCACAGTTTGCCCGTTTTAAATCAAAAAAAGGACTTCTTGTTTCTAAAACTCGATTTGAATGGAAATGAAGTATCACGTCGTTGGATCAAAACTCCTTATAAAAACGAAAGTGTGCCCTTAATTATAGAACAAGAAGGGAATATTTTCATGGCATTTATGCATAAAACGGGCGAATATGATTATGACTACAAAGCCACCATCGCTTTACTTAATACGAATGGTGACTATCTCGTCGCACCACAAAAGACCGATTATACATTTAACTATCAAAGTCGATTGACGCAACACCCAAATGGCGACATTATCTTACTTTCCGTTGAGCCCTACAGCTCCGAAGCTGAAATCATCCAATTTGAATTCACACAGACTCCTGCTACAAGAAACGCTCTCTCCACTCCCACTCCATACGACCGAAAGAAACCTGCAAAAATTGTATTAAAAGGTCGATAGAAATCGACTTCCTCTAAAACATTGCACCAATTTTCATTAAAAACTAGACATGACATTATACCATAAGAATAGAACCCTTACCGTACTAACCATATTGTTCGTTCTTAGTTTTTTCCTTCCTGTTGTTTACTCTCCAGAAGATATGCTACTCGGATTTCATTGTGCCGTGTGGAGCTTCGTGAAACTATTTGTGGATATCGGTTCAGGAAAATTTCCTGCCATTCTTGTCGACATCTTTCACATTCTACCGAACATCTTAATGCTAGTTCTTTTCGTGTCTCGAAAGAAAATTTCCTTATGGTTAAAGTATCTTTTCTTCTTCATCGTACTACTTTCTTCAGGATCATGGATTTTCATCGCAAAGGAATACCTAAGTATGGACAGTATCACCTTGAATGTTGGCTATTGGTTGTGGTTCCTATCAAGTATCGCTTACATACTGGTTGATGCATTTCCCGCAAGAAGAGAATAAAATCACCATTCAATAATTATCATTAAATACCATTCCCATGAAACTAATCGTATCATTCACACTGCTTCTTTTTACCACACTATCCTTTTCTCAATGCTACAATTGCAACTATGATCGTTCTGATCAAAAACGTGCAAGAGGCCCCAAAAAAGCCTTTAAAAAAGACTTTCCCGGTATCAAAAAGATTAAATGGTATACGTGTGAAGATATAATCTACTATGGTGTCAAGAATTTTTCTGACTCGTCGATCACGTACATCTATTCAAATGACGACAAATTCCTAGGGAAAGAAACGCGCTATTTCAATCGTGTAGTTAAGTACACTGAAGAACCAGAAACGAAAAAAGAATCATTTGTGAAATGTGTGAGCCCAGATATTCTTCCTGAAAATTTGTGGCCGCAAGTTGCCGAAATTTATAAAGTAGAAAATTTAGACACCTTAAATCATGTGGATGGAATGCCGTTTTGGGTATGCGATATTTACAAGGTAGAGCTTCCCGAGGCTCACATTGTCGCACAAAAAGAAGGCACAACAACTTTCTTCATCGTTAACACGGACTTCCAATTCCATGTTTTCACGAAATCCGAAAAACTAGAACACCTAGACTATCTCATTGAGTTCCACCCTGCGTTTTATGTGGAAGGTGAATACATTTATGGTGAATGAATAAACTAGTTGACAGGGGGTTACTATAGAATTGCATCTAAACTGCTAAGATGTCGCCCTGAATACATAAGTTACAATTCACTACCTTGCGAAGAGCCTACAGAACATTACGTTTTGTAGGCTTCTTTTTTGGAAAAAATCAATGAATGAAAAATAATTATCGAATTCTACATTGAGTTACTTATTCGACCAACTAACAATTGATTATCAGTAAAATAAAAAAATAAACTTCAAAAAAACCGTGCTTCGACTTGGCTTAAAACACCATTATTTCCACTTTTTTGAAAAAAAATCACTTTTCTGAAATCCAAATACGAACATGCAACGTATGTATCACGAATTTTTAACAGGAAGCTGGATAGTTAGGAAATGTAGAAGGATATCAGCTAGGATTTTCCGTTTATCTTACCTAATTTGAAGGCACTAATTTAAACCAAAAACTAAAAAATTATGAAAAAGGGATTTTTGAAAATCGGAATGGTAGCAATGTTGGCTTTGTCTACTTCATTAATGTTTACTAGTTGTACAGAGGCTGAATCTGAAGACGAAGTAACTACAGAAGAAACAAAATGCGAAGCTGGTAAAGATGGTGAAGCCAAGTGTGAAGGTGATCACAAATGCGAAGGAGATCACAAATGTGAAGGCGATTCTAAGTGCGAGGGAGATTCTAAATGCGAAGGTGACTCTAAAACTGAGGGCGATTCTAAGTGTGAAGGTGACTCTAAGTGCGAAGGTGATTCAAAATGTGAAGCTGGTGAATAATCCCGTGGAAACTAGAATACATCGTATTTCTTAACTCATTTAAGAGCCGCACTCAACTGAGCTGCGGCTTTTTTAAACATCTCAATCACTTACATACATGGATAACGAATGGACAAACTCGCGACGAAACTTCGTTAAGACACTCATCCTGTCTGGAGTTTCATTGCAACTGCCGTGGATTCAATCGTGTTCGCAAAAAGTACAAGACATTCCGGTTCCTGATAACATCGAACCTTTATCACTCAACTCATTTCTAACGATTTATTCCGTAATGGATATTCTCTTTCCAGATGACGGAAATGGTCCTGGGGCGAAACAATTGAAATCGGATCACTACTTTCTTTGGACCGTGAACGATCCCAATTTCGATCCCGATACGCGTTCGTTCCTTCTAAACAAGCTCGAAAAACTTAACAAGGAATCACTTCGGATATATGGAGACAACTTCCATGATCTAAGTCGAGCTCAACAAGAAGATTACATCGCTGAATTGAGTGAAACTGACTGGAGCAAAGGTTGGCTCTCTCGCCTGCTAACGCTTATTTTTGAAAGCTTGTTCGTCGATCCTCAATACAATGTAAACCCTGACACTATTGGCTGGAAGTGGCTCAATCATTTTCCAGGTTATCCACGCCCAACAACACAACAACTGTACCCAACCATTTTAAACAAAAAGCATGAAGTATGACATTTGCGTCGTAGGCTCTGGCGCTGGAGCTGGTCCCATAATTTACGAACTCAGCAAAGCTGGACACAAAGTAATTGTCCTAGAGAAAGGTCCATGGTTTAAAACTGAAGATTTTGCGAAGGATGAAATGGTTGCGACTCGAAAGAGTGTCTACACACCCGATTTAAAGGATGAGCAACACGTCCTCGTGCAAAAGAAAGATAACGGAAAATACTACAGTCAATCGACATACAGTAGCGGAAAAGATTTTTGGAACGGCAACGCTGTTGGTGGATCGTCCAATTTTATGAGTGCCTATTTTCATCGGTTGAAACCCGTAGATTTTAGACTTCTTTCGGAATACGGTCCCATTGAGGGAGCAAATCAAGCGGATTGGCCCATTTCATACGATGATATGGAGCCGTACTACGCAAAAGTGGAAGAAGTTGTTGGAGTTTCCGGAGTTGTGAAGAACCACAAACATTTGGAGCCACGATCAACGGCTGACTTTCCCTATCCTCCACTCAGTGAGAATATATTTTCCCGTTGGCTCGATGAAGGAGCAGAAAAACTCAACTTTGAAATTTTCCCAAGTCCAAGAGGGATCATTTCTCAACCCAAAGAAGGCAGAAATGCTTGTTACTACTCCAACTTCTGTGGAAGCTACGGGTGCAGTTCGGGCGCAAAAGGAAGTGCACGGGCCGCATTAATCAATCAAGCGCTAGAAACTGGAAACTGCACGATTATTCCCAATGCGAAAGTGTACCACCTCGAAACCGACGGAAATGGAACCGTTGTGAAAGCCAATTACTACGATCATTCAGGAGCTAAACAATCCATCGAGGCAGGAACATTTGTTGTGGCCGCTCAAGCTGTCGAAACATCTCGCCTTTTGTTGATGAGTAAAAATCCTGAATTCCCGAACGGATTGGGAAACAATTCGGGACAAGTGGGTAAAAACATCGTGTTTTCCGGAGGTGGTGTTGGCGCAGGACAAATCTATTTTGATGATCTCACTGAGGAAGAAGCGCAACGACTCAAACAGCCTGGCGTTTTTATCAATCGTGCAAGTCAACAGTGGTATGAAATTGATGATCCAGCATTTGGTCCTCGCATGAAAGGAGGTACGATCGACTTCGTCACAGAGCACGCCAACGGAGTAACCAAAGCGGTTAAGTTGAAAAAGAGCCATGGAAACCTCATCTATGGTTCCGAATTGAAATCGCGCATCCACGACTATTTCACGAAACAACGAAAACTAAAGTTTGAAATCTTTGTTGACTGGTTACCAAACGACAACTGCTGTGTTGAATTAGATCCCGAGATTACCGATAAATGGGGCGATCCAGTGGCGAAAGTATGGCTCGGACATCATGAGCACGATCTCAAAGTAGGAAAATACCTTGCTGAGAAAGCCGAAGCCTTATTCAAACAATTGGGGATGAAAAATGTCAATTCTAGCATCAGTGGCGCGGTTTCTTCGAATCTTCAAGCCGGTGGATGTCGTTTTGGCAACGATCCAAAAACGTCCGTTCTCGATAAAAACTGCAAATCTCACGAAGTGAACAATTTGTACGTAACCGACGGAAGTTTCATGCCGACAGGCGGAAGCGTTACCTATACCTTTACCATTTATGCGAATTCATTTCGCGTAGCGGATCATTTGAAAGAACGTTTGAAATAAATCAGTTTGATGTCACGCTACTTGTAGAAGTTTTTGACGGCTTCCTCATCTCTCAAAGGTGATGAACAATAGGAAGAAGTACAAATGAATAAACTCGACGTCTCAATTCCTGAGAATTGCTCTAGTTTCGTCGCGTCGTTACTATCCTCCAGTAGTTGAAAATTGCTGAAATAAGGTGCAAAGATGTATGCCTGTACCAATAAAGGATGACTCTTTTCTTCCTTCACGCTCACGTGACTTCCTGCTTCTTCGGATAATTCCGCGAACAACATGCTGATTTCTGGCTCGTGAAAAAATGGTTTTTCGGCATCTACTTTTCGTAAGTAGTTTGCTACTGAGGTTGCATGTTTCTTGTACTTTTCCTTGCCGCTGAATGCCGCGTACCAATTAAAAAATCGGGCTAAAGGAACATTCTCCTCCACATTTGCCTTCGGCACCAGTCCCAGCTCACCTGAAAATCCTTGAAATGTTCCATTTGGGAGACGAAAATATTTCACTAGCATCGTGGCAAGTCCTTCCATTTCAGCTGCTATTTTACGATCCTTTGGAAAACGCTTCATGTGTTCCGTAAACAGTTGAGCCATCGCCAAATTATCGCGCAAAGCATCTATTTCTTTGGGATTGTACGCATGAGAATACAGTCCTTTTGCCGTTTTTCGCTGTAACAGATGTCCCAAAATTGTCTGGTATCTCTTCAAATCCTCTTGATTGTTCGTAATCGAATAGAATTTCAAAAGGGATCGCGCAAAATCAGCATTCGAGTTCGTGTATGTATTTGTGTCGATCGCAGGAATTCCGCGTTTGATTCGTTCCTCGTCCGAAAGTTCGAAGTAAGCCGAAGCCTTTTCTCCCTTCTTCAAATCAGCATCTTGCGCATTTCCATAAAGTCCGTTGCTTTGCTTCAAGAAACGCTCGCAATACGCGCGTATTTCTTCTGCTTTTCGAAGTGATTCTTCGTTTCCATTAAATGCATAATCATTCAAAAACAGACGCATGTATCTCGCTTGAATATGGAGCAACTTCTCATAATGAGGATGATTCCAATCTCTTCGCGCGGAATATTGATACACACCTCCCCACTCTTGATCGCACAAAGCATAGGCAGCTTCGATACTTTTTTGAAACCAATTTCTGTGAATATTACTGTTGTCGAAATGCAACACATACTCCATACTCTCTTCCTCCAAGTAACGCATACTCGATTTAAATCCACCGTTCTGATCATCCAAATACTTCGTGAAATTATTCTTCAGTCGCTCTTTCATTATTTCCTCGGGACGTAACTGGTTCTTTGCCATTGATCGCTTCACCGATGGTGTTCCTCTTAACACTTTTTGAAGTTCTTCTGCATATTTTGAAGGCGACATGTACCCTGCTTTCTTCATCAAATCCTCTCCTTCTGCGTTCAAGACAATGGTTGCGGGCCAACCGTATTTTCGATAGCGCGCTGCCAATTCGGGATTCGCATCTTGATCTACTTTCACCGAAATAAAGTTTTCGTTGACTAACTCTTGCACTTCTCCATTCGAATACGTTGAATCTTCCATCACATGACACCAATGACACCAGTTTGCTTCTAGCGTCAACAAGATCAATTTGTCTTCTGATTTTGCCTGTTCGAAAATTGACTTCGACAAACGATGATTCCATTGAATTTCTCCAAGCGAAGTTCCATTCGAGTTACATGCTGCTACGATTAGCACAAGTGCGATTAATTGGATGTATCTTTTCATACTTATATCTACGCAACAGAAAGCTATTTGGATGTTTTGAACAGATACTTTTATTGGAATTCGTGGTATCTTCGCCGATATGAAAGTTTTTGCTTTACTTATTAGTTTCGTTCTACTCGTCGGCTGTCATTCCTCTAATCGAACTGAAATCTCAGACAAAGTTGAACCAACTTACTTCGAAGGAGAAATCTACTACTCCATTTCCTACGATTTAGTGCCTTCATATTTATCAGAAGAATCACTTAAAAGTACCCTTGGTGCAAAGATGGTACTCATTTACAAAAACGGAAACCATCGAAAGGAGATTTACTCGAGTAATGGTGATTTAATTAGTACCCGTTATTTGGATCTCAGTCAGAATAAATCATTTTCTTTCGACGAAAAAGATAGCACCATTACATGGTTTGATATTCGCAAGCCAGATACCCAATTAACATTTTCATCTTTGAATGATACACTCGTTGAAAATGAAAAATGCTTAATCTTGAAAACTACTTTTCTTACTCCAAACCCAAGAAACAAAAGTGAAAACTTCGAAGTGAAATCAACCTTCATAAATTCACAAAAACTAGCGGTAAACCCCGATTGGTTCAAGGAGTATCTCGAAGGAAATTTCAACGAACTTATTAAAAAAACGCAATCCTTGAGTATTGAGATCCATACCTACGGACCTTTCTGGAACACAAAACAAATCGCAGACTCCATTATTTGGAGAAAGGTAGATGACAAAGAACTTAAAGTCCCAAAAATAAAAGGACAAAAAATGATTGAACTCTAGTGAATACGACCGTATTTCACTAATTGAAGGGATGTGTATTTTCATACTTATTATCTACGCAACAGAAAGCTATTTGGATGTTTTGAGCAGAGGCTTTTAATGGAATTCGTGGTATCTTTGCAGCAGATTTAGAGGGATACGAGAACTTGTTATGAAGATTGGGAAGAAGATAAATCTAGAGCTCAAAGAGTTAGTTACATTAAAAGAATCAGGTCGTGATTGGCGCATCGCACCGCTTATTGCATTTTCACTTGGATTCCCTCTTCTCTTGGGACTTTACTTTGACAATCTAGCCGCTGGATTAACAGCATGTTTAAGCGGTTTGGTTATCCTTTACGTACCCGACACAGGGAGTCTCACAAACAAGATCTCGGTACTAATGATTAGTGCGTTTGGTTTCACCTTGTCCTATTCAATCGGACAGTTTTTCAGTTTTAGCCATGTTTCCGCTGTCATTGCTTTTGGACTATTCTCGATGGCGGTGCACTGGATTGTGCTCTACTATAAAACGGCACCTCCGAGAAGCTTCTTTTTCATTTTCATCGCTTCCATATCGATTTGTCAACCGTTTAACTTGAGTGCAATTCCTACCAAAGTTGGATTGATCAGTTTAGGCTTGATGCTCACCAGCTTTATTATGTTGATCTACCTCATCTATTCCACCACTAAACTAAAACAAGAAGAACGCCCCGAACCCAAACGTATTCTGACGAAAAACACATACGCGAATTTCTGGGAAGCAATCATCATGGGAGGTTTTATGGCATTATCACTTTTGTGTGGATACCTCTTGAAAATGGACAATCCTTACTGGATTCCTGTGTCCTGTGCTGCCGTAATGCAAGGTGCTTCACGCTATCAAATCTGGCAACGAACCTTCCATAGAGTCCTGGGAACCTTGCTCGGGCTAGCTCTTTGTTGGTTCTTATTGAGCATGATTGAATCCAAAATAGTGATTTGCATTTTCATCATTCTGCTACAACTCGTCGTGGAATTGCTCGTCGTACGAAATTATGCCCTCGCCGTAATTTTCATTACTCCTTTAGCTATTTTCCTTTCCGAGGCAGCCAATCCACTAATTAGCAACCCGAACTTATTGATTGCTCTTCGCTTGCAAGAAATTATTATTGGTAGTGCAATTGGAGCGATTGGCGGTTGGATTCTTCACAAAGAGAAAATCCGCTACGCAACAATCAAAGGACTCGAAAAGATTGGAAGCCGATTAGAAAACAAGGAAGGTTAAAACTCAACGTCAGAAAATCCTATCTTTACCTAAACCATCCACTTTAATGCATGACTGACAAAGAATATCTCAAAAACCTAAGAGTTCCTAGTAAAGAAAACCCGTTACGGATTTTGCTCAGTGCTTGTTTGTTGGGAGAACTTTGTGGTGTGGATGGAACAAGTAATGGACGATACCCGAGTGCCTTGAAGCTACTCGATTACGACAATGTGAAACTCACATCTTTTTGCCCAGAAGACTACGTCTTGGGAACTCCGCGAGAAACACCAGATTGCGAAGGTGGAGACGGACACGACGTACTGGATGGAAAAGCGCGCGTGATAATGCAGTCTGGAAAGGACATCACCGAAAAAATGATTGCGGCATCGCTAAAAATGCTTGAAATTGCCCAAAAGAACAATGTCGAATTGGCTGTGATGATGGATGCAAGTGGAGCCTGTGGAAGTCAAGTCATTTACAATGGAAGTCGCTTCTCGAAAAATCCCGTCTATCAAATCGGAATGGGAGTATGTGCGGCACAACTGGACCGAAATGGAATCAAAATCATTAGCCAGAGAGATTATGCTTCGCTTGAAATACTTTACTCGAAAATTGATCCAAACCACCTTATTCAGAAGGATGCAATTGACCACGATCAACACGAATGGTACCGCAGTTACTTCAATAAAAATTAAAACTACACACAACTGTACAGCATGACACAAACTGAACTAATCCTCTTAAACTTCACTGAAATCCGACGAAAAAGCATTCGAATCTGGAAAGCTCTACCTGAAGAATACCTCAACTGGCGACCTGATGATACTGCAATGACTGCCATCGAAATGGTCAGACATGTATTGGAAGCAGATTACGGTTGGAACATTATTATTAATCGCGGAGATATGTCGAATTACTCCACTCCATGGAAAAATAAGCCCTTCGTGAATGTCGAGGACGAGCTAGAGTTTGCAAAACCATACAGAGATACCTTCCTACAGAGTGTTCGCCAATTTTCAGAAAAGGAACTAAGTGAAACCGAAATCATCCATCCCGGAAATGAAGAGAAGAAAAACCTCGGACAATACTTATTGAGAATTGGCTACCACGAATCGGTTCATGCAGGACATTTTATGTCATACCTACGAGGAATGGGAGTTGAACGTCCGAATATTTGGGATTGATCCATCTTTTACCATCTACTTAACATTTATTCGAAGAATTGCGAAATGCGATGCGTAGGTTAATGCCTACTTTTGTCATCGTGAAAAAACAAGCAACAATTACTAAAATCAGTCCTTTTCTGTATGTCTCAGGATTGATTCTCCTGTTGTTGTTATCGCCGTGTAAAGTTCGAAACTTCATTCAAGCAGAGTTAGATCTTCCGCAAACCGAGGTTTCGAATAAAAGTCAAACAACGCTTTCTCAGGCGAGTTGTGAAAGCTTCGAAACAAGCACTACCGAGCATAGCTCTACTCAATCGTCGATTCAGCTTCTAGACGTTCATCGTGTGGTAACAGCTCAAGTTAATGTTGCGCTTGTTACCGAAAAACAAGGTGCTGATCTTACACCTGCATCTTCACCTCGATCTCCCGATACTCCCTATTACATTCTCTATCAAAATCTTCTCCTTTATTCGTAATTGACAGCTCTTTACGCAAGACAAAGCAGTAAACCGACTGCACTTTATCAATTACAAATAACACACATGAAAAATAGTAAAATTGACGCAGGGCTTTTAGCGCTCGCGTTGCGATTAGTTGTTGGCTGGACGTATTTCTCAGCCTTTTGGAGAAGAACCATTCTAGTAGATAAACTCGACCCTGATGCAGCGGGATATATCGGGGAAAAATTCAATCACTTTCTACCCAATGCACTCGGCATAAAACCCTTCATTCAGTATTTAGTTGAGAATCCAGACACCCTTTGGCTCAGCATGGTCATCTTTACCATCATCGAAGGAATTGTTGGCTTGTTGATCATGTTCGGACTCTTCACTCGCCTAATGAGCATTGGCGTATTTGGTTTGGCGATGGGAATTTTATTGGGATCGGGGTGGATTGGAACCACCTGCCTCGACGAATGGCAAATTGGCGTGCTTGGCATTGCCACAGGTTTTGTGCTCTTTCTCACTGGAAGTGGAAAATACTCCGTGGATTTCCTGCTGATGAAACGCAATTTTAAGTTGACCTCTAAAAAATGGTTTGCTTGGTTCGGTTCTGGGACTTTACCGATCAAAGAACGCATCTTCCCAAAAGTTGTACTGTTCGGTTCGATACTCATCCTTGGAGTAACCTTAGCGACCAATCAATTATTTCACGGCGGCGTGTGGGGAACACTTCACAATAAATCTATAAAGCCAAAACTGGAAATTACAGAAGGAAAAATTGAAGGCAACGAGCTCTCCTTTGATGTCTTCCGAACGGAAGGTGTCGACGTGTATGGTTCATGGGTAATCGCTATTGAACTCTTTGATCAACACGGTAATTCGATACTCAAGCTGGACCAAGAAGACCTCGCGCGTCTGCCACAGTCGAGTATTTCGAACTACTATGTAGCAAAAATAAAACCTGGCGACCACAGCCTTGTTGTTCCCTTGGGCGCAAAAGCCAAACTTCAGATTGAAAACAATCTCCTGAATCAGCTAGAAAAAGGAAGTTACACCCTAAAAATGACCGATATCAGTGGAGCATATTGGGAAACAGCAATTGATCTACCTTAGTCGATCATCCATTTTGAAAGGCAATAACTTGGGCAGCACTGAGTTGTTGTCTTTCATTTTTTGCACTCAATCACCCAATTGCAATTTCGTTGAGTTCCATTAGCTTTGTGTACATCAATCCATACACCATGAAACACGTTTTATTTCTTTTTGTCAGTTTCATTCTGAGCACAACCTTATTCGGACAAAGTAAACCCGCATACGTCATTTACAATTCCAAGGGAAAGAAAGTGAGCTTCAAAAAATTGCTCAAAAAAGCCGACCAGAGCAATGTCATTCTGTTTGGAGAATTACACGACAATCCCATTGCGCATTGGTTGCAACTCGAATTAACAAAAGCTTTGGATAAAAACAACGACCTCGTTTTGGGAGCTGAAATGTTTGAAAAGGACAATCAAGATGAATTGAATGATTACTTGAGTGGAAAGATTGACGGAAAAGCGTTGGATTCTCTCGCACGACTTTGGGTCAATTACTGGACAGACTACGCTCCACTCGTCGATTATGCGAAAGAGCACGAAATCCAGTTCATCGCTACGAATATTCCGAGGCGTTTTGCGAATAGCGTTTACAAAAATGGTGGATTTGGTGCCTTGGACGTGCTATCGGATGAAGAAAAATCATGGGTTGCTCCTCTTCCCGTTCCCTACGACAGCTCATTGTCAACCTATCAAGATATTTTGGTAATGATGGGCGATCACGGCTCTCCTGATTTGGTAAAAGCACAAGCCATCAAAGATGCCACAATGGGACACTCCATCGCTCAGTATATTTCCGATTCATCCACTTTCATCCATTTCAACGGCGCCTTTCACTCGAATTATTACCAAGGAATTTTGTGGTATTTGAATCAATACAGCAATTCGGTAAATGCGTGCACTATTTCAACGGTTTCGCAGTCTGACATCAAAAAACTGGACAAAGAGCATAAAGGAAAAGCCGATTTCATCATTTGTGTGGATGAAGATATGACGAGTACGTATTAGAGGGCGATTGAAGGATTTAGAGGATTGAAGATTCAATTATTGAATAATTGAAAGATTATCCACCGTTCGTTAAGCGGAGCCGAAACGAGCGGCAACAGAATGGACATCTATTGAAATAAAATGAAAGATACACTTCAATTTCTGGGAGTATTAAGTGGATTTCTTACTGCAGGATTTCTGGCTATTCTGTGTATCGTGTTATTCTCCATAGGAGGTCTTCCATTCAAAATCATCAGCGTTCTAGGAATATTAGGATTCATGGGAATGTTTCTTCTCTTTTTGGAACATCGGGTGAATAAATGGATGATTATCGTTTTGCTCATCTGTGGAATTGCTTCGTGTCTCCTATTTCTAATAAAAATGAATTTGTTAGGAAGAATGAATTCAATGGAAAACTTATTGACTCTCCTACTCATCTTATGGCCAAGTCTAATCGCTTCGATTAATATTGCACGACTACTCAATAAAACATCCATGGATAGGGAGAATTAACACTCCCGAACCATAAACCATAAAGTCTTCCCGTCACCAGAATCCGCCCATTCGTGATACACGCGAAAACCATAACGCTCGTACACTTTTCGGTTGCGTTCTACGGATGTTTCCAAAATAATAGGTAATTGTTCCTTTCGAGAAAGCTCAAACAGATAGTCCTTCAACTCGAAACCTGCTTTTCCTCCTCCCTTTTCCACCCCTAAAAACCAGAAATACAAATGCTCTCCTTCAATACGATACTTTTTGATATACGATTCACGTTTCAAGGTCTGAAACACTTTCTTTATCGGAATGGAAAACGCAAAGCGCAGCTCAAGATAGATTTCTTTTAAACTGAAAGCCGAAGCACTTGATTTAAAACACAGTGCCGTGCCTTTTTTATTGTCTGAAAGATACGCCCCCTGACGATTCAAGGCTTTCACAAAGGCATAATCTGCCAAGCGACTGATTTTCTTCCGACGATTACCGCCTTCTCCAATCACAATATTCACACTGGGATTGGCATCGAAGGTTTCGGCAATAATGCGAACCGAATCCTTCTTGTTTCTTTTCTGGGCGATAATCATACCGCGAAGATACGGACTCAATTTGAATTGATTTCACTGAAAGTTTCGCTGAAAACATCAACTGATAAATAATTGATAAGCAGTCCATTTCAATAAAGATGAAAGGTATCTGCCAAAAAGGACGAATAATTCATCTGAAAGATTATATTAGATAGAAACGAAAAAACAACAAAACGAACGTATGAAAGTATTAATGATTGGTGCAGGAAACATGGGATTTACATTCGCAGAAGGATTGGTTGCATCATCAATAATTAAAAAAGGAAATTTATTAATCTACGACAAGAGTCCAGAATTGAGGGAAAAACTGAGCGACGATGATCGTTTCCGTATCTTCGAAGAGCTCGAACCTGCTCTGCTGATGACGCACATCATTTTCATTGCAGTAAAACCTCATCACGCTGAAGACCTCTTTGCAGAGATGAAACCACATTTACACAAAGATCAAATTGTTGTCTCGCTGATGGCAGGTGTTACCTTAGATTTCATCGAAAATGCCACAGGACTGCCAAAAGTTGTTCGCGCCATGCCAAACCTTCCTGCAAAAGTAGGCAAAGGAGTTACGGCATTCACCGAGACGAAAGATGTATCTAAAATTGAACAAATCACCATTAGAAGCTTGCTCGACAGCACAGGGGTGGCGATACATGTTGAAAATGAAACCTTCATCAACAAATCAACAGCGATTTCGGGAAGTGGTCCTGCCTATGTTTTCTATTTCATGCAATCGATGTTTGAAGCTGCCCGAAAAATGGGCTTCTCTGTCAACGATTCGAAAGTACTGATTAGCAACACCTTTGAAGGAGCTGTCCAATTATTTAAAGATTCAAGTCTTTCACCCGAAGGATGGATCGATCGCGTGGCATCCAAAGGAGGTACAACGGAAGCTGCCATTGATAGCATGAAGGATAATAACGTAAGTGCGAAAATTAAAGAAGCGGCATATGCTGCATTTGAAAGAGCGGTTGAACTTGGACAAGAAACGAAATGACGTACACTTCTTGAAATAGAGCGAAGGTGTATTTGTAACTTTGGTCACTTCGAGTATCGTCCATAATGAATAGTTTCATCCGCGACATCAGTCAGATAGAAATTATGATCAAAATGAGTCAAACACGATGAGAAAGGAACTTGAAGAAAGTTATGGATACCTCTTTGAAAAAGAGCTAATCGATGAAATTGTAGAAGTAGGATCGATGCACGAAGCTTCGCGAGGAGAAACCATTATTGAACATGGACAAAACCTACGAAGCATGCCGCTTATTTTGGAAGGAGCGATTAAAATTTCTCGAAAAGACAACGATGGAGATGAACTCGCTTTGTATTATCTCGAACGAGGCGATTCCTGTACAATGACGATGAGTTGTTGCATGGGAAACCGAAGATCCGTGGTGAAAGCACTCGCCGAAACAGATGTCAAATACATTTCTGTTCCTATTGGAAAAATGAAAGAATGGATGAAAAAATATCCTACGTGGATGGCTTTCGTCTTTCAAAGCTATGACAGTCGCTTCAATGAGCTATTGGAAGCTATCGATAGTCTGGCATTCACCAACATGGGCGATCGCGTGTTCAAATACCTCAAAGATCAAGTAATCATCCGGAAATCAACCGTTCTCGATATTTCTCATCAGGACATTGCCTATGACTTACATACCTCACGCGTGGTCATCTCCCGACTTCTGAAAAGTTTGGAGAATGAAGGTCTAATCGAGCTCGGAAGAAACAAAATCATGGTCATCGAATTCTGATTCCATCGGTAAAAGGAATGAACGATACAAAAAAGGGGCTGTCCGATTGAGACAGCCCCTTCTTGATAGATTTGGTTAACTTCTATTCTACCACAAAATCAATGTACTTGCCTTCACTGACCACAGAGAAAACACCGTAATCTGCTCCTGAAGAGTAACTTGGAATATACGTTGAATCTCCTGCATCAGGATCTGTATTTGGGTACCATCCTGAGTTTACACCATCCGATTCTCCTCCTCTTTCGCTAATCTTATCCATATTGAACGCCAATCGGTATTCATTCGTACCATTGCGTTTATACCACCACATATCGGCAGAACTGATTTGATACTTGTAACGCACCTCTCCAGCGTAAATATAACTCTTGTAGTAATGGGCTTTTACATTTGAAAGCGTCTGTGTACTCTTGTTGTAATTCCCTGTGAAACGAACATAATTACA
Source organism: Flavobacteriales bacterium (assembly GCA_013373595.1). Classification (GTDB taxonomy): domain Bacteria; phylum Bacteroidota; class Bacteroidia; order Flavobacteriales_D; family Crocinitomicaceae; genus UBA4466. Next base: position 92,761 of record JABXHO010000040.1, on the reverse strand, counting down.
TCCAAAATCACTTGGCTGATACAGGTACAACGTAGTCGCTAGCTCAAATGATCCTGTAACACCGTCACCTGAAGGCGTCATGTGGGTATACCCGTTACAGTTTGTTTCGTCATCAACATGAAGGAAGCCCGTTTTTTCAACGAATTCAATTTCCTCTTCTACTTGATTTTGCTCAATGACCTCTTTCTGACAAGAGAAGAACATAAATAGGGTTGCGAGAATTAATAGTGGTTTTTGCATTTTACTTGTTTTTTTTAGTATTGCTGCAAAAATAATTGGCACATCCGTCGTCTAAAGGAGGCGCGTTTCAAAACGTGCGCCATTTATACTGGTCTAACGGAAATTACAATCCAAATTCTCTTCCTACCAACCTAATTTCTTAGGTAACATTTGTTGCTGCCAAACGATCGAATCCTGTGTTACTTTGTACCAAACGAATTTAACATGATCGAAATTTTAGGATTCATTGGAGCAGTAATTATCGGAGTAGTGCTCGGACTAATTGGAGGAGGCGGATCAATCTTGACCGTTCCTATTTTTGTATACATTCTTGGAATAGATCCTGTGCTTGCCACCGCATATTCATTGTTTGTGGTAGGTAGTGCGGCATTGGTTGGAGCGATTCGAAATGCTCAAAAAAGAATGGTCGATTTCAAAACAGGGATCATTTTCTCCATTCCCGCTTTTACCGCAGTTTTCTTAACCCGAAAATTTCTGGTTCCAGCCATACCAGAACATCTCTTCTCAGTAGGTGATTTTGAGGTGACAAAAAGTATCGGAATCATGATCTTCTTCGCGTTGATCATGGTAATTGCCGCTTACTTCATGATTAAAGGACGAAAAGATACCTCAGAAGAAGAACAAGAAATAGAATACAATTATCCGATGATTGTTGTAGAAGGATTAGTCGTTGGGTTGCTCACAGGAATTGTAGGTGCAGGTGGTGGATTCTTGATTATCCCAGCCTTGGTACTACTCGCTAAACTTCCAATGAAGAAAGCGGTGGCCACTTCCCTACTCATCATCGCCATTAAGTCGTTGATTGGGTTTACTGGCGACATTCAAAATTTTGACATCGACTGGGTATTCCTTCTATCGTTCACTGGACTTTCCATTTTGGGAATCTTCATCGGAATCTACCTGAACAAATTCATCGACGGGAAAAAACTCAAGAAAGGTTTTGGATGGTTTGTACTGCTCATGGGCGTGTACATTGTACTGAAGGAAATCCTCTAAAAAACTGACGAAGATCATTTCGAAATAGTAACAAATGTTACTGTATAGCCACCGACAAGACAGTAATTTTATCTCAAGTTAAAAAAGCAATAATTCACATTAAAATATATCAAGATGAAAGTAGAACAAATTTATACCGGATGTTTAGCTCACGCAGCGTATTACATTGAAAACAATGGAGAAGCAGCTATTTTTGATCCATTACGAGAGGTTGGCCCCTACCTAGAAAGAGCAGAGAAAGACAATGCAAAAATCAAGTATGTTTTCGAAACTCACTTCCACGCAGATTTCGTTTCTGGTCATTTGGACCTTCAAAAGAAAGCGAACGCAGAAATCGTTTTCGGACCTGGTGCAAAACCAGCATACGAAGCAACAACGGCTGAAGATGGTCAAATCTTTAATGTCGGTAACTACCAAGTAAAAGTGATTCATACTCCCGGTCACACTATGGAAAGTACCACATACATGCTCATCGATGAAAATGGAAAAGAACACGGAATCATCACTGGAGATACCTTGTTTATTGGAGACGTAGGTCGTCCAGACTTGGCACAGCACGTTGTTTCTGAATTGACGGAAGAGAAGTTAGCCGGACACTTGTTCGATTCTCTTCGTAACAAGATCATGCCGTTGAGCGATGATTTGATCGTATATCCAAACCACGGTGCGGGATCTGCTTGTGGAAAGAAAATGAGCAAGGAAACAACAGACACCTTGGGGAACCAGAAGAAGACAAACTATGCACTTCGTCCAGATATGACGAAAGAAGAGTTTATCTCTGAACTGTTGACAGGACTTACAACTCCCCCTGTTTACTTCCCACAAAACGTATTGATGAACATCAAAGGGTATGACAGCCTCGACGATGTGAAGGAACGTGCCTTTGTTTCCATGACACCAGAAGCGTTTGAAGCAGCAGCGAACGAAACGGATGCACTTGTATTAGATGTCCGCGATGCTGAAACCTTCGCCAAAGGATTCATTCCGAACTCAATCAACATTGGTTTGGATGGAAACTTCGCTCAATGGGTCGGAGAAATGATTCCAGATGTGAAGCAAACCATCCTACTCGTTGTTGATCCAGCAAGTCTTGATGAAACCGTAACACGCCTATCGCGTGTTGGATATGATGGCGTAATTGGTTACCTTGAGGGAGGATATGAAACTTGGGCAAACAGTGGAAAAGATGTAGATACAATCCAACGTGTGGATGCCAACGAATTCGCCGCAGTAAACGATGCTACACTCATCGATATCCGCAAGAAAAGCGAATACGATTCTGAACACGTAGTGAACGCGATCAACATCCCATTAAACCAAATAAACGATCACCTTGCATCGTTCCCAAAAGACACATTCTTCTACATTAACTGTGCAGGAGGATACAGAAGTATGATCGCATCTTCTATCTTGAAACAAAGAGGATGGGACAACTTCGCAGACGTACGAGGAGGATTTTCCGCGCTAAAAGACACTGAAGTGGAAAAAACTGAATATGTTTGTCCTACAACCTTACTCTAAACCACTGTTCGATTGAAAAATTGAATAACGTAGTAACAAAACTTTAGAATGAAAATAGAACAAATTTATACTGGATGTCTCGCTCAAGGAGCATATTACATCGAAAGTGACGGAGAAGTAGCCATTATTGATCCATTGCGTGAAGTGCAATCCTATATCGACATGGCGACAAGTCACGGAGCAAAAATCAAATACATCTTCGAAACGCACTTCCACGCGGATTTCGTTTCAGGACACGTGACGCTCGCCGAAAAAACTGGAGCACCGATCATTTACGGACCAAACGCTCATCCAAGCTTTGATTGCATCGTGGCCGAAGACAACCAGGAATTTGAATTAGGAAAGGTGAAAATCCGTGTGCTCCATACACCTGGACACACCATGGAAAGTACCACCTACTTGCTTTTGGATGAAAACGGGAAAGAACATGCCATCTTTAGTGGTGACACCCTTTTCCTAGGAGATGTTGGAAGACCTGATTTGGCGCAAAAAGCAGCAAGCATGACGCAGGAAGAGTTGGCAGGAACACTGTTCGACAGTTTGAGAGAGAAAATCATGACCTTGCCCGACGATACAATTGTGTATCCAGGACACGGTGCCGGATCTGCATGTGGAAAAAACATGAGCAAGGAAACCGTAGGTTCTATTGGAGATCAAAAGAAAAACAACTACGCGTTGAGAGCAGATATGACCAAGGAAGAGTTCGTTAAGGAAGTAACTGACGGACTCCTTCCTCCTCCAGCCTACTTCCCGCTTAATGTTCAATTGAACAAGGAAGGATACGAAAGCTTTGAGGATGTCTTGAAAAAAGGAGACAATGCCTTGAATCCAGAAGAATTCGAAGTAGCAGCAAACGAAACGGGAGCAGTAATTTTGGATGTAAGACACCAAAGTGAATTCGCCAAAAGTCATATTCCGCGCTCAATCTTTATCGGAATCGATGGTGGATTTGCCCCTTGGGTTGGAGCGTTGATTAAAGACGTGAAACAACCCATTTTGTTGGTAACGCCTGATGGAAGATTGGAAGAAACAATCACTCGCTTGTCGCGCGTTGGATTTGACAACGTGATCGGATACCTCGAAGGAGGATTTGAAGCGTGGAAATCAGCGGGGAAAGAAACAGACTCAATCAAAACAATCTCAGCGGAGGAATTTGCTGAATTGAAAGCGAAATCAGACATCGACGTGATGGATGTTCGTAAGGAATCTGAATACCTTTCTGAACACGTTATCGACGCAGAGAACGCACCTTTGGACGAAATCAACCAACATTTGGCGGCATTCGCAAATCATGAAACGAATTATGTTCATTGTGCAGGTGGTTACCGTTCAATTATCGCTGCGTCCATCTTGAAATCAAGAGGAATTCACAACATCGTAGATGTTTTGGGAGGATTTGGAGCAATCAAATCGACAAATGCACCCGTAAGTGCGTATGTTTGTCCATCAACACTGTAAAAATTAATCAAGCATGAAAAACGTAGATAAATCTCAATGGAAAGAATTAGTTGGATCGCCGAATTCAGTTGTTCTTGACGTGAGAACACCCGAAGAATGGCAAGACGGAGTTCAAAAGGATGCAGAAACCTTGAACTTTTTAGACAGTGCTGCTTTTATGGATGGACTCCAAAAGTTAGATAAATCCAAAACATATTACGTTTACTGCCGCAGTGGTGGAAGAAGCGCTCAAGCCTGCTCAATTATGGACCAGGCAGGATTCGCTGATACCTACAACTTACTCGGAGGCATGTTGGAATGGGACGGTGAAGTTGTTCCATACACGTAAAAAATTAAATCATGGAAGCAATAGAAGTTCAGAATTTAAAGTGTGGAGGATGTGCAGCTTCAATTACAAAAAAGCTGCAGGAGCTTCCAGAGGTAAAGCATGTTGAAGTTGATCTGAAAACAGCTACAGTGAATGTTCAATTAGCGAATAATGGAACCGTCACGACTGTCAAGGAAAAGTTAACGGCAATCGGTTATCCACCGTCAAACGAGCATAATGGATTGGGAAGCAAGGCCAAATCCTTCGTTAGTTGTGCAACCGGAAGAATAAATGCCTGATATGATCATTACAACGACAACATAAGTGTTTAAGTTACGAAGGGGAAGTCGAATAGGCTTCCCTTTTTTGTAAAACAAAAAAATTAAAAATGGAAGAATTACTTGCTGCCCGATTGCAAATGGCTACCTCAATGGTTTTTCACATTGTATTTGCCGCCATCGGAATGGTGATGCCCTACTTCATGATGGTGTCGCATTACAAATACCTCAAAACGAACGATGAAATCTACCTCAAACTTACAAAGGTGTGGCAAAACGGTGTGGCTATCTTTTTTGTGGTAGGCGCCGTATCTGGTACCATGCTCTCATTTGAACTTGGATTGCTTTGGCCTGAATTCATGAAGCACGCGGGACCTATTATCGGGATGCCCTTTTCCTTGGAAGGAACGGCCTTTTTCGTTGAGGCGATTGCCCTCGGGTTTTACCTCTACGGTTGGAAAAAAATCAAAAACAAGTGGTTTCACTGGTGGACGGGTGCCATTGTGGGAATTTCGGGAGTTACATCGGGAATTTTAGTAGTTGCTGCAAACGGATGGATGAATGCTCCCTCGGGATTTGATTTTGTGAATGGTGAATTCTTGAACATCGACCCGATTGCAGCACTCTTCAATGAAGCATGGTTTTCTCAAGCCCTGCACATGACGCTTGCCGCGTTCACCGCCGTTGGATTCGCTGTTGGAGGACTACACTTGTTTCAGTACCGAAAGAATAAGAAAACCTTGCACAAAAAAGCTTACGAAATTGCATTGATTTTTGGAGTAATCGCCGCTATACTGATTCCTATCAGTGGTGATATTGCCGCAAAAGACGTTGCCGTTCGACAACCTGCAAAATTGGCTGCGATGGAAGCGCACTATGAAACTGAAGATGGTGCAGACCTCATTATTGGAGGAATTGTTAATGAAGAGAAAAAACAAGTCGACTACGCCATTCGTATTCCTGGTGCTCTCTCCTTCCTCGCTTTTAATGATTTCAAAGCAACGGTAAAAGGATTGAATGAGTTTCCCGAAGATGAAATTCCTCCTGTTGCCATTACGCATTATTCGTTCCAAATCATGGTGGGAATCGGAACCTTTCTGATGTTCATTGGGTTCCTCTACCTCATCTCATTCAAGAAAAAATCCTGGCGCGACAAAAAACTATTTGCCTTGCTGTTTATTGCTGCCACACCGCTTGGTTTCATTGCACTGGAGGCGGGTTGGTTTGTAACCGAACTCGGTCGACAGCCGTGGATCATTCACGGAGTCATGAAAACGAAAGATGCCGTAACTCCTGTTCAGGGAATGCAATTCAGTTTTTACCTCTACACGCTTATTTACGCAAGTTTAGCCGTAACGGTATTCTGGTTGATGAATCGTCAAATTAAAAAACTAAACGCTGAGTAATCATGGAAGTAATCGTTTTATTCTTCTTGTTTTTTGCTGCATTTGCCTACGCTTTGTTGGGCGGGGCCGACTTTGGTGTTGGAATTCTCGAACTATTTTCGCGGAAAAAGAACCAAACCATCAGTAAAAAGACCGCCTATCGAATTATTGGTCCTGTTTGGGAAGCCAATCACATTTGGCTCATCTTGGTGATCGTGATCATGTGGATCTGTTTTCCGGTTTACTACAATGTGATCGTTACACAGCTTCACATTCCTATCTCCCTCCTACTCGTTGGTATCATTGCGCGTGGAACGGCTTTCGTTTTTCGTCACTACGACGCATACAAGGACAAGTCGCAACGGCTCTACGATCGGATTTTTCAATCGGCTAGTGTTTTCACTCCTTTCATGATTGGAGTTGTATTCGGTTCTTTACTCGCTGGACGTATGGTATTGCCAGAACAAACACTTACGTACACCTTTATAGAACTATATGTCTTTACGTGGTTCAATCCATTTTCTATCAGCATCGGGATTTTCACAGTATCGCTCTTCGCTTACATTTCCGCTTTCTTCCTCACGACATCCACACAGGGAGATGAGCATCATTATTTCAAGGAAAAACTGAATAGAGCGACCATTGCTGTCATGCTCTCAGGAATGATCGTATTTGGCGTAGCGCTTTGGGAAAATCATGCTTTTAGTGCTCTACTGTTTAAATCGTGGTTGATGCCAACCTTCATTGTGTTGTCTACTGCACTCATTTTCTTGAGTAGAAAGCTCATTCACAAAGCCAATCTCTCCAAAGTACTTCTTGGTGCTCAAGTTCTCCTGATATTTAGTGCGTGGGCCATTCCGATGTTCCCACAATTCATTTTGTTTCAAAACGGAGAACTAGGGCTGATGGACCATAGCGTGCCAGATAGCGTCATCAATACAATGGCTGGAGCACTTCTCTTTGCGTCGGTATTTGTACTTCCAGGATTGTTTCATTTGTTCAAAACATTCGGATTGCTCTCAAATCCTGATGAAGAATAAGTAACAATCGTTACTGTGCAGAAAATTCGTGAATTCTACTTTAGCAGAAAGTAGTTAATTCATGAAACAGGCCGTTATAAAACACTCATTTCGAAGAACTCATCATCGTTCTTCAGTTTGGTTTCTTTCGGTTTTAAGTGAGATTTACCTCATAAACTTAGTGGTGAAATGAGAAGAATTCTGCTTCTGCTACTCATCACTTTGGCTTTCCCAACGTTGGCAAGCGTGGAGGATTCTACGGCTACGAAAAAACTCGTCACATTTTTCAAGCAAGGTCATTTCTACGGGCAAATTCGTGATTTCACGATGTCAACCATCAATCAAGGGCAGCTCAGAGATTACTACGCAAATGCCATCGGAGCATCAATTCACTACGAAACAAAACCGTGGAAGGGGTTCAAAATGGGTATCAACGGACTTTTCATTTATAGAGGTTTCTCCAATGATCTGCTCGCCAAGGACTCGCTTGTGGGGAAATATTCTTCCTACGAACAACAACTTTTCGACCTTGAATACCCTGGAAACTACACCGACCTGGATCGACTGGAAGAACTTTATATTGATTATACCTATCACCATTGGAATGCGACATTTGGAAAAATGGAAGTGGAAACCCCCATTGTGAATATGCACGATGGCCGAATGAAGCCCAAAGTGTTCATGGGAACAAAAGCTGAATACAGTACAAAACGATTTGACGCATTTGGAGGTTGGTTTTGGAAGGCTTCTCCCCGATCCATCACTCATTGGTATTCGATGAGCGAAACGATCGGACTGTTTAGTAATGGAGTCCTTCCCGACGGAACTCATGCCGAATATCACAACCACATTTCCACGAAAGGACTCGCTATCGCAGGAGCTGAAATCCATCTTCCCAAACACTTCGAGTTCAATCTATGGAATTATTACCTTGAGAATGTATCCAATACATTTTTTGTCAATCCCTTTTACGACGATTCCACTTTTTACGCAGGAATGATGTACCTGAACCAATTCGCTGATCGACATGGCGGACATGAACTTCTCGAACGCACCTATTTTGATCCTTCCATGCGAACACATGCGTTAAGTGGTCGCCTTGGATATACGATGAAAGCACACACACTTCAATTTAGCGCAAGTCATGTTTTTGAAGGAGGAAAGTTCATTTTTCCCCGAGAAATTGGCGTCGATCCGTTCTATACCTTTATATCGAGAAGCCAGATCGAAGGATTTGGACATGCTACTGCCACGACACTCAGTTACATTTACGAACGCAAAAACTGGAGCCTAGGACTTCATTGGAATCATATGAAATCCATTCAAGATTACGCTCATAACAAATACAACATTCCTGCATACAATCAATACAACGTAGATTTGAAATACGCGTTCAAAAAGAAACTCGAAGGATTGGAATTCAGGCTGCTCTATGTGTATCGACAAGCTCTTGACAAAACCATAAGTTACGCACAAACCTTCAACAAAGTGAATTTTCATCAGTTTAACCTCGTGGTGAACTTTAACTTTTAGGAAGCGATTTATCCAAAGTTATTCACGATTTGAACGGTTTTCGACGAAAAATGTGTTTTTCCATTGGGTACTCCGTATTTTTGTAGTGAATCAGAAAAGCACGAGCACATCGGGGCTTCCGAATGTAGTACAGCGAAAACGAATTGGATACAGATGAACCGAATTGAACACATCGAAGATCAACTTCTTGACTTAAGAAAACAACTTACCCATCACGAACTATACGCGCTTCTTTCCGAAATGGAAGATGTGAAATTGTTCATGGAAAAACACGTGTACGCAGTATGGGATTTCATGTCACTTGTGAAAGCACTTCAGCAAAAGCTCACCTGTGTATCTCTTCCATGGAAGCCAGCAAAAAATGCACGAACCGCTCGATTTATCAATGAGATTGTACTGGGAGAAGAAAGCGATGTGAACGAACAGGAAGTTCCCCAAAGTCATTACGAAATGTACTTGGAAGCCATGCACGAAGTGGGCGCAGACACCCAAAAAGTGGAGCGTTTGGTGGATTCATTCGACGCGCTAGAAACGATATTGACTACCATTTCAGAATCAGACTTGGGCGCAGCAGAAAAAGCCTTCCTGAATTTCACTTTTGAAGTGATCAATACGCAGGAAACACACAAAATTGCCGCCGCTTTCACCTTTGGTCGAGAAGATTTAATTCCTGATATGTTCATTGAAATCATTGAGAAATCGAATGATGGAAGTGTGAACCAGTTTCCAAAGTTGACCTATTATTTGAAGCGACACATCGAATTGGATGGTGACGAACACGGTCCGCTGGCACTCGAAATGATTTCAGAATTGTGCGGAGAAGATGCGCAGAAATGGGATGACGTACTCGCCATTTCTAAGAAGGCTTTGGAAAAACGCATCGAGCTATGGGATGCAATAGCGAAGGACATCGTGTCGAAAAGTGCTGCTTTGGAAGCTTAATTCGAGTGTTCTATCCAGAAAATACTCATCGTGAAAACGAAAATAAATTAGTTTAGATATCGAACATACCATTCGACGCGGGTCAATTGGACACACCATTGAGTATGTCAGTTATTTCGAATTGAATGATCCTCAATCTCCCGTAATATTCGATGGTTTTGATTGCTGTGATTTGGGGGTAGAAATTAAGCTCTCAAACGGTTTTCGATGGCACCTTGCATGGAAAGATGAAGATTTTCATCAAATTGGGACAGGAACAGCTGAACTTGAAAAATATCACAGCGATTTCGTTTCAATAAATTGTACCGATCGATAGCTTCAATTCAGTTCCAGACCCCTCTCTGATATCAAAATAGTTTACGTAAACGAAGAATGGAAAATTCCATCACGCTGTATTTTAACATTTGATGATGGTCAGAAAATTACTGTTTTATTGGCAAAAGAACTGAATTTAGATGAATCACTTCCTCAGCCCTTGGAATATGTCAGCGGCAGTGAAATCTATGTCTTTTTCGGAGAAGACATTCCTCCTCATAGAGATGTTCGACTAGAATTACCTCCTTTTATTAAAAAGACAGCGGATCATACTCAAAAGAAGAAGCTTTCGAAATCATTCGGGGAAACTCAACAAAGCGTTAGTTCAACTGTATTAATCGGTTTATTGCTTCTTTTTGTTATAATCGTCATTTGGCTACAAACAAGGTAACCTTTATTCGGAATACTGTAAATCCAAGTTGTGTCCAATTAAAAACTGCACGTACCGATCGACCTCAAATACAGAAGGATCGAAATTCGTATTGCGTGTATCGGTATTTTCTTGACGCTCAACCGCTCGAACAAAACGTCGAATTTTCTCTTTCGAATCAAGAATTAGACCAGGAACTCTGACGCTCTTACCTTCTTCATCTTTGGCCACCATGGTGAAATAAGACGAATTGCAATGCTTGGTTTCTCCCGTTCTGATTTCCTCAGATTCCACGTGCAAACCAACCACCATCGACGTATTTCCAGTGTAATTCACCGAAGCTTTCAAGTGCAACATCTGTCCTACCTCAACGGGATTGAGAAAATCTACCCGATTCACACTTGCCGTTACGCAATAGCTCCCCGAGTGCTTCGACGCACACATAAATGCAATTTGATCCATCAATCCCAAAATGTATCCTCCGTGAATTTTTCCACTAAAATTGGAATGAACAGGAGTCATGAGTAAACTCATATTTACTTGTGATTCTTCTACTGTTTTGTAATCTACCATCCTTTTTCTTCTATGCTAATGCTTGTTGTAATTTTCTATGATTGCGTAATAGGCTCTGCCAAATGAAAAATCACGCATATCCTCTTCTTCGTACACTTTATTCCATAAAATGGGAGATATAATGATGCGCTTATTCACATCTCCGTTCCAATCGACATTCAAGTGATGTTTCTGAAGCACTTCCACGATTATTTTTCCCACTTTTGCTGTCACTTCTGGATCAGAATTGTCTATTTTTTGAAATGCCAAATGAAGCATGGGTTCATCGGGATCAATCGCCCTCTCCAAATCCTGTTCATGGTAAAAGCAATATCCCTCCGACACAATTCCATCTTCTCGCAAGGCATGTTCGATTTCAATAACATCCGATTCACCATCCGAAATGGTGTATCCCGCATTGTGCAACGCAATAATCCCCAAAGAGCGTAATTCCTCGAACGCATCTGCCAATCGATAGGGATCAGTTGGATATCTCCACTCCGCCTCCGATGCTTTTACACGTGCAGAATACTCGCTGTCGATGGTTTCCATGACCCAATCCATGTCAATCTCATCTTCCATTCCCTCATCCTCAACCATCTCAGTTAGGTATTCGTAAATGTCATCTGGTGACTTGAATCCCATTTTGATTTGATTCACGATCGCGTCACATACATACTGCTGATTTTCGCTCATTTCTTTCGCTGTATCTGATTCAACTTGCTCCATTTCTCATGAAGTCGTTAAGGTAATGAAGATTTGGGAATTCACTACTTTTATCGTTTTTTCTCAATCCAACTTCGACAAGGCACGAAAATTGATGCACGCTAAACCATACCTATAATAATTTGAAACGACTATTTCTCATACTACCGTTCATTCTGTTCTTCATGTCCTGCACAATTACGAAGCGCGTTCACCGACCAGGATTTCATGTTCAATGGCGTTCTCTTCACCGAACAGAAGCTCCCGAAAAAACATTACCTGCAACTACCGAGGCAAAAGCAGAAGTTTCTAAAGAAACAACTCAATTGACAACGAAGGAAGTGGCACTCATCGATCAAGATCAGCCTAAAATTGCAGATGATTTCAATGCCATCAATTCACCACCAAAAAATCAAGTATCGGAAACAGAGAAGAAACGGCTACTTCCTAGATTGCCATCGATTGCGCCTCCAATTGCTCACTTTACCCCTTCTTCCACCAAGCAAAAAACGACGAAAAAGAATACTTCTGCATCCACTCCTCTTTTCTGGCGAATAAGTCCTTCGACTCTCAAAACAATGGGAAAAGTGTTCCTGTTTCTCGGAATCTTCCTCTTGCTCGGAGCCTTGACGGTTTCGGCTGGAGCATTCGCAGCCAATGGAAGTGGAAACGGTGCCGCATGGCTCAACTTCTTCTTTGATTTGGTTGCCATCTCTCAATGGTTTTGGCTCTTAGCATTTATTGTGCTTCTCGTTTTGGTCTTATACGTATCTTTCTTGTTCGTTAAGTACGTGATGGGAGGCGCCTTGATTGGTTTAATCGTTGGAACAGTACTTTTTGGGCTTGGAGTCTTCTTTTTGGTTTTAGGAAACAATCGGGAAGCAGAACCATAAATCAACAAAAGAACAAATTAATGTCAGCAGCAACGAAACAATCCATTCGCCCAGAAATACCAAGTATTGGCTCACAGGAAGATGCGAGTAAAGAAGAACGTTTTCAAAATGAGGTGTTGCGACCTATTCTGAAACTTCAACACGACGTGATTCTCGCCTACTTTCATCATTATTTGGATCGTACTAAACGTAGTTTAAATGGACTTTCAGGTTTTGAGAAGAAGGAGCTGATTTCAAAGGCATTTTCCAAAGATGTGAGTTTAAAACTCGAATTGCGCGGAATGGTCCTCGGGTTATTGACCAAGGACGAGTACCTACTCTATTCGGAAATGTCAGGCACACTGAATAAACGCATCAACAACATGTTGCAAGAACGCATTCAATCCGTTTTTCTATGAAATTTCTCCTCACCGTTTTATTGTTCTTGTTTAGTCTTTCCTCATTTGGACAGAATTATTGGTCACGCGCGAAAATCGTCAAGAATGACACAACTTCCTACGGTATTCTATTGTCTGATGGATCGTGGTTGATCGAGCCGATATATGACCAAATCGTACTTCACTCCACACATTCAACAAATCCGAAGAACTTTTTTATTGTTGAGAAAGATGGCAAGTGGGGACTTTACACACATTCAGGAAAGTTCATACTTCCTGTGCAATACGACGACCTGCACCTCTACTCCAATTTTATCCACGTTGAAAAGGACGGAAAACAAGGCGCTTACAACTTTGAAGGAAAGGAACTCTTATCGTGTACACATGAAAAAGTGATTTACGCATCGTATGATGATTACATACATATCATTCCTCAAGGAGACTACATTGTTTTTGGGCATGAAGGTTATTTCGGTGCCATCGATACCGAAGGTAAATTGATCGTTCCTGCCAACAACGATTATATCATTCAACGAAATTCATTTCTCGAAGCGAAGAAAAACGGTGCAAGCAAAGTTTACAATCGTTTTGGAACAGCACTTCCGCTCGAAGAATACACGGAATTCAAAGGCAATGATTATTCTCAACATCCTCTTCATCACTATTTACGTGTAAAAAAGGACGATAAGTGGGGAATGGTAGATGTCAATGGAAAAGTGCTTCTCGAACCCAAATACACCGAACTGTACATCAACAAAGACAAATATGTCTACCTAAAAGATGGTCACAAGAATGGAATTGCTTTGTATTCTGGAGAAATCATTCTAGAACCCATTTACAGTGGTATCCGTCAAGATGAATATCACCCTTTATTTGTGTTTTCAATGGATCAAAAACGAGGTTTGTGCAACTTCGAGGGAAAACAACTTCTCCCTCTTGAGTATAACGAAATACGCATCTATCCAGAGTACATCAAATTTAGGAAAGGAGAGAAATACGGGCTGAGTGACACCAACGGTAGAATCATCTTGGAAGCAAGATACGACAACATCGAAACGCCGTATGGATCGAGAATGGCTTTTTTCAGTAATAATGGAAAATTGGGTGCTGTGAGCTGGTCGGGAAATCAAATTGTTCCAGCAGCATATGACGAACTTTACGATAATCGAAATTGGATATTCGGACGTAAAGACGGGAAACAATTTGGATTTAACTTGAACGGTAAATCCTTGTTTTCTGATGCCGAAAACATGCGAAAAATCGAAGGGCTTCTTTTCTTCCAAAAAGGCGGTAAATGGGCTGCCGTAAATCTAGAAGGAAAGCAAATCATTCCTCCGAACTATTCCGATATCGGTCACTCGATGAGTTATGGTCCGCTCCCTGCCAAAAAAAACGGAAAATGGGGATATATCAACGAGAAAAATGAAACTGTTATTCCGTTTATGTACGACGAAGCATTTAGCTTTTTTGCGGATAACAACGCCCTTGTGACTAAAAATGGCATGCGCTACCGCATCAACAAACAAAATGAACGTATTTCAGAAGAATCCATTCGCCCTGCAAAGAAAATGGAAGAAGAGTCTATTTTACTAACGCCGCCTATTGACATGGGCTACAACCGTAGAAGACAATTACGAAAACTTTCACAATGGCGTCTTATTCAACAAGGGGATAAAGTTGGACTTCAAAAAGATAGTGTGACCTTTCTTCCCGTGCAATATGACACAATCATTCTATCTGAGCTTCCCATTGTCTTGGCACAACACGACGAAAAATGGAGTCTAATTGATTCAAGCGGAAAAGAGCTTCGAGAATTGCACGACATCGAACTATCACCATTTTATCCTTTGTATCAAAAGGATACCAAAAATCATGAAATTGTAAATGTGAAGTATTCAGCAAGTTTACCCAAAGGAGAAATCATTCCTTTCGATGAAGCCTTGTATTTCACTTGGATCAACTCAAACGAAAAGCGAGAACAGAAAGTTGAACAACGCGGTTATTATCTCAATGAGGAAGTGAGGCAACATCCTGAATTTCCAGGTGGATACAACAAAATGCAACCGTACATTCAAGAAGAAATGCAATTTCCATCCAAAGCAAAAAAGCTGAAACAAAGTGCGATTGTGTATGCAAAATGCATGGTTGAAGCAGATGGAACCATGTCATCTATCCGTATTGAAGATACGAGCCTTGCTCCCTACTTTAAGAAAGAAGCAGAACGTATTTTGAAAAACTTCCCTCCATTGACTCCTGGAAAAAACCTCCAAAATAATTCGGTTAGAACAGAAATCATCATTCCCGTATTTTTTGATTACCACGAGCGATTCGAGAAATAGCAAACGAGACGGTTCTCCGTTTAAATCTTAACTTTAAACCAATCGCTCAAACCACTACATGGAATTAATTATCGGGACCATCACCATTGTTTCGCTTCTTTTCGCACTTGGATTGATGACGAAAGTCCACAAAGTAAACTCCTACTTTTTTGGCGCACTTTTATTTTTGGTGATTTCACTCACCTATTTCCGCGTGTATTTAATTGCCATCGCAAATTGGGAACTGATCGATCAATTCAATCCTTTTCTTTATTCCTACCTCCTGCTCTTTCTTCCGCTTCTCTATTTCTACGTGAATCGTGTACTCAACATCGAAACGCGTAAATTCCTACACCTTCTCCCCTTTTTTGCGCACTTTGCTTTTCAATTGCTTCGCTTCACGCCACTTTCGGAAAGTGATGCCTTCCATTTTTCAGCGAATCTTTTCAAGTTCATTTTTCTTGCGCAAGCAATTCTCTACGGATTTTTGTTGATTCGATCCTTAAACCAAAATGCTACGCGGATAGAAAATCAATATTCGAACCTAGCAGGATTAAAGTTGAACTGGATGAAATCCATTTTGTTCGCCATCTTCAGTTGCGGCTTCATTTGGGGCATTTCTTGGATCATCTTTTTGATAAGCAGCTATAAAGTGATTGAACTCGGTTTCCTTCACGTTTTTGTTTTGCTCATCCTATTTTTTCTCTACAACGGAATGTACACGCAGCGTCCTGTGATTGATTTAATTGAACACGAAAAAGAGGAGAAAGCAACTCAAGCTCGAATCAGCCTGGCGGATCTATCGGATAAAATCGAACGCGAATCGCTTTACCGAGACCCCGAATTGAATTTGAAGAAATTGGCCGAGCACCTTTCCATCCCCATGCGCGAACTCTCTCAAGTGATCAATCGTGAGGGAGAAACGAATTTCCATTCCTACATCAATTCCTTTCGCGTGGCTCAAGTAAAAAAGGATTTACGCGATCCATCCAAAGATCAATGGACGATACTGGCACTCGCGTTAGAAGCTGGCTTCAACTCAAAATCAACCTTCAATGCTGTATTTCGTAAACATGTCGGAATGACACCAATAGCATTCAAAAAGGCAGAAAACACGGCAGAAAACAACTAGAAATCCTCACTTTTTACATTATCTCATTTCCTTCGGCAAAGATTCGCCCTGAAAACGCTACCTTTGCCGACCAATAAACCCTCACACAGAGCATCATTTTTTACGCTACACGCATGGATACTTTAAAAACCACGAATAGGCTACTACTAATCATCGTTATTCCACTGATTTTTTGGTTATTGAAAACACTTGATTTTATTTTCATTCCCTTGGTGATGGCGATGTTCATTTCTTTGTTGTTTTTGCCACTTATGCGTTGGTTCAAAAACAAACGAATCCCAAAGAGTCTTTCTATTGTTGCGATCATTCTCATTATGGGAGTTATTTTGAAATTAGGTGGTGAGGTTGTGAAGCTCTCAAGTCAGGAAATTCTCTCTGCCGATCCCGAGTTTATGGAAAAAGCTGAAATGAAACTAACGAATGTTGTTTCAACCGTTGAAGCATTTTTTGGAATCGAACGCCTTGAAGATGAAGGCATGATGAATTATTACTTTCAAGGGAAATCGCTCGACAGTTTCGGTTCCACATTCAAGGGAATTCAATCCGGTATTTCTACCGCTTTAATGACGCTTTTCTTCGTGATTTTGCTGCTCACCGAGTCCATTAACTTGGAAACAATTATGAGTAAAACGCTATTCAAACAGCGCTACGCATCCATCAAGACCTTTGCAAAAATTGAAAATGACATTCTGAAATTTGTGAAAGTGAAATTTGTAGTGAGTTTCCTAACGGGCGTCGGCTTCACCATAGCCTGTTACTCCTTCGACGTCAGTTTCCCGATTTTCTGGGGTTTATTTGCCTTCCTCATCAACTTTATTCAGATGATCGGTTCTGTGATTTCGGTGGTCATGCTCACCATTTTCGCCTTGGTGGAGATCGATTCAACAGGAACACTTCTCTTTTTCATTCTCGCAATTACGGCAGTACAAGTCTTGTTCGGTGGAATTATTGAGCCCGTGATGATGGGTCGAACGTTCTCTGTGAACATCATTACCGTTTTGGTCATGTTGATGTTGTGGGGCTTCATTTGGGGAGTTCCTGGTTTAATTATGTCGATCCCGATTACCGTTTTCTTGAAAATTGTTTTCGATCGATTCCCGAACACCCAAGTCATCTCCTCCTTGATGTCTGGCCCAGAAAAGAAATAGTTTTTCTCAAAAAAGAAGTCCGAGAACGCGTTTTCGGACGATTGGACCTGAATTGTACTTCATCTTTCGTCAAAAAAAAGCGATATGAAGTATGTGTTCAGTCTACTCCTTGGATGTCTCGTTTTGAGTTGTTCATCACCTCGAAACTTGGAAGAAATCAAGCAAGATTACGGAAGTTTTGCAGAAGGTGAAACCATCAAATTGATAGAGGCAGACTATCGGAAGACGCCCATTGCGCACAAGGTGGAGCATCACCCCGAATTGTTTACGTATTTAGAAGATGTCGAGATTTATTCGATGGCTCATCTCAGTGATGGATTGTTCATAACGGGATATGTTGTTCAACCCAAACAGCCTGGGACCTATCCTTGCATCGTGTACAATCGTGGTGGAAATGGTGATTTGGGACAACTGATTATGGCTACCGCTGTAGAACAAATGGCCTTACTCGCCTCTCATGGGTACGTTGTGGTCGCGTCGAATTATCGGGGAACGACTTACAGCGAAGGGAAAGATGAGTTTGGCGGCAAAGACGTCAACGATGTACTCAATCTCATCGAAAGTTTGTCCGATCTAGAAAAAGCCGATACCTCCAAAATTGGACTGTTCGGTATCAGTCGCGGAGGCATGATGAACTATTTGGTGAGCAAAACACTCGGTGATAAAATCGATGCGGTCATAACCATTGGAGGCATTTCCGACTTAGAAATGACCATGAAATATCATCCACAAATCACCGATGTTTGTATCGAGCGAATTCCCAACTTTGAAACGAATAGAAAAGCTGAATGCGCAGCACGTTCTGCTATTGAATGGACAGAGGAGCTGTCCTCAAAAACGGCCTTTTTGATTCTTCATGGAAAGGATGATACGCATGTGAAGTACGATCAAGCGGAAGCCTTGAGTAATCGAATGAAGTCACTTGGAATGACGGTACAATTCAAGGGATTTGAAGCTGGATCACACGGATTAAGTGAACATAGAAAAGAAGTGATGAAACTGTGCGCCAGTTGGCTAGAGAAATATCTATAGCTCCACAAACAACGTCCTAAACTCTTTCCAAATGATACCTCACCAAACCATCAATCGGTTTTTGGATCACATTTCCGAGTTGCGCATTATACTTTCGACACGCCTGATCGAGTTGATCTCGAAATAGCTTCGCAATTGATCCAATGAAATGCACCTTGTAGTTCTGGTAATTTTCGTAGCAGCACACATGGATGCGCACAAACTCTTCAAATCCACTGCTGATCATCTGTTGAATAAATGGGTGATCAGCGAACTGGAACACGACCTTCATGAATGAAGCCAAGTAGGTATTTGCATTCGGTTCTTTGTACACTCGGCGAAGCACTTCTTCCTTACTAACATCTACTGCAATCGAATCACTGATTTCCTTTGGAACTTGTCCGTAAAGCAAGGCCTGAACGAATTGTTTTCCGAAATAGGCTCCACTCCCCTCGTCTCCCAACACATAACCAAGCGAAGGAACAACTTTGATCACGTCATTCCCGTCAAAAAAGCACGAATTTGAACCTGTTCCTAAAATACACGAAATTGCAGGTTCACCTTCGTAAGTAGACACAGCGCACGCCATCAAATCGTGATCTACCTCTACTTCTGCCTTTTCAAAAACGCTTTTAACTCCATTTCGAATAATTGCTCTCATTCCATCAGAGGAGCAACCGGTTCCATAGAAAAAAATTTCGCTCACCTCATTCCGCGTTGCATACAAATCGGAATTCTTGATTATCGCTGCTTTCACCGATTCTTCCGTATGAAAATAGGGACTCAAGCCCATGGTTTCGAAATGGTGTTCTTCATTTCCATTCAACAACACCCAGTCGCTTTTGGTTGAGCCACTATCAACAATTAATCGCATGTTTTCTTGATATTAATCACTTAGGTAAAGATAACGCTTTTAAGCACTTCCGCGATAAACAATACGGTTCAAAAAGAGCACAAACATTCAATATATCGGAAGATTATGTCGATTAATCGAACGATCACTTTCGTGACACTGATGTGCATTATTTTTTTATAACTTTTCGCCCTTGTAAAAAAACAGGTCCATCAATTCATCTATGTTCACTGTTTAAACTTCGACCTTACCCCACGAATGCACTGAGCAATAAACAATATTTGTGAAACAAACTACTGGTGTGAAAGACGACTTCAAGGCTATTCTTATGGAGCTTAGGTTCAAGGAAGGAAATGAACTCGTGGACGAGTTTGAACGAATTCTTCGAAAGCGTATCCCACACGACATCCGTGATTTATCCGAATCAATTTCAAGAGAAGATATTGAAAGCATTGGGAAAAAAGCGCATTTTCTGACCACAACATTGGTTACACTAAAATTCACTCGAGGTGTTGAAATTTCCGACGCACTTCAAAAAACAGTTCAGAAAAGTGCTCTCGATGAATCCATCGAACTAGCCCATCGGTTTATTCAGTATTTACATCAAATGATAAATGAAATTTAGACGATGAAGCGAAGTGATTTAAAGGTATTGATTATCGATGATGAAATGATTTTTGCACGTCAAATGGAACGATGGCTGAAAGAAAAAGTCGCAAGAGTCTTTATCTCAGAGAATTCAGAAAACGGTTCTTATTACCTGTCACGAGAAAAACCCGACATCATCTTTTTGGACAACCAACTTCCCGGATTAAACGGATTGGAGGTTATTGAATTCTACAAAGAAAAATCACCTCAAAGCACATTGGTGCTCATGTCGAGTGTGTTTCAACTAAACGAAATTACCGAAGCGATTCAGAAAGGTGTAGACTATGTTGTCAACAAACGGAACCAGGATGAAAACGGTCTTCAACCCATTCTTGATGCGCGTATCAAATCGAAAGCTACGGGTAATCCTTTTTGGAAATTCATTCAGTTTTTCTCTCCTGAACAATCATCTCGCACCAAACAAATTGTCATTTTGGAAGATGATGAATTATTTTCGTTTCAGTTAATGATGATTCTAAACAACCTTCCCTCCCAGAAGAAGCATTCCGTCACACGCTTATCCTCTGCAACAGAATTTGCGCAATATGCCAAGCAACATGGTGTACCGGACATCATTTTTATGGATTATCAATTGAATGGGGAATTAGGAACGCGCACTCTCGATCAACTCAAAGGACATCTCGAAGAAAGTAAAGTTGTGATGATAAGCTCTAATATTGATGTAGATACGGCTCTCACATTAAATCTTGAAGGGGTATCAGAATTCATCCTGAAAGATGAACATTGGCAAGATAGTATCCTAGAATGTATTTCAAAAATGAATCTCTAAGGCGTAGAAATTTCGGTTAATCCCGACATCAAAATGTCGTCTTTTTTCTTTGTAAAATCGTAAATCAGGTATTTTTACCTATGCAGGAACTATTCAGATCACCTACTTTTATCTCGTAGGATGCAACGGAAAAGATATACACCAAACCACAACCCTCGAAGCAACTTTTTTTTTGGTTCAAGTTTGCTTAGAAAAAGAACATTGGCTCTCTCTGTGCATGAAACTCTGCAAGCGTCATGCCTGTTATAGTTGCAGCCTAAACAGTTCAAGTTCACTAACTCTGGAAGTTTTTTTTTAACTCCAGAGTTTTTTCTTGTTAAATAATCAACATTGAACTAATTCAACTTTTCAAGTGTAAATTGTTTCAACCACTCCATGGCTGCCTCACGGTTATCGAATATTTTTGTGGGAATAGGTGGCTCTTTGGAAACACTCTGAAAGAAACGCATCGCCATACGTTGTGCAAAATTTGAGATATAGAAACCTCCTGCACTCACGAGTTTTGTTGCTTCTGGCGAACTGAGAAACTTCATGGCTTTAGAGTCGGTTGTCCAATACAGCCCACTGATGTCTGCTAAACCTGGACGAGTAACGCCTTCAGTAACAGCTAAACGCTCGTTCACTAATATTTTAGCAACTTCGAAATTCACTCTTAAACCCTTCTTGTATTTTTGTACAGTTATACCGTCTTCCAACCAAGTTTCAGCATAGGGACATTCACGGTAATTACGAATGTTCGACATTATCTTTTCTAGTTTTTTTCCTACAATATACACTTTTGTAACAGATTGTTTAAAAAAAATATATTTTGAAATAGCAATCAATAATGTTAAATCGCTATTCTATAGTAACCAAATCATAAACGAAAATTATGACAAAACACAAATCGAATCAGAAGCTAAATACGGTGAACGAGATCATTAGCAAGGGTGTATCTCGTAACGTTCTCCAACTTCGCACGGAGGATTACACCTATAACGGCAGGACGGTTCATGTACGCGGTCAAGAGCTCATCAATTTCGGCTCCTGCTCTTACTTAGGGCTCGAAATGGATGATCGGTTGAAGCAAGGTGCTATTGATGCCATACAACGATATGGCGTTCAATTTTCATCTTCTCGAAGCTATCTCTCGAACACCCTGTACACTGAATGGGAGTCACTATTAGAGGAAATGTTTGATGCGCACGTCGTGACATCAACATCTGTTTCTTTAGGACACCATGCCGTTATTCCTGTGGTTGTGGACCCTGGAGATCTAATTATTCTCGACCAACAAGTTCACGCAAGTGTGCAGGACGCAGTTACAAAAATGAAAGCTCAAGGCATTGATGTTCAAATCGTTCGTCACAACAAACTAGACGAACTTGAAAAGAAAATCATGAGTTTGAAGCATCAGTACAACCGAATATGGTACATGATTGATGGCGTGTACAGCATGTACGGTGATTTTGCACCGATGAAGGAATTGGTCGAAATGCTGGATCGCCACCACAATTTTCATCTTTACGCGGATGATGCTCATGGAATGAGTATTGCTGGAAAGAATGGAACGGGAGTTATTTTGAGTCAAGTGGACTTCCATCCCAAAATGATTCTGGCAACCTCTCTCAACAAAGCGTACGGTGCTGGTGGTGGTGCCTTCTTTTTCAAAGACAAAGACCTTTATCATAAAGTAAAAAATTGTGGAGGTAGTTTTATCTTCTCAGGAGGACATCAAATTCCAGTAATCGGAGCAGGAATAGCCTCGGCGCGTATTCATTTATCCGAAGAAATATACGAACGACAGCGAAAACTCAAAGATCGTTTGCGCTACTGTCATTACCTGCTAAAAGAAGTACATGATTTACCTGTTGTGTCCAATGTTGACTCTCCAATTGTTTATGTTGGACTAGGATTAGTTAGGGTCGGATACAACATGGTACAGCGTGTGATCAACGATGGATGTTTCGTAAATTTAGGTGTATTCCCAGCTGTTCCTGAAACCTGTACAGGTCTGCGATTCACCATTACACTGCACCATACAATGGAAGATATTGAGAAGCTTTGCAACATTCTCGCGTATCATTTCCCGCGGGCACTAGAAGACGAAAATCGAACACTCAGCGATATCTATCGTGCTTTCAAACACGTTCCTCACTTCCAACTAAAGAAACAGGAAGTACAACCTGTGATTCAACGCTCTAAAAATGGATTTGAAGTCATTCATAAACAGTCTATTGACGAAATTGATGAGTCACTTTGGAATTCTCTCATGTCGAACCAAATCACGATGAATTGGGCCGGAATTCGACTGTTGGAGCGCACCTTCTCTTCTAATGATGCTGTAGAAAACAACTGGGATTTCCACTACTTGATTTTAAAGGATACTACTGGAAAAGCTGTCGCCGCTACATTCTTCACACTTGCAATGGTTAAAGACGATATGCTCTCTGCCTCAGGTGTTTCGAATCAAATTGAAGAACTACGAAAGGAAGACAATTACTACTTATGCTCAAAAACCTTGGTAATGGGATCACTCCTTACGGAAGGAAATCACCTATACATTGATCGAAATCGGACAGATTGGACCACTGCTCTTACCACTCTACTTGATCAAATTTGGGAAATTCAAGAGCAAGCAGATGCAAATGCTGTTTGGCTCAGGGACTTCCACTCCGATGACGATGAATTAACTGATTTCTTCATGGATCAAGGTTTCTTGAAAGTGAATCTTCCCGATACAAATATCGTTTATGGTATTCAGTCGAACCCGTTTGCCAAGTACATGGAATCGATTCCCGCTAAGAGGCGTAAATACCTCAAAACGGGTATATTCAAGCATCACGATGCTTTCAAAACGCGCATCGTAACAGAATACGATAAAAGTGAGCTTGATCGATGGTATGAACTTTATTCTCAGGTGAAAAATGCGAGTTTCGAAGTAAATAGCTTTGCACAACCCATCAAGTTATTCACGGAAATGCTGAATGATCCGAGTTTCGAAGTAATCGAGTATACACTTAAAACAGATGACGGATCAGACAAAGTTGTGGGGATCACGTTTAGTCACATCAATGAAAAGTACTACAACGGTATTTTGCTAGGTTTCGACTACAACTATTTGAAAACCCATGATATCTACAAGCAAATTTTGTATCGCACTCGATTACGTGCTGAAGAACTTAATTGCGACAGGATTTATCTTGGGTTCACTGCTTCTGAAGTAAAACAGAAGTTTGGAGCTATAGGAATTCCGCAGATTTCGATGATTCAAATGAAAGACCATTACAATTTATCAGTGCTTAACTTGTACAGCGAATCAAGGTCAATTCACAAACGTGAACGCATGTTGATAAACGTTCGGTAAATCATAGGAATCACACGGAATGCTCGAAGCGATCAAACAGGCAATATAATACTTAGATTGTTGCCTAATCTACCGGAATTCAACTCGAGTGTTCCCTGTATTGCTTCCACAGCCGAACGCATTTCTTGCACCAGGTTATCATTCGAAACGATAGCACCATTGTCTAAGCAGGCAATAAGCAAGTAATGCTGAAAACTACTTACTACAATCTCCATTTTCGATAAACGTGGAGAAGCAAGCAAATTCTCGCGTGCGCAGTCTAGCATTTGAACAATAATTGTTTTGAGCTGTTTGTCATCGCCGTAATAGACGATATTGTCTTTCGCGTCCAACAAAATGTCGATTTCCTGATCGTCTTGATTGAACTGTGTCAAACACTCATCAATTAGTTCGCGTAAATTGGAACCAGACTTCACCAGCGCCGAAGCTGGGATGGTTAGTTCTTCAATTTTTGAAAACTTTGTTTTGAGAACGTCCAATAACACGGCCAATCGTTGTCGATCGGATGTGTCGCATACGGACAATTCGTCAATCACTTCACGAATTTCAGCCATTCGCTCCACTTTCAGATCGCAGTCTGATTTTTCCGAAAAGGTATACACCCATTCGTCAATTTCACCCTCCACTGAGGGAACGATAATTTGCTGAATTTCGATACCTTCAACTCTATCGCTTGCATGAAGCCCGAGTAAAGTATTCTCAGCAGTTAAATAATTTTTTATGGAGTCTCCAATAAGCTCATCATAGGGCCTATCTAAGAGTTCTGCTATTTTGTCGTTGGCGAAACGTATCTCTCCTTTCTCATCTGTTACTAAAACGCCTACATCCGAAATTCTTCCCATCACGTTGCGTACAACCTTTCCCGAAACAACCGAATGACCGAGTCGTTCTCGGATCATGTCTACGGTCATAACTATATAATTCAATAAATCATTCTCTTCACTTTCTAGTAGTTCGGGGATTTCTGATTTTCGGGAGTAATCTAATCTGAATAGAGCTTCAACTGAATTTTCGAGTTCGGAGAAAAACGTAGACAACACATTATTCTTGGCAGATACGTCCAATACGCGTCTGAAAGAGTCCAACAATGCCTTTTCCTCGTGATTTAATTCTTGTTCTTCTTTGATTAATTCATGACCTACTTTGACGTACCAATCTACTTTATTTGAAATCGTTTTTTTCTTATCCGTATACAAGTCTTCAATACTTCGCAACCAACAGTGTTCCGCGATAGATAATTCGTGCGCCGATTTCTGCTTTAGATTCGCATAAATTTCCTGAAGCAATTTTTGAGCCACAGGATCTTCACTCAAAATAAAATTCGAATCAATCTGCTCAATACGTTGGTATTCAATAGGTTTACCCATAAGCCTTGTTATACGTGATGAGATAATCTAGTGGACATCTCGGATTAGGTTTCAATTATCTAAGATACAAAATAATGAACTACTCATTCACATTCAATCTCTAAAAGTTCTACAAATATGCATTTTTCGTGCCAACCTTCCTACACCTGTTTCTGAGTGCTTCGAATACAGACACTTAATCAAGTGCGCAAAATACTGATTATAAACAAATTAACCCCTAATTTAGTTTCGTTAAAAAAACCTTAAAATATGGAAATCCCAAAAAGAGAATAACTCCTTATCTTTACCATTCGTAATGATATACAGTACTTAAAACTTACCTCAAATGAATCAACGTGAACATCAGCTTTCGTATTGCGAAATTTGCACGAAAAAATCGTTCTCTCCTCGAAAAGGTATTATTTGCGGAATCACTCAGGAAGTCGCCACTTTTAACGATACCTGTGACGACTTCGAAGAAGATGCCATACTGAAGAAACGGAATGAAATTTCAAAACAGGCGCGATTGCAAGAAGCAAAGCAAGAAAGTACGATGGGATTATCGGCCTTTGGTGTTAGCAATGGTTCAGTAGCTGGAATCATTTACATAATAATTGGAATCCTAAGTATTGGGTTAACTATTTTTCTTTTTGAAGTAATCACGATCTGGTCCTTTATTCTAGTTATAATTGGAATCGTACTGATTATAAAAACGGCGCAAAGTAAAACGAAACAACGACCAAAGAAGTCGAAACATGCCGACTTACTCGATGAAGAACTGTAATGGCTGATAATCTGCATACTATACAAACTAACCGATTAACACTTCGTGCCCTAACACCAGAGGTGTACGACGAAATCTTCAAGCTTTCGAAAAGGGAAATTATGAATTTCCTGGGACTAAACTCGGACGATGAGTACGAAAATGAACTAAAACGTTTTAAACAAGGAATGCATACATACAACAGGTCATTCTTGAATTTTCAACTTATAGAAAATAGCTCTCAACGGATAATTGGTTGGTGTGGATTTCACACTTGGTACCTCGATCACGATCGGGCTGAACTGGGTTATTCACTTCGTTCCGATGACCTCAAGCGAAAAGGATATATGTCTGAAGCCTTGCCTCCTATTTTGGATTACGGATTTTCAACCATGAAACTGCACCGTATCGAAGCGCTCGCCTCACCAAAAAATATTCCTTCAATTAAACTCCTTCAAGCCAATCAATTTACGCAAGAAGGACTTCTGAAAGAACATTACCTGATAAACGGAACATATGAAGATTCCGTCATTTACTCATTGATAAAAAACTAAAATGATCACACGTTTCCTGCCAAGATTCGTTCTTCTAAACGTTCTTTTTCTGCTATCGAACATCAGTTTCTCTCAACTTTCTGGAGCTGATTCTGAACTCCTCAAAAAAGAAATACTTGAGCGTGTAAACGAATACCGCGCAGAAAATGGATTGGCGCCACTTCTTACGGATGAGATTTTAGAAAAGGCAGCAGAATCTCAATGTAAGTACATGGTGAAATACGACACCTTGACACATGCTCAAAAACGAGGAACGCTCAAAACGCCAAAGAAACGTGTCAAGTATTTCAAGGGAAAAATGTTCGAATCAGTCGACGAAAACATTCTTTATGAAGAGGTGAACTCTTTTAGAATGAGCAAAAAGGAAGTCGCTCAGCTTGCCTCTACACTCCTTCTTCAATGGAAGAATAGCAGCGTCGACAATGCGAACTTGCTCAATACAGAATTTACGTTTTGTGGAATAAGTGTTGACTCAGACACGAAGAAATCACATGTTTTTGCTGCGCTCGTGTTCGCTCAGAAAGGAATTGAAATTGAAGGTCAGCTATCATCAAATGGATTTGGGCTCCGAAGCGCTTCTGAGAATTGCATGGATCAATACAACAAGTACATCAATCTCGTGCTAAACATTGGCAATTCCATTCGTATTGAAGGCGATGAAATTGTATTCTATCACCACAACATCTCGCTATTCAAGCAGATTTTCAACTCAACCAAGGACGGAATTGCGATCGACTTGGTTCGAAAGAGTCAATTTCCATGCAACGGTCCCAATCAACTCGATCGATCTGGCGTGTACAACGGTATTTTGTTGAAACCTGTTTATCGCGATGAAATCTTAGCGAATAATCGCGCCGAGAACCCCCGTCATATCGTATCAACTATTGGTAAACTTCCGAAGGAATTCAACGAACTCGACCTCAATGAAATCGGGTTATCATCCATTCTCATTGACAACGGAAAAGCTTGTCTCTACATGGTTCATTGCTATGTTCCCTCGCAGGAATACGAGTTATTGGACGTGTCCCCCATTCTCATCGATCCAAAAAACACGGTACTGGAAGGTCCTGGCGTAAGCTCGATGGAGCAATTGACTTTTGAGTTTGATGCCAGCCAAACAACTCCCAAAAACACCCCAAAACTGGAACGTCGACGAGGAAAGGTTGTTGGTGCCACTATTCAAAGTTACAGTTCCGTGGAAGGAGACTCGCTCAACAATGAGATTCTACATGACAAACGCGCTAACGCCATCAAAAACTACCTCACCTCTCGGTTAAACATTCGCTCCAATCAAATTCAAATTGATTCAAAAGTGAACTGGGAACGGATGCGTTTTCAATTACTGTATGCAGGAGCCGATTCCATTGCCGTACTGCCCAACGACTCCATCCGTGGACTCATCGCTTCGGGCGATAGCACAATGAATTGGGACTCTCTGTTATATGTACAGCGAACGGCGATCGCCACGATCTATTTTGAAGATAAATCCTCCAGAAAATTAACACCTTCTGAACAACTGGGAGGTCAATTAGCTGCAGCGATTGCGAAGCAACTGTACACTCCTGCGAATAAATGTCTTAAACTCTTGTATGATCTCGACGAGGAAATTGATGCTCGCTTCCTCTTCTCAGGAGGACTATTTGACGCCATTAAAACACGACCTGAACTCGTTCAGAACAGCGCCGCTCTCTTATCCAAATATTATTATTTTGACCTGCACAAAACCACGGAATTCATTTTTGCCTGGATGAGCCGAAAAGATGAACTTTCCAATGATGCTAAGCACAACCTGATGATTTTATACACGAAGCTTGGTATGGAGTTTCTCGATCGTTGGGACGTATCTTCTGAACGACTTTCGAACGTAGTTCACCCCATTCGAGTGGAAGAAATTGCCCCAGAAAACATTCAAAGCGAATTGTTGTTGAATGCACAACTTGTTTACATCAGTTACTTCGGTCAAATCAATGACAGAATGAGAATTCAGGAGTCGTTCAATTTTATTGCTGATTATTTTAAAGAGAATGCCATTAGCGAAGAAGACGACTTAAAACTCGCCTTATTTTTCAATAATTGGAGTTCCTATCAAATGACCGTCGATTTCTTATTGACGCGCTACAAATCGAATACGCTGAATGAGGACGCCCTTTTTGTACTCGGGCAAACCTTGTATTTTTGGGACAGCGAACACGCACTTTTCGAAGATATCCACCAAACAATGATTGATCAAAATAACGTCCGTTGGTGTGAATGGGTGGATCAAGTGGATTTTCAAGTGCTTCGTAACACAGGAATTAAATCAATGTACTGCGAAAACTGCCCATAAAGAAAACTGTTCATGATCATCACCTTACTTCTTGCACTATTTCTCTTGGTTGTTGTCTTTTCGCGATCCCAAAAGAAGCGACTTCCCTCCGTCCCGTTTTGGAAACATCATCTTAAATTGATCGTTACCAGTGGGATTGTGTTTTTGACCATTATTGCGCTCAATATTTTTCGACCCACTGTGCACATGGATGAGTTCGATAATTTTGATGAACATATTGAACAGGCCGAGAATGACGAAAAACGTTACCTGGAATTGAATCTTCGCGAAAAACGAAGTCTGTTGAACCCGACCAATGTCCCATTCTTGTTCGATTATGTTGAAAGTTCTGCCGAGCTTGCCTATACCAATGAAGACAAAGCAGGACTGCAAGACCAAATCTTTTCGCCGCTTCCTGAAATGCAAGCACTTGCCCTTGCCTATTTGGATGCCATTGTTCCTGACACCACATTCAATTCCTTGTACAAGGTTGAGTTAACGGACGAACACAAGGCCTTTCCCGACACCACCCAAGCCTATCATAACTTTGTGATTGGCAGCCAAAAATTGACCGATAAGGACCTTACTGGAGCCGAACGCGCCTTTTTACGCGAGACAAAAATCAATCCATCGTTCGACAGAACCTATGAAAAACTCTATTCTCTATATCGATCTCATGATCAAGAAAAATGGAAGATCTTTCTCCTTGATTCGGACAATGCAAAACATCTGGATCAAAATCAATTATCGATAGATTACTTTCATTTAGGAGAATACCTGCCCTATTTTCGTGCCATTTACACCCGTAGTTTCCTCGATTTTAACTATTTCGCTTTGATCGCAGGATTGATTATTTCTATCATTTGGATGATTTTCCTTCGAAACATGGACTTTTTCAACAAAGAAAGATGGATCGACATCCTACTTGTTTTCATAGGCGGTGCGATTTTCACCAATCTCTGTCTGTTTTATTACGATACCGCCCATTATGATTGGGGAATTGTTCGGAATGGATCGTTTTGGAATGACTTCTTCTACTCAATTGGAATTATTGGTTTTTCCGAAGAACTCGTAAAACTGATTCCATGGTTATTATTTGTTAAGTTCTCCAAGCGCGTAAACGAACCATACGACTATATCCTTTATGCCTCTGTTGCCGCATTGGGATTCGCTTTTACCGAAAACCTCATCTACTTGGAATCGCCTCAAAACATTGTGATTCGCTTCTTGATGTCTACCACTTCCCACATGTTTGACGCTTCACTCGTCGCGTATAGCATCATCTTAGCGAAGTACAAATACAAAACGCGCAGAGCGAAAATTATCGCTCCAATTATCGGTTTTGCTTTGGCTTGTTTCTCTCATGGATTCTACGACTTTTGGCTGATTAGTTCATCAACGGTTGGCATGTCGATTGTTACCACCATCTTCTTTCTTTTCACACTTCATATTTGGTTCTATATGATCAACAATGCCACGAACCATTCATCATTTTTCGATAAGAAATTATTGAAGGTGCACGAAAACATGGAGTTTCTAAGTCTTTCCATTTTGGCGATCATTCTATTGCAATATATTTTCCTGAGTATCAAGTATGGCGCGCAGCCCGCAAACATCATGCTTCGTTTCGGAACGACATTCACCGTTGGTTTCTTGCTCTACGTTACTTTCATTATGACCAACTTCAGAGCCATTCAAGGTCGGTGGTTCAAGTATTCTTTCCCGTTGAGTCAGCTCATTAATGAATACGTAGGTTTTCCCTTCCCCGGACGGAAATCTTCACAAAATCACATTGGTTTGCACTTGCGGATTTTCGCTCCAAAAAGCAATCGATACATTGGAGACCAACTTCCCGTGAGCGGACATTGCGAACGAAAAATTACGGTAAGCGGTGCTGAGAATTGCTATATTTTTCGACTGAATAAAGGAATTGATTTGGCAGGCTATTATTCAAATGTTGTCATTATCAAACCGAAATCACGGAACGAAGAATTAACAGAAGACAAAATCGAAGTGTACATGCTGTTTATTCCCATGGGAATCAATTTACATGCAGATTCTGTTTCCATCAAGCAGCTTCGCTATACGGGAAAAACGTATTCGCGCCCCATTTAACTCAAAATACTGTTAGTATTCGGCCGATTCATCCAATTCATTGAGGAACTCTTGCAAAGAATTGCACGCATGAATAAATTCTCCCGTTTCATCCCAAAAGTAAATGTGAAAGAGCGTGTCTTCATTCATACTGATAGCATAACCATACTCGCCATTATCAATGAACGGAAACATACCATTTGGCAAAAAATGCTCTCCTGCCAACCACAAAGCCGCATCCAACGTGTATTCTCCGTATTTAATCGACGAAAAATGAACCTCTCCACCTCTAAAAAAGGGTTTGTTCGGTTTCCCTCCATTGGCTGTCAGCATAATTTCTCTGTACAGCTCGGGAAGGTTTAGTTGATGCTCTTGAATGAATGCTTCATACTCATCTTCGCTAAGCGCTTGATGGCTACTTTGAAAATCCAAATCCCTGAAATCAACTGGAGTTTTTCGCTCCTCAACCATTTCGTCACTCCCAAAACGCTCTTCATTTTCAGTTTCATCCGAAAGCGAACCTTCTTCACGTGGTTCTTTTACGTATTTGACGATCAAAAACACCAATATAGCGGTGATCAATAGAATCAAATACATACTGTTTGTCGGTGACATAGAGGTTAACTTTCAATCGTACTTTTGCCGTTTCAGCTGAAACGTCGACTTTTTGCTCAAGAATTATTCTTGAATCTTCAGCAATTATCGCTTGTATAATTTCTTCACCGCTACTTTACCGCCCATTGTGATTTTCACCAAATAAACACCGCTCTCAAGTTCAGAAACATCTATTTTTTCACCTTTTGAGAAAGACTGACGGTAAACCACAGCACCTGCATCTGAAATAATTTCGATGTCATCAATTGATAGCTCATTGGAACTCATTCTTAGCTCAAAACTATTCTCACATGGATTAGGAAAAATGGTCACTTTATTCGAGTTCAGATCCAATTCAGAAAGACTAACTCCTCCCGCATTTGAAGTTTTTACGATTGTTCCAGCTGCGCCAACAGCATAACCAACACCTGAAGACGGAAAATGCACTGCGACAAGGCCTTGATTAACCGCAGGACTTTGTGAAAACCAATTTACACCTCCGTCTATCGTTTTTTGAATCTCCGCCGAATTTGAACTACCACCAACAATGTATCCGATGTTGTTTTCTGTGAATTGAACATCCATGTTTCCGTACACTTGAACAGGCGTTTGTTGCGACCAGTTTGCCCCGCCATCTACTGTTTTGAAAATATCTCCGTCCCAACCCACAGCGTAACCGATATCCACGTTGGTAAAGGTTATACTTTGAAGAAACGATGTTGCTGATACTGAAATTTCCGTCCACGTTAAGCCACCATCTGTCGTTTCAAATAGATATCCTCCAGAAAAACCTCCAGCGGCAAATCCATGGTTTGCATCATGAAAATAAAGCGCTTGAATCATGCTCGACACTCCCGTTCCATGAGCATTCCAAGAAATTCCACCATCTACTGTTTTTAATAAGGTTCCTTCTGTCCCCATGGTATAACCAATCAAATCGGTAACAAAGCAAATATCATTAAGGATTCCAGCTTGCGGAAGTGTCAATTCGCTCCAACTCGTGCCATTATCCGAAGAAAAAAGAATGATACTCTCACCTATTTGTGCATTGTGACCAATAACATACGTCCTGTTCTGTGTGAATTCAATGGCTTCTAGAAAATAGTTACACGTGTACGAAGTACTCCAATTCGATCCGCCATCTGTTGTCTTCATAATTTTATACGTTCCAATGGCAAGGCCTTCCATATCATTTCGAAAGCGCACATCAGTCAATTGGTTCGAAATTCCAGAATTCTGTTCATTCCACTGGGCAGTCACAACTTGAGATAGGAGTAGTCCGAGTAATAGTGTAAAAATTTTCATACAGTTGTTTTAAGGTTGTTTCCCTAGGTAAACAAACAAGTAGGTAGAAATGTTACTTTTTTTAATTGATTGTACTTCGAATTCCGCACGAAACACGCCCACTTATCGTTGGATGTTCTATGCTTTTCAAGGTCTTACGGCAGCATACACTCCTTTTCAATAGCGCACAAAAAAGCCCTTTGCAAAGCAAAGGGCTCTCTCCTACCACATCTAAACTAAACTTGACGTCTAGCTTAATGACAAACAATTCACTAAACTCTGCTAAAAGATGTTTGTCATTACAAATGTATGGGTATTTCCTAGACTAACCTGACAAAATCCGTACGATTCGATGAATGGTTCTCTTTTTCCGTTCAACTACATGAAGTGATTCGCAACCTACTACTTTTCAGAGTAGTACGAACAGTAAGCCCGTATCCATCTGAGTATAAGCAAGAAAGAAAACCCCGTAAAAAACAAATTGGCTGTACATACATGCACAGCCAACTTGTTAGACATTACTCGATTTATTACAACCGAAAACTTAGGCGTTTACTCGAGCATTGACTTCCATCCAGCCTCCGCCATTCTCACAATCAATGCCTTTCGATTTAAAATATTGCGTCGCCTGACCGCTTCTTCCTCCGCTTAAACAACAAAACAAAATTGGTTGTTTCAACTCGCGAATTTCATCTTCTCTATCTGCAATCTCATTCAACGGAATGTTGATTGATCCTGCCACGTTCCCTCCTGCAAATTCTCCTCGGGTACGAACGTCTACAATTGTATATTCCATGCTTTTCGTTTTTTCTTACAAATGTATAGCATCTGTTTGGTTAGATCTGTCGCAAAAGTTACAGACGAAAAAAATTCAATTTTCTTGTTTACCTTTCCAAAAAATGCACATCTGTAGAAAAACTCGTGTATGACACAGATTTCTCATAAGACAACTCGGCGAGATAATTCGGAGCTTTATTCCTTGTATAAGAAGTGGCCCGATATTAAGCGCTACCTACGATCGTTGGGTTGTAATTCGACAGATGCAGAAGATATTTTCCAAGAAGCATTGGTTATTTTCTCTCGAAAACGTACCGAACCCGATTTCGTTTTGACCGTAGATCCTTTTCACTACGTGAAGAATACTTGCAAGTTTATTTGGTACAACCAAAGTCGAAAAGAATCGAAGCACAGAACGAGTGAATTAACGGAAGCAGTTTCGGACGAATCGGATGATGCATGGTTTGAAAAAGAGCAGCAACTACTTTTAATTGAAAAGGCGCTGCAGCGGCTGGGAGAGAAATGTCAGCAGCTTTTACAACTGTTTTATGGTAAAGGATGGTCGATGACGGCGATCGCGAAAAAAATCGGGCTTCGAAACGACAAGGTGGCCAAGGCACAAAAGTACCGCTGCCTCACCAAAGCGAAGGAAGAAGTGAATAAACTTCAACCCGAATCATTATTTACTTCAAAAGCCTAAGCCATGCAACAACAATTAGAAACAACACGAATCATCGATCGATATCTAGCTGGAGAGCTTTCGGAGGCAGACAGAATCGCATTTGAACAGAAATTATCCACGAGTGAAAAGCTTCAAAAAGAACTTCAACTCCAGCAACTTGTGCAAGAAGCCGCTATTCGCGCTTCATTCCGGACGGATGTACAAAAAGCAGCACGCCGATACCGACTCAATCGCATCATTAAATGGGGAGCGGCAGGATTAGGGATCATTGCCGTTGCATTTGTGTCCACACTTTGGATTACATCGAGCAAAAAACAAATGAATACGGAAACGGAAGCACCTGTAATCGCTACTTCCCTTATGGAACAACTCGGTGAAGAATCGAATTTTGCTTCATTGCCCATTCAGTATTTTTCAGTTCCAAAAGAAGGTGATGTGTTCCTATCAGATCAAAGTGTATTGGTATCCATTCCGCAACACGCATTCTTACTCAAAGACAAACGTTATTCGGGAGAAGCCATTGTTCAATTTCAGGAAGCGCTTCAAGCTCATGAAATTGTGAAAGCAGGGCTTAATACCCGAACAGGTGATGAATTACTGGAGACTCAAGGGATGTTCTTCATTAATGCTTTCACATCGGAAGGAGAAAAATTGGAAATCAACCCAAAAGTAGGTGTATATGTTCAAGTTCCTGTGGATGAACACAAGGAAGGCATGCAATTATGGGATTACGTTGAGCTGAAAAACGGAAAAGGCGATTGGCAGAATCCGCGAGGACTTTCAAAGATTCCTGTTCCTGTAGATATGAGTGAGCTTGATTTCTACCCCGAAGGCTACGAAAATGAATTGGATAAACTCAAGTGGAATCAGCGAAAGAAACAACGTGACAGTTTATACTTGAGTTTTGAAAACTACTGTAATTCTACTCAAAGTCAGAATACTTCAAGAGAACCCATTACAGAAACGGATGAAAATGCAGAATCCGAAGCTGCCCCAGTTTCTACCCTATCGATTAACTCCTCAGTTGTTGTGCGATTTCCCGAGGTTGAAGCCACTTTTCCTGGTGGGATATCGGCAATGGGAGAGTTCATCAACAAAACGTATCGATATCCAGAAGAAGCTAGAGAAAAAGGCATTAGTGGACGTGTTTACGTAAGTTTTGAGGTGGATGAGTACGGCCTCATTTCGAATGAACGCGTAGAGAAATCTGTTCACCAACTACTCGACAAAGAAGCATTACGAATTATCAATGCAATGCCAAGATGGACGCCAGCACAAAACAGAAAACGCGCTGTTCGTACGCGTGTACGCCTACCCATCAACTTTACTTTAACAGATGTCCCGTCGAATTCAGAGGGAGCAGTTGGCTTTAATTTGATGATAGGACCTGCTCCAAAAAAACGAAAACCTATCCCTCCCTTCACTCCAGCCGAATCGCTTCCTCAAGTTGAAGCCCAAGAAGAAGGCAGAACAGAAATGGCGGCAGACAGCTTTTCAGACACGCCTTGTAACTATCCTCGTATTTCACCTTCTAAGGTATTGGCGTTCTGGAACCCAAAATTTAACAATACTAATTTGGCAACACGCGAATTCGAGCGACGCATGATGGCCATCCACAAAACGTGCAACGACGCTGTATTGAAACAATATACATCACAGCTTTCGAAACCGATTTCAGAAATAGACCGTGTAGTAGTGAGCATGGGCTATTCTGACTTCGGTTCGTTTGCGAAAGAGCAAGTAGGAGTTGTCAATCCAAACAACCCACACATGAAAAACCTGCAGGCATTCTACGAAAAGGGTGTTTCATCTTTGAAGAAACGTGCTGAAAGTGATCAGAACTGGGAACAAGAATTGCGAAATCAATGGGACAAGCATTTAACGAAATTACGTTTGAAACATCGCATTGCAAATCAGCAAAATAAAGCAAAGAATACACAAGAAGAAATTGCCTACAATCAGCGGAGAACGGTTCAGAAATTAGGATTAAACAACCAACGAAACATGAAGGCCGTGGCTACCTATCCTCAATTCGGTCGAACCATTGGGTTTACTGCAAGAAGAACTGGCGGCTACAACTGTGATCGACTTGTACGAAGAACGATTAGCTACGAAACAGCTGTTCGATCGATCCAACAAGTTGAATTTGCTCAAAATCGAAAAGTCGAGCGCATAAAAGTAGAAGCGAGTGTAAAAAACGGAACGGAAACGCGTGAAACTTTTTCTATTACAAGCAATGGAAGACAACGAACTATAGTGTACAATTCATTTTCGTTTGGCGTAGAAGAATCGCAAAAATTCGATCGAATTGTAGCTTACCTCTTCCCGCATCAATTGGAATCGTACCAATTAATGGATGGCGAAAATGGCAATTATGCTACTTCCCTGAACGATGACATGGTCTATGATCTCTGTATCGTCGGTTTTTCTGATGAAGGATATTTCTATTTCCAGAAGCAAACATTCAACGGAGGAAACTTAGGACTTCTCACACTCAACAAAATATCAGAGAAAAAACTGGACGCGAGCATTCTTCAACTCAATGCAAAACGAAACGCTAAAGGAAACTCAATTACGTCCGAATTGGATTGGATAAAAGCAGAAAAGAAACAATTTAGAGAAGTGAAACGTCGCAAGGATATGGATGTTTTCCGCGAGCGGATGGCTACAATTATCTACCCTTGCTATTCGGGAACTCCCACTGGAACGGATACGACAAAGGTGAAAAATGAAGAGGAAAATGATTGGTTTAGCATTTAATTAACCTTATTTCCGTTCCACCTATCGAAACAGATACGCTACCACCGTCCCTTTTTTGCTTTTTTGTTATTTTAGTTGAAAACTAACAACATGAAAAAACTGGTGTATACGGGAGCTTTTGCAGCACTTACCTTTGGGTTTGTTGCTTGTTCAGAAGCCGAAGAAGAGTCAACTGATGGCACTGAAGAAATGGAAATAGCCGAGGAGGAGGTATCTGAAGAAACGGCTAAAGAACTCCACAAAACAATCGAGCTACAAGAAGAAGCAGAGCAACTTGATAATGAACTAAGTGAATACATCGAAACACTTTAAACTGAAGCACATGAAATCAATCATTATACTAAGCGCACTGGTCATCTCGTCGGGTGTTTTCGCACAAGAAAGATCAGAAACTCTGAAAACGGAAAGAGAAATCAAGCAGACGCAAACGCAACTAAAAGACAAAGGCCAAGAAGCAAAAATGGAAGCCAAGGACAAGGCTGCTCAAGCGAAAGAAAAGGCCGTAATCCAGAAAGATAAAGCGAACGGGAAGAAAGAAGAGGCAAAGGATCAATCGAATAACGGAAATGGTTACGGTAAAGATAAAGGTGACATGACAGGACGTGAATTTGGTCAGAGTCGTGCTGCCGCAGCTAAAGCCAAGGCACAAGAGGTTAAAACCGAAAAAGAAGCGAAAGAAATTATTGAGACTTCCAAGAAGGAAATCAAAGAAACAATTACTTCCATTGATGAAAAAATGGTAGTGGCTCGTCAAAAATTGGAAGAGAAAATGACTTCTGGAGCACTAACGAAAGAAGAATTTGCCGAAAAGATGAGCGAATTGATGAAATTCGAACAACGTAAAAATACGATTATTATAGGAATGGAATAAGTAGCACATTCATATATAGTAAAAACGCATCAGATTTTCTGATGCGTTTTTTTTTTATTCGGTAAAATATTAGTTATTTCTTTACGAAACGAATGGTTTCAAATACTCCTGATCTTACATCTTTCAACTTGACTAAATACAAACCTTCAGATATGTGTGATTGATCCATCTTGAATTCATTTGAACCTTCATCAATTGTTTCAATTGACGTATAGACAACTTGTCCTGTACTACTCACAATTTGTACTTCCATCGTTGTATGAACTTTGGATTCCAATTGCAACTTAAAAATTCCATCAGACGGATTTGGGAATAAAGACAGGTTTGAAACCAACACTCCTTCATCGATTCCAATTGAAGCTCCCGAAGGTAACACATTGATCGTAGTTCCTGATGCTTTGACTGTCACAACAATAGTATCACAGAAAGTACTCGTACAGCCATTAATCGCTTCAGTAATAGTCAGACACAAAGTAAACGTACCCAAGGTTGAGTATGTGTGTGTTGGATATGCCTGTGTACTGGTTGCTCCATCCCCAAAATCCCACAAATAGCTCAGGCCAGACGTTCCTCCCGTGCTATTCACAGCATTATTCCAACAATAGTACTGACTCATATTCAGAGAATCCTGCATTAAAGAGAAACTTGCAGAGCAGTTGGCCGGCGGAATAACTCCTGACACCACAACCGTTCCTTGAACGGAATCTGTACACAATGTTGTTGAATCATTCACATAATACGTGTAATTGAACGTTCCGTTTGTCGTGTAGTTATATGTTACCGAAGTACTTGGAAGGACTTGTACTCCAGGTCCATTGCCAGGATTGAAATAGCTCGTACTTCCTGCAGTTGAGTTATCTGTTAAAACATACTCCCCAGGAGTTCCTGTTGGAGTCATTATTAAGCCTGCGAAGGCTCCACAATTGACACCACTTACGTAAAGGCTACCCGTGATCGTATCCTGACATCCTCCCGTTGAATCTTCAACTATATATGTGTAATAATGCCATCCGTTGGAAGCGTAGTCAATCGCGCTTGTTCCTCCTGGAGACAACGTTACAGTTCCTCCTGAATTGGTAGAATAAAATGTTCCTGTCGCGGCGTTTGCCGAATTATCAGTAATCGTGAATTCTCCAACGTTTGTTCCTTCAGTAACAATTAATCCAGCTTGAGTAGTGCATGGATATTCAACTACAGTAATTACTCCACTGATAGAATCCGTGCATCCCGAAATAGAATCGTACGTTACATAGGTATATGGATAACTACTTCCATTGGCAGGAAATTCAATCGTATCGCTAATCACTCCATTCCATGGCTCAAAAACGACCGTAGAAGGCGTTGCTCCGGGACAATTAAATACTCCCACACTGTTATTTAATGATTGATCCAGTAAGTAAAACGTGCCTGGTGAAAGCCATGTCATTGAAGACGCTGAAAGGTTTGCCTGACAATTCACTACACTATTCATCTCAAAAGAAACCAAAATACTGTCATAGCAATTTCCTGCTCCATTGTCCGTATGATACCAAAAAGCATGAGGCCCATTGGAATTTGTAACCATAACGGTTGAATTAGAAGAGTAATTCAAATACTGGTTACCCGTAACTGTGTAATTTGTACTATTGATACCATTGAAATAAATGGCTCCTGTTTCACTGGGATCATCCAATGATGGATCTGTTACAGTAAACTCTCCTGGATTTGACGAAAATGAAATAACAGGCGGATCAATTAAACAAACTTCTACTGATGTATTAATGGTATCAGAACAACCTGTAGAAGCATTAGAAACAATGTAAGTTACAGGATGAATTCCAGAAGATGGAAATATGACTGAAGCAGTATCTCCCGGCAAGAAAATTGAAGAAGTAGGCGTTGCCCCAGGTGTTAAAAGCGTGATTGAACTGACATTGTATGAATTGTCAACGAATAATTTCTCACCAGTCACAGCGCCACTTTGAACAAACCAACTTGCTTGACATACTTGAGCGTAAAAATTGCCCGACAAAGTCATTAAAGCGGAAAATAAGAGCACTTTAAGATGTGTTTTCATAATAGGATTAATTTAAAAGAGGTTTAAAGCATCCCTACTAATAGACAAACGATATCCTAAAAACGTTGCACCTAACGTTGTGACTTCTGAAAAAAATTGAAGAAATAATCACCTCAACAGTGGAGAATCTACCCCATAAACTCCCATGCACTCTGGTATCCTTCTACCGTTTCCACGTATTTCAAAAACTGATCATAAAAGGAATCCATTCCAATCGTGGCACTATCTCCTACTACAATCAGCTTTTCTTTTGCTCGGGTGAGCGCCACATTCATTCGTCGATAATCCTTCAAGAAGCCAATGTTACCATCTTGGTTGGAACGTACAAGTGAAACAATCACCATTGACATTTCTTGCCCTTGAAAACTGTCAATGGTACTTACTTTTATATCCTTAGACAAGATCGACTTTGCTAATTGTACTTGTCCAGCATAAGGAGAAATAAAGCCAATTTCCTTGGGATTCCAGTTATTCGCCTCAATCATTTTTTGAATGATCTCCAACTCGCCTTCGTTTGTTAAGCTTCGTCCATCCTCACCTGCTTTTTCCTCGAAACCTGTTCCTGCCGTATCGTAAAACAGAACATGAGCACCTGAATCCTTCTGATTTTCGGGAGTTTGCAACTTCCCATCATAGAAATAGCTGTTCGAAAACTGTGCAATAGATGAGCGCATACGGTATTGTGTATCCAAAAATCGGATGTTCTTGCACTGTTTAAAGGCATGTTCCAAAATGGAAACGGCAAAGCCCATTTGCGTCGCTTTGTCCGAAAGTACTGTCGGTGGCAATTGAAACGGATCACCAGCCAACACCCATTTTTTCGCAAAAGGAAAAACCACCCATGCCAATGGTTCAATTGCTTGACCTGCCTCGTCCATTACGACCACATCAAACTCCGACTCTTTTTGCAAGGCATTTTGAATTCCAATCGGTGTTCCTAGAACAACATCTGCTGTTTCAAAACTCATCTGCGCCGCATAATCTTGGATGTCACGAATTTCTTTTCGAATTCGCTTCACTTCCTGAATAAGCGCTTTTCGCTGCTCGCGTTCCGCCTTTCCGAAGTTTCGTTTGTATTGATAAGACATGCGTCTCAGTTCCTCAGCACGAATTTTGAGTTTCTTAATGCTTTTGCTTTCCTTCGAATCTTTCAGTTGACCTTCCAAAGTGAATGGAAAAATCTCATCATCCACCTTTGTTGTATTTCCTAATCTGAGAATTTTGGTTTGATAGTGGAGCAATCCCTTCGCGACATTATCCACTGCTGCATTGCTGGGAGCCGTGATCAAAACACGCTTTCCTTCGTTGATGAGTTGCAACACACCTTCAATAATCGTTGTCGTTTTCCCCGTTCCAGGAGGTCCGTGAAGAATCGTCATTCCTTCGCTTCCCAAGATTCCCTTGACAGCTCCTTGCTGACTTTCATTCAACTTCGTGTTTCGCCATTCGATCGCACGACTTGATTCTTCCATGGAACCAAAAGGTGCATCGCCATGAATTTGTCCAAACAACTGACTCATTGCTGGAAGTTCATTGATCGATTTCACTGCCGACTTCATGCATTCGGAAGTGTAGTGATCTGGAGCCAATTTCAATCCAACTCCTCTATCTTCAATCCAGTCTGGGAAATCGGGAGCATACAGGCGCGCCATTCCTTTTTGACCATCGAGCGAAAGTAAAATTCCTTTCACAGCCTCTTCGCCATCTACAAAACACTTAATCGCACTGCTATCCTTGAATGCGGATGTGTCCGTTGCATACGGAAGTTTGAACGCAATTTCAGGGTAATCTGCATACCCGAAGGATTTTCGCGTCACCGTTATAGGATGAAGTACTACTCCGAGCGATTTCAGTTGTTTGAGTCCCTCATTTCCTTCTACACCATAGCGTTCCTCTTGCTCCTTCATGTCGAGGGAAATGCAATCGAGTAATAATTTTTGATGGGGATGAAGTTCGCTCATTCTGTTGTTTTTGCTGTGCTCTCAAAAAATTGCCAAAGTGAATCATTTGGAACTGGAGCCGTTACTGAAATCCATTCTTTTGTGGTTGGATGCTCAAACGAAAGACTACGTGCGTGTAAGCAGATCGATCCGTCCTTGTTCGATCGCTTTGCTCCATATTTCAGATCTCCTTTAATAATGCAACCGATTTCTCCCAATTGGCAACGAATCTGATGGTGTCGTCCCGTTTCCAGTTTCACTTCTAAGAGATGGTATTTATCGGAAGAAGCAATCCATTTGTAGTTGAGAACGGCCTTTTTCGAGCCATTTACCTCTTTCGAGTGCGCATATGACTTGTTCTGCTTCTCGTTTTTCTTCAGAAAATGCTCCAAGCGACCACTTTTCTCTTTCGGCATCTGTTCTACAATCGCCCAATACACTTTTTCGGGAGTTCCCTTTCGAAATTGCTCATTCAAACGAGACAGTCCTTTACTTGTTCGTGCAAACACCAGAGCTCCCGTTGTTGGACGATCCAAACGATGTACGACCCCACAGAAAACATTTCCAGGCTTGTTGTATTTTTCTTTGAGGTACTGTTTGATCGCATCAGCCATTGGCGCATCGCCCGTTTTATCGCCTTGTACGATATCTCCAGAGCGTTTATTGACAACGATGGTGTGGTTATCGGTGTGGAGGATTCGATTTTCTTGCATTCCGATTTTCTGATTCTCCGACATTTCGATTTTCCGATTTTCCGATATTCCGATTTTCTGATTTTCCGATGGACGGATTTTCTGATTTTCTGATGGGTTCAACACGATAAAATATT
Source organism: Flavobacteriales bacterium (assembly GCA_013373595.1). Taxonomy (GTDB): domain Bacteria; phylum Bacteroidota; class Bacteroidia; order Flavobacteriales_D; family Crocinitomicaceae; genus UBA4466. The sequence continues at coordinate 49,769 of JABXHO010000040.1, read as the reverse complement.
AGCTTTTGAGTCTCTTTCGAAACTTGATGCTCATTTGAATAATTGAGATTAACTCTTCACTTAACGATTCAAAAATACTGTTTTCAAGATATTTAAGACGACTTGCAATCATTAGTTGTGTCTCCAGTTCATAAGCAGATCCAAGCGCTATCTCAATAAAACGAACAACCTCCTTATTGGAGTTTCGAGAAGTTCCTTCTGCAATATTTGAAGGAATCGAAACTGCTGATCTTCTAATTTGACTTTGTAATCCAAATTTCTCTTCTTTGGGAAAATCATGCGTTGCTTCATAAATACGTATACAAAGGTCTTGACTTTTTCTCCAGATATCCAGTTGTTTAAAATTATGCATAATTATGATTGGTAGGTTTTCCTTTTAAGTTAGGAATAATTACCGTTCAAAAAATACTAAAACAAAGGACTTGACTCATTCGAATTCAATAACACCTAATCCTCACATGTCACAAAATCAAACTATCGGTAATCAATAACTCTCCTCCTCATTCGGGAAATCTCCGGACTTCACATCTTCGATGTAGCGGTGGAAAGATCCGAGCATTTCTTGGTAAAGATTGTGGTATTTACGTAAGAAACGTGGGTTGAATTCATTGTTGATTCCGAGCATGTCATGAACAACTAATACTTGTCCGTCTACTCCATTTCCTGCTCCAATACCAATAATTGGAATACTGACCGATTTTGCGACTTCGGCAGCCAATTCTGCTGGGATTTTCTCCAATACGATAGCAAAACACCCAATTTCCTCGAGCATTTTTGCATCTTCTATGAGTTGTTGCGCTTCTTCATCCTCTTTTGCTCGAACAACGTACGTTCCGAATTTGTAGATGGATTGTGGCGTAAGCCCCAAGTGCCCCATTACTGGAATTCCTGCGGAAAGAATACGCGAGATGGATTCTTTTACTTCGCGTCCACCTTCGAGTTTGACTGCGTGTCCTCCTGATTCCTTCATGATGCGAATTGCACTTGACAATGCTTCGCGCGAATTTCCCTGATAGGTTCCGAAAGGCAAATCAACCACGACTAATGCACGCTCCACTGCTCTCACAACGGATGATGCGTGATAAATCATTTGATCCAATGTAATCGGAAGTGTCGTTTCGTGTCCAGCCATTACGTTTGAAGCTGAATCTCCAACTAGAATCACGTCAATTCCTGCTGTATCGACGATACGTGCCATTGAAAAATCATACGCAGTGAGCATTGAAATTTTCTCACCTTCATTCTTCATCACTTGTAACACCTTCGTTGTTACCTTCTTAACATTCTTGTGTACTGACATACATCTTGGTTTTCGTCAAAACTACGTAAAAGACGTTAAATAACGTGAGTACAGATTAAGAATCCCGTTAGGCGAAGTACGTACAGAATAAGATGAATCGCTATTCATAAACTGTGAAGTAAGTAGGATTGTATTGACAAAATGAGTTCTCACGAAAAAATCAATCCCCGTTATTCTTTCAATCTGAAAGTTCAAAACCGACAATTTTCAGACGATCACACAAGATTCCTTCCCGAACAACCATTAAATAACGTTTATTGTGATCTGTTGGAAAATTTTAAGAGAAGTCCGATCTAATTTAGATGACATCCATAACGCACAAATTAAGATCGTATGAATGTTTCTCAATCTCTTCCCCAATCGAAACCGAAATCACCTCATGTTTATTGGAAAGTTCTCAAGGCCGCAGTAGATCCGAGCCGACCACTTTTGGCTCAAATCGTAATTACCCAGCGTTGCAATTTATCCTGTGGCTATTGTTATGAATTTGACAAAGTTTCCAAGCCTGTCGATTTCGACTTACTCAAAGCCCGCATTAGAGAATTAAAACGATTGAAGGTTGTATTTGTGACGCTTAATGGTGGTGAACCGTTACTTCATCCGCAAGCCCCAGAACTTGTTCGCTATATCGCGCAGCAAGGAATGATTCCGATGATGAATTCCAATGGTTGGTTGCTTACCCCCGAAAAAATTCAACAGTTGAATGACGCTGGACTTTTTGGAATACAAATTAGTTGTGACAGTCTGGAGGATAATGAAATCACACGGAAAAGTCTGATTAGACTGCGCCCGAAGTTGGCCTTGTTGAAAGAACATGCGCAATTCAAAGTGCGAATCAATGGTGTTTTAGGGTCGAGTCCAGGAGAGGAAGTGGTTCAGGTGGCCGAAGAAGTTCTCAATTATGGTTTTGATTTTCAATGTTCCCTCGTTCGCGATGCTTCAGGAAGTGCCATCCAACTGGATCAAAATTCGCAAGACGCTTACATGAAAATTCGCAAATTGAAAGGTCGATTGCCAGCTATGTTGCATGATTCTTTCCAAATTCCCCTCATTAAAGGGAACGATGTGAAATGGAAGTGTCGATCTGGCGCCCGTTATTTTCACGTAGACACCGAAGGATTGGTGCATTTGTGTCAACCAAGGACAGGAAACCCAGCAAAACGACTCGAAGATTATACCGTCGAAGACATCAAAGAACAATTTTACACCGAAAAGTCTTGTTCGGCACGATGTCCGCATGCCTATGCACACATTGGAAGTCGCTTGGACAAATTTAGAAACCAGAAAAAAAATAGAGCATGATCGATTTAAGTATCATAATACCCGCATACAACGAGGAAAAACGCATTACAGACACCTTGGTATCCATGAGCAATTATCTCCTCAGACAAGAATACCACTATGAGATTCTTGTCGTAGATGACGGTTCATCCGACAAAACAGTTCGTGTTGTGCAAGCACTTCAGCTTACCGTTCCCAACATTCGAATTTTAGCTCTTGAGCGAAATCAAGGAAAGGGCGCTGCGGTTCGAAAAGGAATGCTTGAGGCAAAAGGTTCCATTCGACTTTTCTCGGATGCTGACGGCGCCACCCCGATCGAAGAGTTGGAAAAAGTGATTCATCCGATCTGCTCTGGAGAGGTTGACATAGCGATTGGCTCACGCTATTTGGAAAATTCAGACGTCCAAAAGAAACAGCCGCGCTATCGTGTTATCTGGAGTCGACTGGTAAACAAAATGGTTCAACGCTTTTTGCTCCCAGGAATTGTTGACCCACACTGTGGATTCAAAGCATTTACGGCGACATCTGCTGAGGCACTGTTTCAACGTTCATCGATTAATGAATGGTCGTTTGATTTGGAAATTCTAGCAATGGCAAAAAAGATGGGCTTTGACATAAAGGAAATTCCTGTAAAATGGATTCACGATGAGCGCAGTAAAGGTCGAATCAGTCAGCTTCCCACGGAGATAAAAAATGTATATCGAATCAAAAAGCGTCTGTCAAAATGTTATCAACAATAAAATATCCATAAATTTGTAAAAAAAATGTAGTCGAGGACTGGTTGTATCGGAATTAATCCGTAATATTGCACCCCGTTTTGAACGGACGAATAAGAAATTGAGCGACATGGATTTTATTAAAGAACTTGAAAAAGAGATCATTGAGGCAAATAACCTTCCTGATTTTCACAGTGGAGATACAGTAGTTGTATCTTATAAGATTAAAGAGGGTAACAAAGAGCGTATCCAGCAGTTCCAAGGAGTTGTTTTACAACGCAAAGGAAGCGGTCTTACGGAAACGTTCACGATCCGTAAAATGTCTGGGAACGTTGGTGTTGAGCGTATCTTCCCATTGGCTTCTCCATTCATCGACTCAATTAAAGTAACGAAAAGAGGTCACGTTCGTCGTGCACGTATTTTCTACTTCAGAGATCGTACTGGAAAAGCGGCTCGTATCAAAGAGAAAAAGAACTACGCATAGTCGTAAAGTTATCATATTCGAAGTCCCGACTGTTTTTTCAGTCGGGACTTTTTTAGTTTTATGATATGCCAAGAAGAAAACAAGCCAGTTTTACGTTTAAGCGATTGATCGTTATTACGACTGTATTCATCTGTCTCGGCTTTGTTATTTGGTATTTCTTCGGTCGATCTAGTACTTCTCCCGTCAATATTCAACCGCTTCCTGAAGGGTTTCTTTCTCACGGAATTGATATCTCTCATCATCAAGGAGAAATTGATTGGGACGAATTCACCGAAAAAATGGACACCACTATTTCATTTGTTTACTGTAAAGTAACAGAGGGAAACAGCTTCACAGACCATCGCTGGACTAACAATCAAGCGGCGTTGAAACGCAATAAAATCAAACATGGAGGTTATCATTTTCTCTCTCCTGATTTATCCGGAAAAACACAAGCAAACTACTTTTTGAAGCATTATGATACTTCTCAAGGGAATTTACCGCCTGTTTTGGATGCGGAAGTAGAAGCTTTAACCGATGAAATTCTCATTTCTAACATGAAAGAATGGCTGCACGTTGTGGAGCAACGATTGGGTATTCGCCCGATAATTTATACATCGTATTCTTTGTATCGTGATAAAATGAAAGGCAAATTCCCCAATCATCAATTTTGGATTGCCAGCTATAATCCTGATGAATCGCGTGTTCAAGATCCCGCCATTATTCATTGGCAATATAGCGACCGTGGACAAATCCCTGGAATTAGTGGAGCCGTTGATTTGAACTTTTCGAAAATAGATTACCGCCCCAAATTGGAACAATTGGAGCGAGTGAACTGAATTACATTCCTTCAATCACGAAGTCTGTACGTCTGTTTTTCGCACGATTTGCAGCGGAAGTATTTGGTACTTTCGGCATCGTTTCTCCATATCCTTGAGCTGTCAAACGAGATGCATCCACTCCGAGAGAGATCAAATAATCACGCACACCATTCGCACGGTCATCTGAAAGCTTCAAGTTTTGCGCATCATCTCCTACGTCATCCGTATGCCCTTGAATGGCAACCGTAATCGAAGTATTTTCGTTCAGGAATCGGGCAAATCCTTTCAGGATAAACTTAGATCTACTGTTCATCAAAGACGAACTTGTGTTGTAGAGAATCTCATTAATCGTATACGCTTCACCCATTTTGAGTTCACGCACATCTAGGTCTTTTCCTCGAATCGCTACATTTTCTGCCACTTCTTCCTTCTTGATCACTTTCGCATCAAAGGCATGACCGTCTTTTTTCACGGTTACCATGACATCGCCAGGCGTATTTTGCTTTACAATGGCCGCGTACTTTCCATCGTTTCCGTTTACTTTCACTTTTGTTACTTCATCAGAACCTTCGTAAAGTACTTCAATCGTCGCGTCTTTCACTCCTTCTCCATTCTCATCTTTCAACTCTCCCTTCAGGATAGCGACTTTTTGCGGACGTGCTTCTTCGTATAATTCGAATGCGTAAATATTCCAATCGCCGCGCACCGTTGAAGAGTAGTACGCCAATTGACCATCGATCGAAACAAAAAGCCCCAATTCATCAGCCTTCGTGTTGATTGGGTACCCAATATTTTTAGGCTCCGTCCACGTACCGTTTTCTTTACGCGTGTAGAAAATATCTAATCCCCCCACTCCTTTTCGATCTTTCGAACACTCAGACACAAAGTACAAAGTTTCGCTATCTTGGTGCAGGAAGGGACTTTTATCCTTTCCATCCGTATTGATTTCATCAAAAGGGCGTGCTTCACCCCATGTTCCATGCTCATTTCGCTCCACGATGAAAATATCGTTGTTGCGCGTGTACGGACCATTCACTGTATAATACAAAGTATTTCCATCTGCCGACAGTGAAGGTTGTGCATCCCATCGGTGTGGATCATTGATTTTATCTCCTAAATTTTTGAGAGGCGTCCACTGGTAATCGTTTCCTCCTTTTCCCGTGCGTTCGTACGTTGTACTGTACAAGTCACAATTCATGTATTTCTGTCCACTTACATCAATTGGATTACATGCGCAGAGAATCATTTCCTTGTTGTCGACAGACATTGTAGCCGCACCGTAGCTCGCAAACGAACCATCATTAAACGGATTCGCAACGGGCAATCCTTCTGTAAATGGTCCCGACATTCCTTCGCGCTCTGCGATTGTGAACTCCTCAACGATGTTTGACTGAATGTCTCCCAGATTCTTTCTATCCAATTTTCGCGTAAAGAACATCAATTCGTTATCGGGAGAAATCATTGGAAAATACTCGTTGTTTTTCGTACTCACGCGTTGTACAATTCTTGGCTCGAAAGGAACCTCTTCACTTAAAATCTTTTGATCGTCCTCATATTTCGCGAGGACTTCATTTACATCAGCTAATTTTTTCGTAAAATCCGATGGATAGCGATCTGTATCTGAATGCTTGTATTTTTTGAATTCTTTGAACCACTTCATTGCGCTTGGCATGTCTTGCTGCGTGTAGTTGATCACTCCTAAATAATAGGAACAGTTTGCATGAAAATCGGAGCAAAGATCCAAGGTTGCCAAGAACATTTCCTCCGCCTTTTTGAAACTACGATCTCCTCGTGAAGGATCTGGATAGGTTTCATAATTACTCACACCGCTTGTGTAGGCATACATCGCGTACTCATAATAAGCCGTGGCGTTTTCCTCGTCCATTTCAATGGCCTTTTTGAAATAATCTACTGCTGCTTGAGGACTTTGCGCATTCGCTCCAGCTTCAATTAATTTCATTACTTTCTTTGATGGCGGCATACAGGCTTCGGCTTCTTCCTGAGAAAAAACACTTGTTGCCACTCCAAGAAACACTGTCGTAATGTAGAATATCTTCATCCAGATCTAGCTATTTTGGTTCTTACGGACAGTACGAAAACAAATTCCGTACCTAACTATGTATATCGAAGAACTGCGCGAAAAGTTACATTTCATCTAAGCAATCTCAGGAAAAACAATTCCATCTTCTTGTGATGGAAAAACTCCCTAAATTTGAATATCGTCTATCAACTCTTCATTTCCGTGGAGTTGTGTCGATTTGTCCTTCTTTTCTGTAGACTTTAAAATATGTCCTATTCCAATGTACATGGGAACCGCAACCCAAATGAACATGATGATGGAAATAACGCCCACAACAAGGGTCGAAATGATGTACGCGCCAAGCAAACTAGCATCTATCCCTCCAAATTCGAGAATGAAATAATTCATGGGAAAATACAGTGCAAAGGTGTAGAAATGCGAGAGTGTTCCTACTTCAAAGGCTAGTTGAAGGATTCTTCTTTTTGTCAGTTTACTTTCATGACGAGTTTGTCGACGAAAAGCAAAGAATGCCGATGTAAAAACAGCAATCATTACTGCCAGAATGAACAAATAATTGAACATATCTATAAACAGAGTCAGTAAGAAGAATGAAACAAGTCCGGCTGCTATCGACGAAAGCAATGCGTAGCGTGTTTCTCGGTTAAGGTTTTCAAAAAATTCCATATCAGTTAATTTGCAAGGTTCGCTGCTGCTGCTTCTATTTGAGGAAATGAAAACTCAAATCCTGAATCCATCAGTTTCTTTGGAGCAACATACATATCATCCAAAATGAGCGATGGTTCGGTATCGATGAAGATCGCTCCAATTTTCAAGGCAAATTCAGGTGTTGGCAATCCGAATGAACGTCCGTTCGCTTTTCGCGTAGCCCGCATGAATTCGGCATTTGTTACCGCGTTGGGGGATGCCATGTTCACACTTCCTTCTAGCTTCGATTTCAAGATGTGATTTATTGCTGCAATAAAATCTTCGATATGAATCCAGCTCATCATTTGCTTTCCTGATCCTTGTCTTCCTCCTAACCAAAACTTCGCCAAACGATTGATTACAGGGAATGCACCATCATCCTTTCCCAACACAACCGTAGTTCGCAAAGCCACCTGACGCACATCCGAATAGGTGAATGCATAAAACGTATCTTCCCATTCCTGTGAAACATTCGCGATGAAACTATCGGCATACTCCGTACTTTCCTCCGTGTTGGGTTGATCCCCTAAAAACTTATAGATGGAAGCTCCAGATGCATTGATCCATAATTTGGGTTTGTCATGACATAAATCCACGGCTTGCCCAATGACTTGTGTGCTCTCCACTCTACTTTTTAGTATCGCTTTTTTGTTCTCTTCCGTATGACGACAGTTCACAGACTTTCCTGCGAGATTGATGACTGCCTCTGCTCCTTCTAGTTCCGACTGCCATTCACCGAGATTCTTCCCATCCCAGATAACGTATCGTACATTCTTTGGAGCTTCCATCTCTCTTCTCACCAATCCGATTACTTCGTAATCGTCTGCGAAAAACTTCGATAAATGCTCACCGATAAATCCGTTTGCTGCTGCTATAATTATTTTCTTCATATCTTTTTTATTCTATCATGGAGACTTGTCCCCAATAAATAAACCCACTAATAACAAATAGTAATATCCATTGTCCGAGTTTCAAATAGTTCTTTGGAAAACGTTTAGAAATTCCAATCCCGATAAGCCACACCAAGCCATAGCCTAAAAAGTACAGCGCGATGATCTGGAGTAATTGTTTTTCATTCTCGAAATAATTAGAGAAATTGATCATTGCCAAACCGACTGTCGCGAAGAGCAAATCAAATGAAATCCAATGCCAACCACTTCGAGCCATTGTCCATTTTTCCCGTTTGAGCAGTTCTCCATCCACTCCTGGTTGCGGCTCAATGATCTTCAATTCGCGATCGCCCATGAATGTATGCACCACGCATGCGAGTAAAGTCAATATGTTCGCTATTAGAATGTAAACACTCATTTATTCCATTTTAAGCTTTGATCAAATCGGTGAAAGCGTCATCTATCGTTGGGAAGGAGTAGGTAAATCCCGATTCTTTCAATCTCTCCGGTTCGATGAATCGACTTTTAAGAATCAATTCCGTTTCTGTTTTAATGATTTTTGCTCCAAACTCAAGCATTCCTTTCGTTGCTGGCAGTCCAAATGGACGTTTACATGCTTTCTGCAGTTTCTTCATGAAATCGCGATTTCGCATGGGATTAGGTGAACCAATATTGATTACGCCTGAGATTTCCTCATGTTCCAACACGTGCTCGACCGCTCGGTTAAAATCTTCTATGTGAATCCAACTGATCATTTGATTGCCTTTCCCCTGTTTGCCTCCCAAGAACCAACGCGTTAACTTTTGCATCACGGGAAACGCGCCTCCCTCATTTCCGAGAACAATCGTTGTTCGCAATGCCACTTGTCGAAGAGGAAGATCATTAAAATCGAAGAAGGATTTCTCCCATTGCTGACAGACATCCACAGAGAAACCCTCCCCGATTTTGTGACTTGATTCTGAATTCGGTTTCTCCAACGAATGCGCGTAAATCGTTGCGCTTGCTGAATTGATCCATACCTTGGGTTTATTTACACATAATTTGATCGCTTCACCTAAAATACGGGTACTGTCTAATCGACTTTGCAGGATCAAACGCTTGTTTTCGTCGTGATAACGGCAATCCACTGACTTCCCGGCCAAATTGATCAAGGCGTGTGCACCATCTAGATGATCTTTCCATTCTCGGAGTGTTTTTCCATCCCATTTAACATAGGTGATGTTCTTCTTGTTCGGTAACAGATTTCGCACTAACGCGATCACTTCATAATTTGTAGAAAAATGATTGCAGAGACTTGCTCCGAGAAATCCATTGGCGGCGGTTATGACGATTTTTTTCATGTTAGAGTGTAAAAACGATTGGGTAAATAAGGATTCTGAAGACAAGCAATGACACTGTGAGCCACGAACTCAATCCGAGTAGTTTTACTCTTCGGATGTGCTCAATTAACATCAACGAAACCACTACGCCTAAAATGACAGGAGCGAGCAACGCTGTTTCCAGTCCGAAAGAAGACATGGTCGCCAAAACAACCTGAGATCCTCCAAGTGCAAGCGCTCCCAGTAGACTGATAAATGAAATGTGTCCGAGATAGGTGTACAAATCGTGCTGCTTCAGTAATTTGAATACAGCTGTTTGGAAGAGCAATTGCGCTACGAACAAGGTGAATTCGTGTGAAAACTGATTATTTCTCAAATAACCAGACAATGCTGAATTGAAGTAATTCCCAACGAGCCAATAGGTCATCACACCGCAAAACACGATAAACATCGCTCTCCAAAAAGGATGAAATTTGGGTGTGCATGAACAGTTGTCCTTGCAAATGGTAGGAGCGATAATCTTTCTGTTGAAACTGATGAATCGGTACAGCACTTGTAGCATCCAGTAAATGGGAAAGAAACGACCAATTGTTCTAACGATTGACCATCTATTCGCCATCACCTTCAACATGCTATCAACACCATAGGTAGTACTTTCACCTTCGGTGACCAATGCTATTTCCGACTTTGCGCGCTCTTCATCGAACGACAAGGACTCAGATGCAATTGCCTTTTGATAGGAAATGCGTGTTTCGTTTTGAATGAATCCGTATTTCACAAACAAGCGCGTGTACCAAACACACAACGGACAATTTTCATCGTATAATAGATATTGTGCTTTCACTTCCATAACTTGTCCTTTTGTTTGTGAGTACCATTTATTCCTATTTAAGCAATCGAATGATGCTTCCAAAGAAGGCGTTCTCTTCCATCTTCATAATTGTTTCTGATGCCTTGTTCATCTTTCCAACCAATCGTTCGATATCCGTAACTGTTTTTACAAAATCTAATGATTGACGATCTGCTTCGTCTACATTTTTTAATCGGTTCAAGTGATGCATCAACGGCTCAATTTCCCTACGTTGACGTTCGCGTGTAATTCGCTTCGCTACTTCCCAAATATCTTTCTCGGCAACGAAAAACTCCTTACGATCGCCTGGTTTTCCTGTTTTGTAAACGAGGTTCCAAACGATCAACTCGCGAATGTTCGTGTTTACTCCTCCTCTGGAAATCTCTAATGTTTCCATGATGTCGTCTGTACTTAGCGCGTGCTCACTTGTTAAAAGCAAGGCATGGATCTGCGCCATTGTCTTGTTTATTCCCCACTGAGAACCAAAATTGCCCCAGAGTTGAATGAATTCCTGTTGTGCTTCTGTAAATTTCATACTTCAAATATATATAAAACTTTCAATAATTATTGAAAGTAATGTAAATTAATTTTCCGCTCGTCACAAAATCACAAAATGATTGAGACAGATTCCGTATTTTGGAAGCTCAAAAAACTACAATATGAAACATCTCTCTGTCATTTGTCTTTTATTTCTTTCCACGTCTATGCTCTTTGCTCAGCGTAAGAAGGATAAAAAGGAAGAAAAATCAGGAATTGAGGCCTCCACGGTATCGGGATTATCGTTCCGTTTAGTGGGTCCTGCATTAACATCAGGTCGCATTGCCGATATTGCGGTTGATCCTAGAAATCAAAACGTTTGGTATGTAGCCGCTGCTTCTGGTGGAGTTTGGAAAACAACCAACCACGGAACTACGTTTAGCCCCATTTTTGACAAGCAAGCCTCCTACTCTATTGGCTGCGTTACACTTGCTCCGAGCAATCCGAACACGGTTTGGGTTGGATCAGGAGAAAACAACAATCAACGTTCGGTAGCGTATGGAGATGGTGTTTACAAGTCCTTAGACGGTGGAAAGACCTTCAAAAATATGGGCTTAAAAACATCGGAGCACATTGGAAAAATCATCGTGCATCCTACGGATGAGAATACGGTTTGGGTTGCTGCGTACGGTCCAGTTTGGAGCAAAGGTGGAGAACGTGGTGTTTACAAAACAACCGACGGCGGAGAAACATGGAAACGAACACTCGACATTTCAGAACATACAGGAATTGCAGAAATCGCGATTGATCCCTTCGATCCAAACATTTTATACGCTTCTGCTCATCAACGTAGAAGACGCGAATGGACATACATTGGTGGAGGACCTGAATCAGGACTATACAAATCGACAGACGGTGGTGAAACATGGAAGGAAATCAACACAGGACTTCCGGAAGGGAAAATGGGACGAATTGGCATTGCCGTATCTCCAGTTGATCCAAATTATGTATACGCCATCATTGAAGCGAGAGATGACAAAGGTGGCTTCTACCGTTCGACAAACAAAGGGGAAAGCTGGAAAAAGATGTCGGATTACAAGACGAGTGGAAACTACTACCAAGAAATTGTATGTGATTTGACAGATAAGGACAAAGTCTATTCGATGAACACATGGCTTCACCACACGGAAGATGGAGGTAAAAACTTCAAACGAACAGGAGAATCGAAAAAGCACGTAGACAACCACTGCATGTGGATCAACCCAAATGATCCTAACCACTGGATTGTTGGTTGTGATGGCGGAATTTACGAAACGTTCAATCACGCAACCGATTGGAAATACTACAGCAACTTGCCGATTATTCAGTTTTACAAAGTAGCCACAGACAACGCAGAACCTTTCTACAACATCTACGGAGGAACGCAAGACAATAACTCTATGGGTGGACCATCTGCAACCATCAATAACGCTGGAATTTTGAATTCCGACTGGTTTATCACCAACGGAGGAGATGGATTTGAGTCTGCGATTGATCCGAACAACCCAAATATTGTGTACGCACAAGCTCAGTATGGATGGTTGGTTCGCTACGACAAAACATCAGGAGAAAAAACTCCGATTCAACCAATGCCTGCTGTTGGAGAGCCTGCTTACCGATGGAATTGGGATGCACCATTGCTAATTTCGAAACACGATTCGAAGACGGTCTACTTCGCAGCGAACAAATTATTCAAGAGTACGAATCGTGGTGACGACTGGAAGACAATCTCACCCGATCTTTCGCAACAAATTGATCGCAACACACTTCCTGTCATGGGGCAAGTTTGGTCCATTGACGCGGTGATGAAGAACAAATCCACTACGATTTACGGAAATATCGTTGCCTTGGATGAATCTCCTATAAAACAAGGATTGTTGTATGTTGGAACCGATGACGGATTGATCCAAGTGTCCACAGATGACGGAGGATCATGGACAAAAGTGAGTTCTTTCCCAGGAATTCCAGCGAATACACGCGTTAACATGATTTGCGCAAGTCAGCATGACGAAAATGAAGTATTTGCCATCTTCAACAATCACCGATCGGGAGATTTTAAGCCTTACGTGATGCGCAGTAGAGACAAAGGAAAGACATGGACATCGATTTCATCCAATTTGCCAGAGCGCGGATCAGCCTTTGCGATTCGACAAGATCACAAAGACCCGAACCTCTTATTTGTCGGTACTGAATTTGGCGCTTACTTCTCAAATGATGCAGGTAAAAACTGGACGAAACTGTCAGGTTTACCGACCATTGCAGTCTACGATTTAGACATTCAGGAACGCGAAAACGATCTCGTTGCTGCTACATTCGGACGCGGATTCTACGTTTTGGACAACTACTCACCACTTCGTTCACTTTCTAAAGAAGTTTTGGATAAAGAAGCACACTTGTTCCCAATCAAAGATGCTTTGTTGTACGTGCCTTCTGCCCCACTCGGGTTGCGCGGAACAGGATCACAAGGAGCCGATCTTTGGCATGCTGAAAATCCAACCTTTGGTGCTGTTTTCACTCTTTATCAGAAAGAAACCGAGACAACATTAGAGAAAAAACGCATCAAAGAGCAAGAGAAAGCCGAAAAAGAAAAACAAGCTGTTAAGTACCCAACATTCGAGGAACTTAAAGCGGAGAAATTAGAAGATAAAGCCGAATTGATTTGGATTATCCGCAATGCAGAAGGAAAAGAAATCAAGCGATTGACAAGCTCTCCGAAGAAAGGCATTTCGCGCACTTCATGGAACTTACGTGCTCAAACAACTTCGCCTATATCACTCAAAACGCAAAAGCCAGGACGTTATTCAGATCCAGATGATGGATTCTTGGTAACACCCGGAACTTATTCTGTTGAAGTTGTTCAACTCAAAGATGGCGTGCTCGAAACAGTCGCTGCAAAAACAAACTTCCAAGTGAATGAATTGAACAACCGCACCATCAAAGCGAACGACGTAAAAGAATTGGAAGCTTTCCGTTTGGAAGTGGCCGAATTGTCACGAAGCGTTCAAGGAACCAGCAGATTGATGGGAGAAATGAGCGAAAAGCTGAAATACATCGAGCACGCACTCAAAACTTACCCAGGAACAGACATGACGCTTTTGACTGAAGTAGAATCTCTCAAGAATACGTACCACGACTTAAGTGTTGATTTCTGGGGCGATCGCATTCGTTCTTCGCATGAGTTCGAAACCACTCCAAGTATTTCGTCGAGAATTGGAATGGTGAGTTATCAGTTGTATGGAAGCCGAACGGGTGTTACTGCAACACACAAGAAGAACAAACAAATGGCTGAGGAGCAATACAACGCATTCCGTACTGACTTTAACGCCTTTATTGTCCGTGTCAAAGCATTGGAAAAGAAATTAGAAGATGCGAAAATTCCTTACATCAAAGGAAAGGATGAGAATTGGAAGGGGGAATAGTGGTTGAATTGTTCATTTCTACTCCATTTCGGCTCAGCTCAATGCAACGCGCTCAATAATGAGTTGAGTCAACCTTGAAAGACTGAAAAATAAAAACGCCTCAGTTGGAATAACAGCTGGGGCGTTTTAACATATCTACTTTTTTTCTCTCAATCATTCGTCTTCTCAGTTGAACAAACTTTTTCTCTCTGACCTTCGTCCGGTATATAACGTAATTTATCAAGCAGATCAGGATCTTTCATGTTCAACTCTTGCTTCACGTCACACACGTAAATGACTGCATCTACCTGATTACTCGACTGAGTTCTGAAAATTGTATTCGTTAATTCCCAATTTTTTCCGTCAAATGTAATATGATAATACTCCTCAAGTAAACCTCGATCCATGAAGGACAAAATGAGAACCATTCCATTACCAGTCGTGCTTTGACGAATATCCACGATCTGACAGCCACCATCTTCAGAGAAATTGGTAGATACTAACTCAAGTTTAAAGGAACGATTAGTATTTAGGAAAACCAATAATTCATCACCTTGATAGGCAGCACTACTAACAACTTTATCCAGTAGATTATCATTATTCACATCAATTTCCTTAATGAAGTAAGAACTATTGCCTTCATAATCTGCTAAAGCAACTTCAACTAACTCACGATCATGATCACCTAATTCCTCAAGGAACAATGTTTCTAGTATCTCTTGTTTGCGAGAATCTAGATGCATTTTGAATGTCATATCCATTGAAGGATGGGGAGAATCAAACAAAAAGAACAGTACAGATTTTGCCCTCGAATCATCAAGGTCATTGATCAAATAATACTTGTTTTTTTCTTTAATATAACTCAATGCTTTATCTTGAAAATAATTGACTCCATCAGCCTGCCATTTTCCATTCTCACAAATATCCGTAATATACAACTCCTGGTCAGCGAACCGTTTATCATCAATCAGCTCGAACCAATAATCAATATATTGATAGCTTTCTTCATATAGTTCCTGAGGCTTATCAAGTTCTTCATCCCATCCAAAATAGGATTTAAATGAAACCATGCTCTTGGGAAATTGACGCATATACTCACTTTCATCTTTCGTGAGGTAACTCTCTTTGAGATTTTCAATAGAGACTTGTGTCTGTGAAGTGACCTTACAACCGATTGTACTCAACACACACAGAATAAACAGAAGTTTACTCATAATTTGCTGTAATAATTATTCGTGCTCCTTCAATCCCTTTTTCTTCGACGAAGGCAATAATTTCTCGAAGCTTCGCTTGACTTGTATTTACTCGATTCACCCCCCTAGTTGTACCAGGTAAAAGACAACCTTCAGTATCTTCAGCTGTATTCCCTCCATGGATCAAAATCGCCCTACTCTGTGAAACTTCACTGTTATATAATTTAAGTACGTTCTTAAACCTTGTTCCGTTGTGCCAAACCAAATTATACGTCCCGACAGGAACCCTTTGCTCTCTTCCTGAAACTGTAGTATCTGGACCTTTTTCTTCAAGCATAAAACCAGTAATATCACTCCCGTCAATTGTAAATTCACCAATGGTCGAAATACTTGTCTCCCATCTTCTATTTAATCGAATCGTTACTGTATCTGTTTCTGGCTCTCCCTCATCTGGGCTCCCCCCCTCTGTCACGCAAGTTTGAGGGTATTTAAATATTCGTTTAAGCGTAGTTACATAATTTCGCCTCTCAGACATGCCGTTAGCCCCTCCATTCACGAGATAACTAATAATATCTACTCTGTCATCGTCTGCAACAAGGTTGAGATCAACTGTTCCATACCTGATAGTTTCGCCTCCGTATGATTCCGTTATACTCGTTTTAGGGTAATCAGGCTTGTGAATCGCTACATAGCTCGGTGGATTTCTTGGTCCTCTCCATCTGGAACTATTGCTCAGTACCTTTCCTTGCTTCCAGTACCAACCAGCCGAATCGAAGGCATTATCAATATTTTCTGCGATCAGCTCTGGCTCATCAACACACCCAACTCCACTATAAGATTCATAAATTTTATAATTTGATTCCCAAGTCAACTGCATAAGCCCTCGCCCAACGTAGGGAGCATAACGTGGACTACGTGCGTATTCCTTAGTAGTTCTGAGACGATCAGTTTCATGATAGATTTGGGCGATAAAATGAATCTTGCGAATACATGTATTTATGTCATATTCATTAAAGATTTGATTCAATTTCTCATTGAACTTCGCCATTGTTTTATCCCCAGAAGGAAGGTTACAGTTACTTGCACCAAAAAGTGAATACCCACTTGCCCGCTGAACATCACCTTCGCTATCTCTTAACTTCTCAATAATTTCGGTACACTCCTCTAGTGTTAGATCTCTATTACAAAAACACTCTCCAGCCTCTCCGGGGCTAGCAAGTTCATCTCCCAAGATCACTGCACTATTATCGATCATTACTTTCGCTATACCTGCTGTGGCTCCCACTTTTAACATTAGGGATAACATGCGTTTTGAATCGCTCATAATTTCTTTTTTTCAGTGTTTATACTAGGTGAAGTTCGCTCTTGGGTACTCATTACTACCTTCTTTCAGGTAGAAAAATTGTGTTTCAGCTTCTCCCTGATAGGCTTCCCAACCTGAAGGAATTGTAAAGTCAGTTGATCCTTTACCTTCCTTATCCACTTTTATCTTTATTGTTTCGGAAAACTTAATATCGTCGTCTGAATTTCCTCCACCTTTGTAATTATTGATTGCGGCATCCTTCCAAACTTCGAACTCAATTTCTTCATCTACTCTGTTTCTACTCGTAATTTTGATGGTAACAGTATCGCCATACTTCACTCTTCCCATGTGTAATTTCCCGCCAGTTTCGTAAATCTTAAGCGATGTAATTTTCTTGTCAGGGGTAACCTTTAGGTAGTCCACCTTTTTACTGGAGTGATCCTTCCAAAGAATGAATTCATTACCTGAATCTGGATCTTGTTTGGTACCCAATAAGTCGAAATCGAGTTTTTCAATCGTGAAATAGAACTCTTGATCACGCTCATCTAGGTATGAGTATTCTGGTAATGTAAACTCCTGATTTATTACTCCTTCATTTGATGTAATCTCGATTTCCGTTCCTGCGTTCTTAATTGGATCAGACGCTGTATTCACATCACTTTCCCACACATTGAATTGGAGTTTTTCACCTGTTAATCCCAAGGTTTCCACATGAAGGTAAACCGTATGTCCGTATCCACTTCGTGAAATTTTATTCCCTTCACTGTCCGCCCAATATGCTTTTTTGATTTGAGGGATCACCCCTTCAACGCGCTTCGTTGTTGGCTTCTCCCCTCCTTCTGGGCTGAACATAAAGGCCTCATACATGATCGGACCTTCTTTCATTAGTTTTCGCACCGTTTCTTCTTCTGTTGCGATCACGTTGGTTCTATCTGGCTGTTCCCCGGGTTTGAAGTATGTCCACTTTACTGCTGCCTTTTCCGCAGGTAATGCTGGCTCGATGATGAATCCAGTAACTGTGAGCGTAACCTTGTGGCGTTCTTTCTCCGCTCCACCGTCCCACACGGCAACCGTCTTTTTATTCGCATCAATCGCAGTTACGTAGTTCGCTCCTACTTTGTAGGTGATTGACTTAGTTACCCCTAATGCAGAAGTTGCACGTACCGTTACATCCGCGCTTGTTCCTATTGGATTCACTACGAGTTCACTTGGATTAGCGGGATTCGCATTAAACGTTACAGGAAGATCTCTCGAACCTTTTTTTGCATCCACATCCCAAATGATTTTCCCTACCGTATTTGGTCCAGCGATATTTTGCATTTCCGAATCAGGGAATAACGCACTTGTTTTAATTGTTGCGACCTCAGTTGGACGAACACGTTCGCGAATTTCTCCATTCACCGTGACAGCCAATCCTTCAATTGTTTGATCTTTTAGTTCAATCTTTTTGTAGGCTGAATGACGTTTATCTTTGAGGTAAAAAGGACCATTCGGGCTTCCGTACGCCTCAATTATGTAATCTCCAACGATTTTAAAAGGAAACACAAAACCTTCTCCTACATCTGAATAATTACCACATTGCTTGTAACTGCTTTCTGGCGCACCTGGCTCTTTGAAAAACACCGCCCAGTTCACGGCGTCTTTTGACTCTTGAGAAGCATTTGAATCTGAATACTCATTCACACTAAACGGAATAGCCAGTTTATTGTAGAAATATTTATCCTTCCCATCAAGTGTTTTAATGCTTTTCACCGAAGCTCCTCTTTCGTCTTCATTTGTCATGAATTCACCCAAAGTCAGTGCCCGAACTTCTTCTTCTGACATCATGGGCGTCATTGCTGGTTGCGCTGCCGCAGCTGCAGCATCTGATTGAGAAGCTCCTTGTTCCTGTCCGTGCGAAGCAAACTCGATTTTACCACCGATAGCACATTGTCCAACACTATCGTTCACCAGCGCTTGCCCCATGTTATCCAACATGACACTCTCGTAGGCGTCGCTCCAAGAAACCACGGCAGGAATACACGGCAAGTAAGATGATCCTGTAGGTTGCAATTTACATTGTCCAAATGTAGATGCCTTTACAACGAAAGGAATCCCCAAATCCATCGTGTTACCGACCAATTTTTTCGACCCGTCCTTATCGTTGATATAGGTTGTACTTTGACTCAACACTTGAAAATCTGCTTGTGCTCCCGAAACACTTTTATCGCATTTACATTTGGCGCCGTCACAGATTACGTATGTTCCCGATCTGCTTGGTTTTCCAGAGTCTGTAATTGTTGCTTCTTCGCTCATCTTATTTCCTTTTAATCGTGAGTGTAATATTTTTATGGTAGTTGGTGCCTTGCACCTTAACATCATGGATAACAACCGCTTCATTTATCCAAAGCGATTCTGGGTCGATGATATAGTCCGCTTCCAACGTTGAATTCAGGTTTTCTGGTTTGAAATCGGTTACTTTGTATCGAAAATACTTCTCCAGTGAATCATTCATACCTTCCTGTACCCTTTGTTTTCCCTTTACCTTAATACGCAGTTGATCTCCAATATTCGACAGGCTGCGTACCTCGTAATACGTGAGCGGTACTTCATCGTAAACTCCCAGAAATCTCCGCTTGTTTTTTGCGCTTTTGGTGTAAATCAGTTCGTCGTTGAGTTCAGTACTTGTATATAAATGTTGCAATACAAGATCTCTACTGAGTAACTCTCGAAGTCGCTCTTCATCGTTGTAGTTCTTTTCGGTAACTGTCAATAGTCCTGATACCACTTCTCCGTAGAATTCAGTATTCACCACTTCTTTGGCAAGTTCCCATTCCTTCAAGATCTCCTTGTAATTTTTCACTTCAGAGATGATTCCTTTATTGTAATAGAAATGAAGCTTGTTCACTGGTTTCGAGACTTTCAGATAAATCTCATCCATTTTATTGAAGCTTTTCTTCCCGTTGATATAGAAGTTACTTTTCTCCCAATTCGTAAATACTCCACCTCCGATATACTGAATATCCAAATCGTATTTAAACGAACTTTTAGATGTGATTTGATTGTCGTGAATATCCATATCCGAAGTGATCTCATACGAGGTTTCGATCACATTGCGAGTTCTACGCTGAGGAAGTATTTGTTCAAGTGTTTTCATTTTTTACCCGATAATCCATTCAACTTGTGCTTCTCAAATTCCTGTTGACATTTGTTTTATGATTTCCTACAAAACTGGTTCACATTCATTCTACTTAAAGAGTTATTCCGTTCCTTTTTAAGTTCGATTTCATTAAAAATCTGTGATACTCACATATCCTGAATTCATCTACAGGTACGTATCTACCTGCGACTTTGAAAGTGGATTCCCCAGACTTGAGGCACTGTGCCCTGTTGTTTGCACGGAATACGTGTCTGGTAAAAACCTCCTCTGAATATGCGTAACCGAATACCTGCTTTCTCCCCAGAGGCATGTTCGTAGGATAATGTGGTTATCATAACTATTCGATGCATCGGATTCTCCTCCAATTACAGAGCCATCACCAAACCTCTGTCCAGTCGACAAGGTGCTTCGTGTGGCTTCTTCGTGAGACATACCATCCTCCAGATTCTCTCTGTAAGTATCTACACTAAATGGAATCTGACCAATTCCATCAGCCCAATACGGATATCCTCCAACGGTAATTAAGAGGTATCCATCACCACCTGTCGCAACCGCTTTCCAGTCTCCACTACCTCCGGTTCTAAAACTAATACTCCAACGATCGACTTCAGCGAAGGCAACAATTGCTTCCCATGTAAAATGTTTTAGTTCACTAAATGTAGCGAGGTTTGGATCGGTTTCAGCTAATCTTAAATAGTTATCCGCATGTGGACAGAACCACTGTATCCCTTTATCGTAGAGCTCTTTTGCTGTTAGTTTCTCTGCAGGATGCTCATCTGTTGGATACAGACTGAATAAATATTTATCTGCCTTAGTTGTGACTTCAATAAGCACTAAACCAATTTCGCTTTCATAACTCGCATCTTGAGATGGGCCTTGTAAATAAGCGTATATACGAATCTTTTCGTTGTCGGAAAGACTCTCTGGCATTCGTATGACTTTCTTTACAATACCTCCGATTATTCTACCGGGATTGTCGAAATCCTGAATTTCACCGTCATCTATTTGATAGGACCATTTTACCGCCTGAAGCTCACCTCCTATCGGTTTTCTTGAAAAACTCTTCGCTACATACGTATACGTCTTTCCCGCCTGAACCTTTTCAGGACCCTCCACTTGAGCAACTAGTAGTTCTTGTGTTTCTGGTCCCTCAGGTTGTTTGTAACTTCCATGATTAATTTTTGCATCAGAGCTTTGCACAATACTCTTCGCTGAAGACAAATCAATATCTCCATTTGTAGCATTTACGACAACCGTTCCTGCTTGTTTAGTAATGTTGGCTCCTGTTTTGAGAATTTCTCCACCCATGACTAAAAGAGTTTTACTTTGCTACCTGAATTGTTGTTGATCGAACCAGAACTATTGAGTTCCATATCTTCCGATGCACTGGTTTTCATAACCGTTTCAGCATGTTCCTGAATACTCATTGCCAAAGACTCGAAGTTTTCGCTTGCCTGCTCTGTAATGTTCTTAGCCAAAATTAAAAAATCTTCATTCGCTACTTGACTCATACTATCACCTGCATTGATACTCATATCATCACCAGCACTGATTCCCATGTTCTTACCAGCAGACATAGAGAGGTTCTCTTTTGCCGTTATATCAATGTTCTTCGCTGTAATGGTAAAGTTTTCAGGAGCACTCATGTGGATACTTGAGTTAGCCGTATCGAAGAAGATGATGTTCTTATTCTTATCTGTAATTGTTATGCTTTCCTTTCCTTCAGTATCATCGAATCGAATCATGTGACCTGTTCGAGTGATGGTTGTTTTGATGTTGTTGTTTACTTCACCACCGGCTCCAGTTGTTCCGTTAAACATGCTTCCCATTACGAACGGTCTGTTCGGGTCACTGTATCGGAAGCCAACCATTACCGTATCTCCCACTTCAGGAATGTGGACATAACCACGATTTCGGTCGATCAAGTCACTTGAACCTGCATCGGGCGTCATGACACGCAACCAAGCCGATTTCATTTCTCCACTTTGCCATTGAAAACGCACCTCTACTCGTCCCTTTCCTTTCGGATCGGCATTGGAAAGTACCGTTGCAATTTGGGTTTGAGCGGTAGGCATTTCAACCTCCGGTTCAGGCAAGTGCGTTACATTTGCTGAAATTGCTTCAAACTCATTTGTGTACGAATCCATTCCACTCGCTAGGTGATTGATACTTGTGATGATGAATTCACCATGATTTTTAATTTCAACATCTCCAAATTCTGAAACTGCAGCAGACAATTTGATTACCGAACCAACGGTGAGTCCTTGTCTCGTTGATTTTCCTCTCAGCACATTACTTTGTGATGCCACACTTCCTTGGCGATTGCTAATGACCTTATCAATCTGGTCTTTATCTTTCACACGAGTTCCTGAGAAAGTATTTGGAGTGATTTTATAGATTTCTTTTGTCTTATTGAAGGCAAAGCTTCCTAGCTCATTCAGTCCATTAACGTTGTCTTTCGTTTTCGCTCCGTGTTGAGCATGTTCCATTGAATTATAGGTAAAGCGGCTTTGTTTATTTGGAAGCGCTTGAATTGAAATTCCAATGGAGTTTAGGTCTGCACCATATTCTACTTTCACCGCTTTTTCAAGTGACGGCTTTCCAAATATTAACTTCACACCGTTGTAGTAAAGCCACTCGTTGTGTTGCTTTGCCAGTCGTTGCAAGAATTGGAAATGTGATTCGTTGTATTGTGCTTGATAATCGAATGGTGTTTGATGTTCTGGAGAGATTTCGGCTTCTACTCCAGCCTCTTCCGTGATATCTCCCACGATGGTGCTCAAGTCTTTATCGAGCCATGACTGCATGTGCTCTCCCGCTTCCATCAAGATCGTTTTAGAATATCCTCTTAGAATTACTTGTCCACAATAACCATCTTCATGCAGCAATTGAACATCGATGATGATACCGAGAAACTCTCGATCGTCGAAGGTAATCACAATTGATTTCCCTAGCCATTCTTTCGAATTGCCAATAGTGTGTGTTTTTTGTGGCTCAATGAGTTCCGAATCCACCACAACCTCAAATTCGTGGTGTTCATTAATAGCTTGGGTTAATTGAATTTTTTCAAAAAATTCGAGTTCTCTCCCATCAATACTAACAGTAGTTTTAGGTCTTTTCATAGTTCCTCTGTTATAAGTTTTCGAAGTAGTGTAAAACGTTTCCTTGTCGTCTACAGCGCAGCTAACACAACAGAAAATCTGTATGCACGTAAAGCATCAAAAGTTGTGTTTCAAATTGAAACAATTATGTGGGAGATGTGTAGTGTAGGTTTACTTCTGGTTCTTTACATTGCGTTCACACAGAAAAATCTGCTGATCACAACTACTTTGTTCGAATCCAAATTAGCAAAAGAATCAATATCTCGATTCATTTCAGATCATTTTTTTTCAACAAATTATTCAATTATACTCTACGAACTATCAAAATGTATCGTTCAATGAGCCAATTTACCCGATGAAATAATTCAATCTAAATGCTTGAAAAAGCTAAATAATCATGAAAAACATGCAACTTACTAACTGTTTTACAGTTGCTTATAAAAAAAGGTGCTGAATTTCTTCAACACCTTCCAAGTTTCATTTTTGAAAATCTATCAATCAAATTGTTACAATTGATTTTTTTACCTTTTGTTTGGTCAGCGCCACTTCTAACACCTCCGTCATGGTCTTCACATAATGGAACGTGAGACCTTTCAAATAACTATGCGTGATATCATCAACATCTTTTTTGTTCTTATCGCACAAGATAATTTCTTTGATTCCCGCTCGTTTCGCTGCTAAGATTTTCTCTTTGATTCCTCCTACGGGAAGCACCTCGCCTCGGAGCGTAATCTCTCCAGTCATTGCCAAGTTTTTCTTCACCTTACGACTCGTGTAAACCGAAGCAATAGATGTGAGCATGGTAATTCCAGCGCTTGGTCCGTCTTTTGGCGTTGCTCCTTCTGGAACGTGAATATGGACATTCGTTTTATCGAAAATATCTTGATCCAAATTGAGCAATTCACTGTGCGCCTTTAAATACTCGAGAGCAATAACTGCGGATTCTTTCATCACATCACCAAGATTCCCTGTGAGCGTTAACTTCCCTTTTCCTTGTGTAAGCGAAGACTCGATGAAAAGAATATCTCCACCCACACTTGTCCAAGCAAGCCCTGTAACAACACCTGCCACTGCATTATTGTTGTACTTTGTTTTCGCTCGTCCTGCACCGAGAATATCGAACAAATCGTCGATCTTTATTTTTGGTTCGAAGCTTTCCTCCATCGCTATTTGACGCGCTCTGTTTCGAACCAACTTAGCGATTACTTTATCCAATCCTCGGACTCCCGATTCGTTGGTATATTCCTCAATTACTTTCTCGATTGTTTTTCGATCAACGGAAATATCTTTCGACGTAATTCCATGCTCCTCAATTTGCTTCGGCAACAAGTGGCGCTTGGCAATTTCGATCTTTTCTTCTACCGTGTAGCCATTCACTTCGATCAATTCCATTCGGTCGCGAAGCGGACCTTGAATTTCACCTAAGTTATTGGCCGTTGCAATAAACATCACACGTGAAAGATCGTACTCCGTTTCAATGTAATTATCGTAAAACTCATCGTTTTGCTCAGGATCAAGCACCTCTAACAACGCAGAAGACGGATCTCCATGGTTACTTCTTCCTAATTTATCAACCTCATCCAAGACAAAAACAGGGTTACTGATTCCCGCTTTTTTGATGTTTTGAATGATTCTTCCCGGCATCGCTCCAATATAGGTTTTACGGTGACCGCGAATTTCAGATTCGTCGTGCAAACCACCTAGTGACATTCGAATGTACTTTCGTCCAAGCGCTTCGGCAATTGATTTCCCCAAGGATGTTTTCCCGACACCTGGAGGTCCATAGAAACACAAAATCGGTGATTTCATATTTCCTTTCAACTTCAAAACAGCCAAATACTCAAGGATTCGTTCTTTTACTTTTTCCAATCCGTAGTGATCGCGTTCCAAAATTCTTCGTGCACGCTTTAAGTCGAGATTATCTTCTGAATATTCATTCCACGGCAAATCCAGCATGAGATCGAGGTAGTTCATCTGAACGGTATACTCTGCTCCTTGCGGGTTCATTCTCCCCAACTTATCGAGTTCCTTGTAGAATAACTTTTCGATGGTTTCATTCCACTTTTTCTTCGAAGCGCGTGTACGCATGTCGTTTACATCTTGCTCCTGCGGATTGTCTCCAAGTTCATCTTGAATCGTTCGAATTTGTTGTTGGAGGAAGTATTCGCGTTGCTGGCGATCCATATCCTTGCGTACCTTCGTATGAATTTCGTTGCGCATTTCGAGCATTTGTGCTTCAAGCGTCAAGTGTTCGAGCACCATCATCACGCGTTTGCGAATATCAAGTTCTTCAAGCATTTCTTGCTTCTTGGACACATCCGCATTCATATTCGACGACACAAAATTCACCAAGAACGTTGGGCTGTCGATGTTGCCAATTGCGAATGAAGCTTCCGAAGGAATGTTTGGACTATCCTGAATAATTTGCAACGCCAAATCTTTGATTGACTTGAACATCACCTTCATCTCTTGGTTGCTTTCATCAACACGCGTTTCCTCTAGCAAGGAAATTTTGGATCGAAGGTAAGGTTCCGTTTGCGTAGGCTCTGTCAATTCGAAACGTCTTTTCCCTTGAATGATCACAGTAGAACTTCCATCAGGCATTTTCAACAAACGAATGATTTGTGCCACGGTTCCAACTTTATTCAAATCTTTGAATTCGGGTTCTTCCTCATCAAAGTTTTTCTGTGCCACAACTCCAATGATTTTAGATCCCTTGTTGGCATCTTGAATCAAGCGAATGGATTTATCGCGACCTACTGTAATTGGAATCACCACCCCAGGAAATAATACATTGTTTCTCAGCGGCAAAATGGGCAATTCCTCAGGAAAACTCTGCGTACGCATGCTCTCCTCTTCTTCAGCGGTAATGAGCGGTATGAATTCCGCGTCCGTTTCAATATTGGAAGTTAACTCTAAAAAATTCTTATCAAAAAAATCAGTCATATATATCTTATCTCTATAAACCGTCAATGTGTCAGTTTGCCAACCAAAATCTGGCGAAAAAGACATTCACGATAACGAATAGGTAGTTGTCAAAGGGTGTGCCACACGATTGGAACTGCAATTTTGTCTTAGTTATTGCCAGAAAATCCGTTTGATTTGTCAGAAATGAACTGCAAAATGTCGATATCATGCAACGATAATTGCGCTCCTCGACGCTCCATCATGTTTTCAGCACTTTCCAACGCGCGATCGAATCTATAGCTCTCGCCATTTACGCCCCATTGAAAAGAGGGAACATATTTAGGTGGAAATTCGGCTCCAAATAAATTACTGCAAACTCCAATAACGGTAGCTGTGTTGAACATGGTATTGATTCCACATTTGGAGTGATCTCCCATTACAAGTCCCATAAATTGAACATCTGTCTGTTCTATTTGCTTCGATTCGAATGAATAGGTTTTCACCATTCCATAATTATTCTTCAAGTTGGATGAATTCGTGTCGGCTCCCAAATTACACCATTCACCAATGAGCGAATTCCCCAAAAATCCATCATGACCTTTGTTTGAAAAGCTTTGGAAAATGCAATTATTCACTTCTCCTCCAACTTTACAGTGCGGTCCCAAGGTCGTCGGTCCGTATACTTTCGCGCCCAATTTCAGAGCACTGCTTGGATTCATCGCCAGCGGACCTCTCACCACCGATCCCTCCATAATTTCAGCATTGGTTCCGACGTAAATAGGACCATTTGTGGTATTCAAAATCGCTCCTTCCACTTGCGCTCCTTCCTCTAAAAAAATCAAGTCAGGATCGCCAATTACGATGTTTGTGGTTGACAACGGTTCCGACATTCGTCCTTCTGTAATCAACTGAAAATCGCTCTTCAGTGCTTCACCATTCAATTGATAAAGGTGCCATCTTTCTGAAATTGAAATGCTGTTTCCCGAGAAATTCACTTTTTGCGAACCATCACCGCGTCGTGCGATCCAATCGTTTCCGTCATGCAGTTCAGAATTGTCTTCCAGCAAAGTGATCGCATCGGCAATCTCACGGTTCAAAATCACGCAAGCATTCATAATGATGCCATCATTTGGCGAAAATTTGCCCGATAAATAGTCTTCCGTTACGAATCCCACCTCGACATGAGGTAACAAAAAACGCCAACGCTCATCATTTGTAAGAATTCCAATTCTGAGATTTCCAACAGGTCGCGTTAGTGTTAATGGAGCAAATTTGAGCCACTTGTTATTATCGTGCAATACTACTTTCATGTTCTTCTAATTGATTGACATTTCTTTTCGAAACCGCCCACATACCGATGAATGTGAAAAAGGAATTGAAAATGATGATTTCTACGCCAAATACGTACTTCCCAAATAATCCTGGTTCACCTTTGGGAATTCCTGGTCCTCCGAAGGAGAAATACCACAAAGCGACCGTGAGCAAAATAGACGCAAGGCAAATTAACGGAACAAGTCCGTCTTTTAAAACACGTTTAAAGATGATTCCAAAGAAGAACATTCCGATGAGTGGACCATACGTAAACCCTGCAAACTTGAGGAGTAAACCAATGGCTGAATCATTCGTGGTGTACTTCAGTAGAATGATCACAAGTACCAATACCACAGACATACCAACGTGTACCATTCTACGCGTTCGCTCTTGTTCAGCTCTTCGCTTGCGTTTCAAGTTCAAAAAATCTATCGAAAAGGAAGTGGTAAGTGAAGTTAAAGCGGAATCTGCACTGGAATACGCTGCGGCGACAAGTCCAAGTAAGAACAAAATTCCCACTAACGGTCCAACGGCATCACTCATCGCAATGGTTGAAAAGAGCATATCGCTTCCTAATTTTTTGTCCGCAATCGCTTGAATTGTTTCAGGCATGTTCACTTCTGCATACATATACAGAAGACTTCCCAAGGCAAGAAACACAAGATTCACCACCACCAACACCACTGCCATGCTAATCATGTTTTTTTGTGCGTCGCCAATGTTCTTACACGACAGGTTCTTCTGCATCATGTCTTGATCCAAGCCCGTCATTCCAATCGTAATGAACATTCCACCCAAGAAACTTTTCCAGAAATAATTCCCTCCTAGGAAATCATCAAAAAAGAACATTTTCGCATTTCCACTGTTCTCCACAGCTGTAATAATCCCCCCTTTTTCAGGCAAATCGAGTGCATTTGAAATAAAATAAACCGTTAAAATAACGGACGAAAGCATGAACAAGGTTTGAAGTGAATCCGTCCAAACGATTGTTTTGATTCCACCGCGACTCGTGTAAATCCAGATCAACAAAATGGAGATAATCACCGTTACTTCGAAAGGAATTCCCCAATCTTCAAACAAAACGGATTGAAGTACATTCGCCACCAACAATAAGCGAATAGACGCCCCAATGATGCGTGAAATCAAAAAGAAAAAAGCACCTGTTTTATAGCTCCAGAACCCAAATCGATCTTGTAAATACTCATAGATCGATGTTACATTCGATCGATAAAACAAGGGCAAGAGCACATACGCTACGATAAAATAGCCGACCAAATACCCGAACACCACTTGCATGTAACTGAATTGCTTGGCCGCATCTCCGACCCAACCTGGAATCGACAAAAATGTCACCCCACTCAATGAGGCTCCAATCATTCCGAAGGAAACCAAATACCACGGAGATTTTTTATCACCACGAAAAAAGCTTTCGTTGTTTGCTTTGCGAGACGTCAACAAGGAAATTCCGACCAGTACGCCAAAATACAGGACCAAAACAATAACAATAAGCGTTTGTGACATTCCGATAATTTTGTGAGTAAAAATACGGTTTTCGATGCGAGAAATGAACGAAGCGCGATTGAAAAGCCCGAAACACCAATTTTCATCACTTCATGGGGAAGCACTGTTACTTTTTTGCACTTTAGAATTCTATATTTGTATTCTCAAATAAAACAGTATGGAAACCATCATTTTTCAGATTGCCTTGATTGTTGTTCCAGCAGGAGCAGTATTGTTAACGGCTGTATATTTTCTTCGTCAGCAATCGGAGAGCAAAGTAAAAGATGCTAAGTTGGAGTTGACGCAAACTTTGAAACAGCAACGGCAAGAATTTTTCCTTCCTTCACGTATGGAAGCGTACCAGCGATGTGTACTGTTTTTAGAACGGATTCATCCAAATAGTTTGGTGATGCGTCTGCAGAATCCGGGATTGCCTGCAATGGCATTTCAAGTGAAATTATTGGAAACGATTCGCGAAGAATACGAGCACAATATTGCCCAGCAATTGTTTGTTTCTGGCGCTGCGTGGGACATGGTGAAAAAATCGAAAGAAGAAACGATCAGCATCATCAACCTTGCAGGAAAACAAATGGATGCAACGTCTATGGCAACAGATTTATCCGCTAAAATTTTCGAAATTGTGGCGGAAGTAGGTGAATTACCCTCCGAAATTACGGTTGCCATCTTAAAGAAAGAACTGCAGGAGCTTTTCTAGGATGAAGTGTTTACTTCTCTCCATTCCCCTTCTGACATTCGTTGCCTGTTCAGGTCCAGAATCACAAACATCAACACCCCAAGTAGCGATCACAAAGGAAACCATCGTTGAAGATACCGTTGAAGTTCAAAAAGAGCTTTCACTCGATTCACTTTGGCAGGAACTTGTCTACGAAAAAGGGGGATGTTTAACAGGTGGACAGCGCGTTGTGAACGGCCGTTTTGGCAATCAAGCATGTGTATTAACGAGCACTAGAAACGCAACAAGAGCGGATTGGACACCTTTTTTTGATCACCCGAAAGAAGAGTTAACCGACTTTTTACTCAACCAATTGCCCGACACCTCGGCAACGCATATTCATACTTGCCCATTTTTTGTTGCAACAACTGGCGAAGTTGCCGTATATTGTCTTTCGAAGATTCACTTAAAGAACTGGTATGATCTTGATCCGTTCATGGCATACCAAGATAGAAAACCAAAAAATTCAATTGATTCAGAACAAGCTTGGCTACAGGAAATTCTTGCCGACGAAGCAACACGTGAATTATTGATTGCAGCATGGAAAAAACAATGAAACATAAAGGAACGAAGAAGTTTCTCACAATTCTGTTGACACCCCTACTCCTTTTTTTAGGAGGTCTTTTTTCGAACTACTTCTTCGTAGCTGTTATCGACCAACTAAAAGATGTTCAAGTTGTTTCCACTGAACTATTCGATTTCTCTCCTACACTTGTTTTCGCTTCGGCAATAGGCATTTTGCCCATACTCATGTATGTTTCAGACCTTGGTGTGGTCTACGAAAAAAGCTGGAAATTTCTATCAACACTCGCATTCACATTGTCTATGGGCTGGTTGTTTGTCTTTTTACGCATCACCTACCTCAATAGTCAATTAGAATCCATTCCGAAACTTCCGGGCATTCAAGAATCAATGTCATTTAACAGCATTCACGCCGAATACTATCTCGGATTTGGATTCATGTTTGGAATGTTGGTAGCCACTCTCTTCTTTATGTTCTTTGGAAAGACCATAGCAGCATGATTTACTCGTGATTTCTTTCTACTTTTAGGCAAACCATAATTTACAGCAATGCGTACATTCATCTCCTTTCTCTTTATTTTTCTATCAGTTCATGCTTTTTCTCAACCAAGAGAAGCTACCAAACATGGATTTCTGATTGGAGAACGTTTGGAATATCACTCGGTAATTTTGGATGAAGATCGCATTCTCAACATCTACCTTCCGAATGGCTATAGCATGGATAACGACAAGACCTATCCTGTTATTTATCTCTTGGATGGTTCAAAGGACGAAGATTTTATCCACATCGCTGGTCTGGTTCAATTCGCTTCATTTTCATGGATCAACATGATAGAGGAATCGATTGTAATTGGAATCGAAAATGTAGATCGAAAGCGCGACTTTTGTTATCCAACAACGATTGAACAAGACAAAATTGACTTTCCAACGACAGGAGGATCGGAAGCATTCATTCAATTCATTGAAAAAGAATTGCAACCATATGTTGAAAAGGCGTACAAGGTAAAAGACGAGAAGACCATTATCGGTCAGTCGTTGGGAGGACTGCTCGCCACAGAAATCTTAGCAAAGAAACCCGATCTATTCGATAAATACATCATTGTGAGTCCGAGTTTATGGTGGGATCATCAATCCTTATTGGATTTAGAGTTCCAAAGCTATACGGATAAAAAATCCATTTGTATTGCGGTAGGTGAAGAAGGAAAAATCATGAAGCGAGATGCCAAAGCCTTGTACAAAAAGCTAAAGAAATCAGACAATCCAACCGAACTTTTGAACTTCCAATTCCTGAAAGAGCAAGATCATGGTGACGCCTTACATTTGGCTGTTTACCATGCGTTTGAGGCAATGAAAAAGGTGAAAGATTGAAGGATTAAGTGAGGTTAATCACATTTCCATCAACTTCAATACGATCTCCAGGAATTAATTTCGCGCGCTTTCGCGTTTCAACTTCACCGTTTCGCACAACTTCACCTTCATCCACGATGAATTTCGCATGTCCCCCAGTCTGTGCAATTCCCACTGCTTTCAACAGCTGAATCAATTCGATGTATTCTCCTTCTATTTTAAATGTCTCTTCCATGTTGGTACGCTTCAAATAATTCTTCTGCGGCCTGAAAAGAAGTGAGTTCTCCTTTTGCCACGCGCTCTTCATTTTGTTTTAATCTCTTCATGAGTTCACGATTGGAAAAGAATCCGTTCAGAATCAATTCTTTCAAAGTCTCCGAAAGCCATTTTTTATCCTGTTCTCTTCTATTTCTTTCAAACGAACCATTGATTTTCACATGATTCTCGAAACTACGAATGGTTTTTAGTGCTTCATCCATATTGGTTCCATCCAGTGAGCTACATGTAAACACTTTTGGAATCCACTCGTTGGAATTAGGAGGAAATAAGTGTATGGCATTTTTGTACTCACGCGCGGCCATCGCAGCTTTTTTGACATTATCGCCATCTGCTTTTGTAATGATGAGCGCATCTGCCATTTCCATGATTCCTTTCTTAATCCCTTGAAGTTCATCTCCAGCTCCAGACAGCATTAGTAGAAGGAAGAAATCAACCATGGATTTCACCACCACTTCCGACTGTCCCACACCAACCGTTTCAACGAGGATCACGTTGTACCCCGCAGCTTCACACAAAATGATGCTCTCGCGTGTTTTCCGTGCCACACCTCCAAGCGTTTCACCTGCTGGAGAAGGTCGAATAAATACATCCGGATTTTTCGTCAACTCATTCATCCGTGTTTTATCTCCCAAAATACTCCCGCGCGACACTGCACTTGATGGATCAACCGCCAAAACAGCTACTTTATCTCCCTCATTGGTAAACAAACCGCCAAAATGTTCAATGAATGTGCTCTTACCTACTCCGGGAACGCCCGTTATTCCAATCCGAATGGATTGTCCACTTTTAGGTAAGCATTTTTGAAGGAGTTCGTTCGCCAAGACTCTATCTTCAGATAGTTGACTCTCAATCAAGGTGATGCCCGAGCTTAACGCCGTTTTATCTCCCGAAATAATTCCTGAAAAGAGCGCATCTGGTGTTGAATTTTGCCTCCGCTCGCGTTTCTTTCGAATCCAATCGTCTATGTTTCGACCGTTCATGAGCGAAAGATGGGAAAAATTACCCGAGAAAATGAAAGATTTGTGGAAATATTCACTAATTTTGTTTAATCACAAATGTTAGACATTAAACAAACAGATGGTTCGTTACTCAATAAAAGATTTAGAAAATTACACTGAGATTAAGGCTCATACTATTCGTATCTGGGAACAACGTTACAATTTGTTATCTCCCAAACGAACAGAAAGTAATATCCGATATTACTCCCACAAAGATTTAAAGAAGATTCTGAATATCAATCTTCTTTACCTTAATGGATTGAAAATTTCCAAAATTGCCAAATTAACGGAGGAGGAAATTACGGAGAAGGCCAAAGAAATCATCGTGGACAAATCGGTTTCAGGAAATGAAGACATTGATGCTTTATTGATCTCGATTACGTCAATGGATGCGGATGAAATCCGAAAACAGCTTTGGAGTAATGATAAGAAATACGGTCTGCGTGAAATGTATAGTACTGTGATTGTTCCATTATTACAAAAAATGGGAGAATTATGGATGACAAACTCCATTTCTGTAGCACATGAGCATCACTTCTCGAATATTTTACGTGATTTCTTCATTCTAAAAACAAATGATCTCAAACCTGAAAAGAAATTGGATCGCTCTGCCTTACTTTTTCTTCCTCAACACGAAGATCATGAATTGAGTCTTCTCTATTACCAATACCTGTTAAAAGATGCGGGCTACAAATGCATTTACCTTGGTAAAAATGTACCGTTGGATGATTTAGAGAAATCAGTAGCGCAAACGAAGCCAGATATTGTTGTTACGAACTTAATCAGCAAAATCAACGAAAAAGATGTGGATGAGTTCTTTAAGCGATTCGTGAAAAGCTCCCGTGACTCTGAAATTCGTCTTTCAGGATCATTTGTACAAGAAGTGGCCGATCGCATCCCTTCTGCCATCAAAATCATCTCTTCTGAAAAGGAATTGATCCAAGCTTAATTATTTTTGTTTAGTTTTTTTTAACTTTAATTAAACAAAATAGATTTTTATCCTATATTTGTTTACACAGATTTAAACAATGAAGAAAGTTGGAATAATTGGTGCCGGACTCTCGAGTCTATACTCCGCATGTTTCTTAGCAAAACATGGATACACTGTTGATGTATTCGAAAAGAACGAAATGGCGGGTGGGCGCTCTCAATACTTTGAAGTCGATGGCTATGTCTTTGATATGGGGCCATCTTGGTATTGGATGCCTGAACTGGTTGACAGCTTGTTTGAGGATCTCGGAGAAAAAAGAAGTGATTACTTCCAGCTTCAACGCTTAGATCCCTCTTATCAAGTCCTGTGGAAGGACCAGACTACCACAAAAATTCCAGCCAACAAGGAAGCATTGTTCTCCATGTTTGATTCATTTGAGTCGAATGGCGGTCAAAAACTAGAAAGGTTTCTTGCTGATGCGAAGACAAAATACGACATCGCAACCGAGTCTTTTCTCGAGAACCCTGGATTGAAAATCGGTGAAATCCTAAAATTTAGTGTACTCAAAAACGCACTCAAACTGGATGTGTTTAAGTCGGTAGAAAAAGATGTTGCGAAACGCTTCACTTCGGAGAAAGCACGAAGCATTTTGAACTTTCCTGTCTTATTTCTTGGAGATATGCCGGGAAGCATCCCCTCCTTGTATACATTGATGAACTACGCCGATCTCGAACTGGGAACGTGGTATCCAGAAGGTGGAATGAATGCTTTAGCCGCTGCTCTTGAGAAAATAGCAGTGAAAGAAGGAGTTACTTTCCACTATAATGCAAACGTAGACGAAATCGTAGTGAAAGATGGCTTAGCTCATGGAATCCGCGTGGGAGACAATATTCACGAGTTTGATGCGGTAGTAGGCGGAGCAGATTATCACCATGTTGAGCAAACGCTTATTCCGAAGGAATACCGTCGTTACTCTGAATCGTATTGGGACAAACGCAAGCTCGCTCCTAGTTCATTGATATACTATTTAGGAGTGGGTGAAGAAGTTCCCAATATGGAACATCACAACTTGTTCTTTGATGAAGATTTGAACAATCATGGAAAAGAAATCTATAACAATCCAAAGTGGCCATCGAAACCTCTTTTTTATGCCTGTGTTCCATCGAAAACAGATAAAGACGTAGCTCCAGAAGGGCACGAAAATATATTTATCCTAATGCCACTCGCTACGGATTTAGAGGATTCAGAAGAAACACGAGAAATTTACTTCAACATGATCATGGATCGAATGGAAGCAAGATCGGGAACTTCTATCCGCGATCACATTACCTACAAACGGTCTTTCTGTATTTCAGACTTCAAATCGGAATACAACTCATTTAAAGGAAATGCCTATGGATTAGCAAATACGCTAGCCCAAACAGCTAATCTTAAACCAAAAATGCAATCTAAATTAAAAAACGTATTTTACTGTGGGCAACTAACAGTTCCTGGTCCAGGAATTCCGCCTGCTTTGATCTCCGGAAAGATTGCAGCTAAACGACTAATACAAACCACATGAGAGAACTCTTCGATACCTATTCATTTAAAGCTTCCAAGCACGTAACAAAGTCGTACAGTACTTCTTTTTACGCTGGAGTTCGATTTTTGGACAAAAAAATCCGAAACGACATTCATGGAATCTACGGGTTCGTACGCTTCGCCGACGAAATCGTTGATACCTTTCATGAACAGGATAAGGAACAATTATTGAACGAATTCATCGACGCTACGTACACTGCAATTGAGCGTAAAATTTCGCTGAACCCCATTTTGAATTCATTTCAAATTGTTGTCAATAAATACAACATCGATCATGCATTGATTGATCAGTTCTTGCACAGTATGCACATGGATTTAAATCCCGTTGAGTACACGCAAGAAACATATGAGGAATACATTCTCGGGTCTGCAGAAGTAGTAGGATTGATGTGCTTGAAGGTTTTCGTTTACGGCAATGAGGAAGAATACCAACGTCTTAAGCCTTACGCAATGAAATTAGGCTCGGCTTTCCAAAAAATCAACTTCTTGCGCGACATGAAAGATGATTTTCAAGGATTGGGAAGAGTGTATTTCCCTGGTGTGGACATGGAAGGCCTTTCTCTTGAAGATAAAAAGCGAATTGAAGAAGAAATACAAATCGAATTCGACGACGCATACATCGGGATCAAACAACTTCCGAAGTCATCGAGATTTGGTGTTTACGTGAGCTATGTGTACTACACTAAGCTTCTCCGTAAAATCAAGCGGAAAACAGCCAAAGACTTGCTCGAAAACAGAATCCGTGTTCCGAACAACACAAAAGTCCTTTTGTTTGCTAAATCGTACGTTCGAAACACCATGAATTTACTTTAATATGGAATACGTTATTCTTGTCAACGAACAAGACGAACCTATTGGGGAAATGGAAAAAATGAAAGCGCATGAAAAAGGGCTGCTCCATCGTGCCTTTTCTGTTTTCATTTTCAATGATCAAAACGAATTGCTGCTGCAAAAGCGTGCCTCCTCGAAGTATCATTCAGGTGGTTTGTGGACGAATAGCTGTTGCAGTCATCCAAGAAAAAACGAATCGATTGCTGAAGCTGGAGAGCGACGGCTAATGGAAGAAATGGGATTTACCGTTCCCGTGGAGCCCGTTTTCTCATTCATCTACAAAGCAGAATTGGATCAAGGTTTAACCGAACACGAGTTGGATCATGTACTTATCGGACGTTACAATGACGCGCCCAACCTAAATCCAGATGAAGTGGAAGACTGGAAATATGTGAATTTAGACGAATTGTCTGACCACATGAAAGAACAGCCCGAAGTCTACACAGAATGGTTCAAAATCATCTTTGACCGCGTTCGGGAAACCTTACATCAAGCTATTTCATAACTATGCGCGTCTCTTTGATTCATAGCCCAAAAAGTATTAGAATCATTATTGCAATCTTGCTTCTATTCCATGTAATTGGGATTGGAATAATGTTACTATACCCTGAAGGCGCTAAGCTTTCGTACCTCAATCTCTTGCTTGCTGGATTCCTTCTATTCATCAGTGAAACGCATTACATTCGAACTTTAGGAACATTAATTTTGATTCTTCTCGGAGGATTCGCTGTTGAGTACATCGGTGTTCACACAGGTTTGCTCTTCGGAAATTATGGATACGGTGCAGCACTCGGCCCGAAATTCGGTGATATCCCGCTCGTAATTGGCGTGAACTGGTTTTGTGTCGTTTTGGCGAGTAGCTCTCTCCTCTACTCCCTTCGAATCAATATTGTTGTGAAATCGATTCTCGCAGGTGTGCTGTGTACAGCCATGGATATGCTCATTGAACCTGTTGCGATGAAGCTCGACTTTTGGGATTGGGAAAATGGCGTCATCCCGATTTGGAACTACGTTTGCTGGTTCGGTTTCTCTTCATTATTTTCATTTGTCTACTTCTCCTTGGGGAAATCGAAAAACAAACCGGCTCAATCGCTTTATTTTATCTGGATTATTTTCTTTGGTATTCTTAACTTAGCATTATGATGTTTGTTGTTGCGCTTATTTTGGCTTTTGGATTGATGGAATTCGCCGCCTGGTCGGCTCACAAATACCTCATGCATGGATTTTTATGGAAAATTCACGAAGATCATCACAAAGTAACACCGCGTTTCTTCGAAAAGAATGATCTATTCTTCCTGATTTTCGCCATTCCATCTTGGCTGTGCATCATGCTTGGTTTTATCTATGAAGTCAACTTTTCAATTGGATTTGGATTCGGAATTGCGCTCTATGGAATTGTTTATTTCCTAGTGCACGACGTACTGATTCACCGACGATTTAAATGGTTCGACAAAACCAACAATGCCTATTTCAGAGCCATTCGAAAGGCCCATAAGATTCACCACAAAAATCAAGAGAAGGAAGACGGTGAGTGTTTCGGAATGCTCATTGTTCCAAGGAAATACTTTCAATCATGAAAGGACTTTACTTGCTTTTAGATCTGTTAACTCCTATATTTCCAATTCTTCTGAGTTTCGATCGTCGTGTTCGCTATGTTCAAAAATGGCGATCCGTGTTTTTATCTACATTGATAATTGCCGTTCCCTTTTTGATTTGGGACTTTATTTTCACCGAAAATGGTTTTTGGGGATTTAATCCCGATTACCTCATTGGATGGTATATTGGTAATCTTCCTTTGGAAGAAGTACTGTTTTTCATCGTGGTTCCATTTGCGTGTACCTTTATCTACGAGTGCTGTAAGTACTATTTCCGCAAAATCAATTTTAAGTCGTTCAATCGAATCTTACAGTTTGCGATTCCTATTTTCGCGATGATTCTCACCTTACTCGAACCTACAGGTTGGTATACCTTCAGCATTGTTGTGTCCTCTGGAATTGTTTTGTTTTGGTGGCTGCGCGTTCCTCGGTATTCATTTGTCGGTATTTCTTTTCTGATTAGTTTGATTCCTTTTATTTTGATGAATGGAATTCTTACAGGAGGAATGACAGACACACCAATCGTTTGGTACAGCGAATTACAAAAAGTAACGCCACGCATTTGGACCATTCCACTTGAGGACATCCTCTATTGCTTCACATTGGTCGCCTCTGTGTTTATGTTGAGTGAATTTTTCGAAGAAAAACGTGCCTCATGAAACGGATTGGACTGATGTCGGATACTCACGGGTTTATCGACCCAAAAATCTATGAACATTTTAAAGGTGTCGATGAAATTTGGCATGCTGGAGATGTTGGAGATGTTTCCGTTATTGATCAATTGCGTGATTTCAAACCTGTGCGCGGCGTGTATGGAAATATTGACGCGGCAGATGTTCGCATGGAGTTCCCCGAATTTAATCGCTTCATGTGCGAAGACGTCGAAGTTTTGATGACGCATATCGCTGGAAAACCTGGGAAATATAGCAAGCCTGCGTTCGAGGAACTACAAACTAATGGCGCACCGAAGTTGTTCATTTGTGGAC
The DNA here is from genome assembly GCA_013373595.1 of Flavobacteriales bacterium. Taxonomy (GTDB): domain Bacteria; phylum Bacteroidota; class Bacteroidia; order Flavobacteriales_D; family Crocinitomicaceae; genus UBA4466. The sequence goes on along the minus strand of JABXHO010000040.1, from coordinate 11,233 downwards.
ATTCGCATATTCTTTTGGTAAAAAATGATCCCCGATTCAATATGCTGTGGATGAATCCTGGCGCTTGCGGCTTCAAAGGATTCCATCAAGTAAAAACCATCATGCGTTTTTCCATAACGGGAGACAGAATCCATGATTTAGAAGTAATCGAATTGGGAAAACGTGTTTAAACGCGAATACCGAGCACACACACATCATCGACTTGTTCCAGATCGTTTCGCCATTCATTGAAGCGTCTCTCCAAAACAGATCCTTGCTCTTTCATCGGTAAGTTCGAAACCGTTCGAATTAACTCTCTAAACTTTTGACTTCGGAATTTCTTTCCTGCAGGACCTCCAAACTGATCCGCGTAGCCATCTGAGAACAGGTATACTTGATCGCCTTTTTTCAACTGCAAGGAAGTAGATTCAAAATCTTTTCTATCAGGAAACTCACCAACTGGCTGGCGCGAGCTTGGTAACGTTTGGAAATCATCTTTCGAAACAATGTAAACCGGATTGTTCGCTCCCGAATATTCAAGCTTCAAGGTCTTTAAGTTGATTCTACAAAACGCGATGTCCATTCCGTCCCGCATTTGTGTATCTCCTTTGGAGAAATAATCCGTCACGACATCGGCTGCATGATCCAAAATTTCGCCCGTGTTACGCTTATCCATCTCCTTCACCACACGATTTAGGGCATTTGAGCAAATTACGCTTACCATCGCACCAGGAACGCCATGACCTGTACAATCAGCAACAGCCACATACACTTCATCACCAATTTGTTCCATCCAATAGAAATCCCCTGAAACAATGTCTTTGGGCTGATAAAAGATGAAATAATCATCGAAAAGAGAAGAGAAATGTCCCTCAGAAGGCAATAATGACGATTGAATTTTCAGTGCATAATTAATGGATGCTTTGATATTCAAGTTTTTCAGTTCAATCGTTCGCTTTTGATCACGAAGTGTTTCTTTTTGTCGCTCCTCCTCTTTCAATATGCGTCGTGCATAGAACAGAACAGCCAAAGCAATCACCACAACAATCACCGCCATCACCAAAGCGCCTTTCAAAAAGCGATCGCGCACCTCCATGATAAACGCAGTGAATTCTTGATCCGCCTCTAAAAGTCCTACTACTTCCCCCTCACTGTTTCGAATGGGATAGAAAGCCGAAATCCAGGTTCCATTTTCCGAATCGTACCGCGGAATTGTACCTCCTTCATTCATTTTTTCGATCAACACATCCGGGAAATTCACGTATTCGTGTCGGAAATAAACTTGATCATCAGAACGAATACCGTACTCAAAAATGTTCTTATCGGGATTGTAAACCAAGGTATACATCGGAGAGTTCATGTTATTGTACTTGACAACGCCATTCATGATTTCACTGTACTTCCGATAAATTCCATTTCCATTTTTACTGGTGATTCCATCTTTTTCAGGATACGATTTCATCATCGCTTCAATTTCATCACCGTCCATTTCCATGGCAACAGAACTCACCACCGCTTGAAGCTTTCGATATTGCCCTTCCTCCTGGAGAGCCAATTGGTCGTAATATCCGAAGACAAGAAAAAACGTTGATAAACCAATGATCAACAAATAAATAACGAACATTATTCGTGTGGTAGAATTCCTGAAAATCCGAATAAGAAGATGGCTCATAGTTAGTCTATCAGTATTACGGTGTAGTGCGCTCGCAACAACTCGATCGGGATGAAGGTACGAATATCCGCGCTATTCTTCCAAATATCATTTTCTCGAAAGAAATGAACTTTGTTCTCAAAAAGTTGAAGTCGATTAAAATTTTTGCTTTTTCTTTGCGTTACATGCGTATGAAAATTCAACTTCTAGCACTTTTGCTACTGGCTACATCGGCTGTTTCTGCACAAACAGGTGGAGAGAATGCATTTCCTTTTCTTGATTTGTATTATAGCGCGCAAGATGCGGGGCTTGGTGGCAATTTCATTACCGGAGCGGGTGACGATATTAGCATGGGGGTAAACAACCCTTCGCTTCTTAACGATGAAATGGAGAAAGGAGCGAGTATTAGTCAAGCTTTGCATGCGGGTGGAATTAATCATGGAATGGTGAATTATGGTTTCGGATTGAAAGATTATGGAACCATGGTTGGATACATTAAATATGTCAACTACGGGAAATTTGACCGAACGGCCGTAAATGGTGTAAGTGAAGGAACGTTTAGTCCATTTGAAATGATCGCGGGAGCTGGTTTCGGTCGAGAATTGAACGAACGTCTATCCGTTGGAGCCAAAGCCAATATTATCTACTCCCAACTCGAATCGTATACATCATTTGGAGCAAGCGTAGATTTCGCAGGAACTTATCACAATGAAGACAAAGGATTTTTGGCTACCGTACATGTAAAGAACTTCGGATATCAGTTCATGTCATATACACCTTCCAATCGAAAACCTCTTCCTGTGGACTTCCAGTTGGCGGCGGCGTATAAATTGCCACATGCCCCATTCCGAATTACGATTTTGGCGCATCAATTAAACAAATGGGACATTACCTATAATGATCCAACGCTTCAACCCACAATTGACCCACTTTCGGGAGATACCATTCCCGTACCGAGAGCTGGTTTTATGGAGAAACTGGGAAATCATTTCTCCTACCAACTAGAGATCAACCTATCAAAAACCATTCATGCGCGAATGGGCTTCGACTACCACCGAAGAAAACAATTGGGGCTTGAACAACGACCAGGAGCAGCAGGGTTATCCTTTGGCTTGGGACTCCATTTCAGTAAGTTCCGATTGGATTACGGATTCCTCATTTATTCTCAAGCTGGGTTTAACAACATTTTAACACTCTCGACAAACCTCGGGAAATGGCGGCGTTAGTCCTCTTTTTCTGCTATTTAGTCGACTTCGCTCTTATTAACCGCTTTCTGTGGACTAATTTTTTGAAACCTTTTCGAAAAAGAATAGTACATTTGGTTAAACCAAACAAATTAAATTTTTATGAAAAAGTCAATTTTAGCGGTTGCTGTTCTTCTTGGAACATCTGCATCTTTCGCTCAAGACCTTACATCAAAAAAAGGAGAGAACTATTTGCCAGAAGCTGGTGATTGGGCCATTTCTATCGACGCAACTCCTCTTTTGGGGTATGTTCAAGGTATCTTCGGATCAAACGGAAGTTCTTCTGCTGGATCATGGTCTTTCTTGAACGGTAATAACGTAATTACAGGGAAATACTTTGTTGCTGATGACATGGCTTACCGTGGAGGAATCAACATCGGATTTACTTCGAACACAATGAAAGCTTACACTCCACTATTGGACGCAAACGGTGCTGTTGACCCAGAAGCTGATCCAGTAGTTGACGAAATGAAAGTTTCTTCAAGCATGATCATGTTGAATGGAGGTGTTGAGTGGCGTAAAGGTTCTACTCGTCTTCAAGGATTCTACGGAGGTGAGCTCGGAATTGGATTCGGTGGTGGATCTAAAACAGAGTACACTTACGGAAACGATTACACTTGGAACGGAACAACTGGTGTTGCTTCACAAACACATGCAGTTGACGGATCTGTTGACGTAAACAGCATCACCAACAAAGGTGGAATCATGTTCGGATTGAGAGGATTTATTGGAGCTGAGTACTTCGTAATCCCTAAATTAGCGATCGGTGGTGAATTCGGATGGGGACTTGGTCTTACAACTGTAGGAACAGGAACTATCACAACTACACGTGTTGAGCCAACAGCTGGTAACACTACTGAGCAAATCACAACTGAAACTATCGCTGGAGGTTCTAACTTCACACTTGGAACTGATAACTCAAGCGCTATGTTCGGACCTTCTGGTTCATTGAGAATTACTTTCCACTTCTAAGATTTGGAAATCAAAATTAATAAGGGGCGATCGAAAGATCGCCCTTTTTTTATACCACTACTTTTTATGCTTCGAAATATTCCGTTTCTTTGTCCTACGAAATGAATCAAAAAATAACAATAGCAATTGATGGTTACTCCTCCTGCGGAAAGAGTACACTTGCTCGCGAACTGGCAAAATCATTGCATTATGTCTTCATTGACTCTGGTGCTATGTATCGTGGTGTAACGCTTTTTGCACTGCAGAATACATGTATCTCTAGCCACGAATTGAACCGTGGGAAGCTTATTTCGCTTTTGGATCAAATCGAATTGAAGTTTGTACTAAATCCTGAAACAAAATCGCCAGAACTACTTTTGAATGGAGTAAATGTGGAGAAGCAAATTCGAACGCCTGAAATCTCCTCTTTTGTATCTGAAGTTGCTGCCATTAAAGAAGTACGCGAAAAACTCGTTGCAGAACAACAATTCATGGGGAATCAAGGTGGAATTGTTATGGATGGACGCGATATCGGTTCGGTCGTTTTCCCAAATGCCGAATTGAAATTATTTATCACTGCAGAAATTGAAACACGTGTCGAAAGACGTTATCAAGAACTTCAATTTCGTGGTACCCCCACATCTAAAGATGAAGTACGCGAAAACTTACTGAGAAGAGACCATATTGACAGCACGCGCAAAGAGAGTCCGTTGGTTCAAGTAGATGACGCAATTGTCATTGACAACACGCATTTATCCAAATCAGAACAGCTCGATTTGGCGCTCCAATATGTCGATAAAGCGATCGCTACCTTGGTTTGAAAACTAGATGTTAGTTAATTAACAAAAAACATCAATCTATAACGGTTTTTTATTATTTTTGCCGCTTAACGATTTCAACATGAGTTCAATAAGTAAAATTACAGAAGACATTGTCAACCGCAGTCCCTTCTTGCGCGAAGCAATGACAGAAAACCTCATCAACATTTCCGCACTAGCAAGAAAGATCAAACCAGAAATCGAGAAAACGGCTGGTAAGGAGATCAAAGAAGGAGCTATTGTCATGGCTATCAAACGAATGACTCCTGGCGTTTACCATAAAGTAAATATCAAAATCAATAATATTATTGGTGGTATTGGAGACTTTTTGGTTCGCAGCGACCTCGTAGATTTCACTTATGAGAATTCTGAAGCGACGCAAATGGCGCAAACACGCCTCATTCAATTCCTCCAAAGAGATAAAGATTGTTTTTTCACACTTTGTAAAGGAATTACAGAAACAACGTATATTCTTAACTCAAAGTATGCAGACGATGTTCAGAGCTTCTTCGGTACAACACAGCTGAAAGCTCATGGGAAAAACTTGTCTTCAATCACTGTAAAACTCCCTCAAGCGAATACTGAAACTTATGGGGTGTATTATTACATTTTGAAACACCTTGCCTGGGAAGGAATCAACATTGAACAAGTAGTTTCTACGGCCAACGAATTTACGGTTATTGTGAATTCAAGCAATATTGACAATGCATTCAAGATTTTGATGCAGCTCAAAAGAAGCACATGATTTATGCGGTGTTCTCGCGAACATCAAACAAGAAATAAAACGAATAAAGGTGTCTCAGAAATGAGATGCCTTTTTATTTATCAGGATTCAAACATTGCTCTTGTGGCTTAGCTCCACACAATCCGCATGATGCTCCTTCTTCTTGAAGCAATGGATTGTTACTCGCACAAGTACCTGCAAACTCTCCACCTTTCTTCGCCCAGATCTTAATTGCAATTCCTCCGAATGCCAATGCCAACAACAGTATACTTATTAATACAACTTCCATGACTTAATCTTTTTACAAAGGTACAAAGCAAAGTTTGATTTTAAAATCTTCTGGAAGTTCTTTTGTGAATGGAGGTGACTAATTTTTGTCAATAAGTTCTCCCTCACCGTAGCGATTGTACTCCAAAAAGCTCGGAGTTCCGATATACCAAATGTCTCCGTATGAAGAAGTTTCAACTCTCGCAAGAATACCATCGAGGTTCACTTCCATCTTTTCTGAACTTGCAGAAATAACCGTTGCTGAATCCTGTACTTGAAGTCCATTAAAATCACCAAAACCATTATCTCTCAAGTCAATTTTCACATAATTGGCGTTGCCTTTCACTACATAATTCCCCCAACCAAATCCAGAGCCTAAATACAGCGAATTACAGTTGATATTGAGATGACAGGTCCCCGCTCCTTCTTGAATCACAAAGGTCAAATATGAAAGGTTGAGTTGATTCGAACAGGTCAATTCCTTCGTGCCTTTGAATAGTACATTGATCAAGTTCACAAGATGTATCTCTACTTCAATCTCATGTTTATACGATCTCAAAAAATTGCACTTATTCTCATTCTTTAGCGTCAATGTTTCATCCGTCACATCAAAATGAACGAAATTCACCAAGTTCTTTCCTCCTCGCACAATTATTTTCTCCTCTGTATCTTGAACCAGCACAATTTTCATGTTGGGGCCGATGTCAAGTTTGTTGAAGGGATCGACGTAGTGAACAAGTTCTGTATCTTCTCCAGCCGATTTTACACAACTACGATTTTCGGGTTTCTTACAACTTACCAAGACAAGCCCAAGGAAGATATATAGCGCATACTGTCTCATCGTCCGAAAGTATAACCGATTCCATATTCAACGTAGTCTGCACGTGCCCAATGAGACTTCAATACGAGTCCTAAATTGATTCCATTATCAAAAACATATCGCAAGCCTATTCGATGATAGAATGGATCAACAAACTTGTACTTATCACGCACATATGCTCCCATTCCGAGCACAAAATGCAAATGATCCAGTGGCATGATAAATCCAACGAAGGTTCCTAGTTGAATAAGATCCATCTGCGTTTTTGGAATATCGGGTTTCAAATCCATGTTCGATTGTTTCGACATAACATCAAACGACACTTCTACTCCACCTCGATTTCCGATCAGTTTGCGCGCAAAAATACTCATAGCATAGACCGGACGTTTTTTACTTCCCGTTGGAAAATTGGCTGATAATGATCCAATAGCGGTTGCTCCAAAAAAGTAGGTTTGTCTTGCTAATCGAGCTACAAGGCATGTATCACAGAAATTGCTCGTTTGTAAACGACGACCGTATCCAATGCTCACATAGGGTAAATTCAGTCCAAGATTAGGGACTTGCGTTGCGCCATTCGAGAAGTGCGTCATATCGAGACCAAGAATAGCTGAGTTATTCCCAAATACAAATCGACTATCTACTCCAAGTACAATTAATGCATTCACATGGGTTGAAACAGCATCGCTCAGCACATTATCCTCTGGATCATACACCTTTGTGCCATACCCAAGTCCTGCTCCCATTTTAAACGAAAAGGTGTAGAACTTTTGTTTTATCAGCGGAAAGTTCATAAAACCATACGCTCCGATATAATGACCTAGCAACTCACGGTTTCCGACGGAACCGAAAAATGCCGTTGCGCCATAAGTAGGTTTTCGGTAACGATTATGCCAATCCTTCTGCCCTTTACTCTGTATGAGATACGTCAACTCTCCTGCAAATGCATGCTCTTTGGGTAAATGACCAATCATTCCGCGATGTGCCGCAAGAAATCCAGCTTTGAATTTTCCCTCTGCCCAAATTTCATTTGCGCCAACCGACTGTGCCTCAACAGAGACAGTCACAAACAGTAGGGTTATGAAAATAATGTAGCGCATTCCGACAAATTTACGAATTCCAAGTTAGAACACTTATTAATTGTAATTTTACCAAAAAAAATCAAACAACTATCATGGATCAACGCCTTGTTGCCTTCGAACGATTATTGAACATTATGGACGACCTTCGGGAGAAATGTCCTTGGGATAAAAAGCAAACACTCGAATCTCTCCGTCACCTTACAATTGAGGAAACATATGAGTTAGCGGACGCTATCACCAACAACGATTTAAACGAGTTGAAAGGAGAAATCGGTGATTTATTCCTACACATGGTGTTTTATTGCAAAATCGGATCAGAGCAAAATGCGTTTGATGTAACCGATGTTTTGAATGGAATTTGCGACAAACTCGTGCATCGACATCCTCATATCTATGGAGATGTTGAAGTTTCTTCAGAAGACGAAGTAAAATCGAACTGGGAAAAGTTGAAATTGAAGGAAGGAAAGAAATCAGTGTTGCAGGGCGTACCTACATCGCTTCCTGCTCTCGTAAAAGCCTACCGTATTCAAGAAAAAGCAAAAGGAGTCGGTTTTGAATGGAATAAACGTTCAGATGTCTGGAAAAAAGTAGAAGAAGAACTTCAAGAACTCAATCAAGAAGTGGAGTCAGAAGAGCAATCGAAGGAAAAAATTGAAGATGAATTCGGTGATGTTTTGTTCTCCCTGATTAACTACGCCCGTTTTATCAAAATCAATCCAGAGGACGCCTTATCAAGAACAAACCAAAAATTTATTGAGCGCTTTACCATGATGGAAGATCTGCTTAAAAAGGAAGGTCATTCTGTAGGTGATACCGATCTGGAAACGATGGATTTGTACTGGGAAAAAGCCAAAATGATTCAACGCAGTTAAACCGAATACTCAATTTTTACTACCGTTTAATTGGTTTGAGACAAATTCCACATTAAATTCCTTTGTTTATTGTATCTTCGCTACACTTAAAAATGTGCTATCTAAGCTTATGAAACTGTTATTGACACTACTTACATCCGTAGTATTCGCCTCTCTTTCTCTTTCTCAGGATGTTACTATCCGTGGATTCGTTTACGATGATCAAGGTGAACCCATGCCTTTTGAAAAGGTTCGATTACTCTCTAAAGACAGTACGTTCCTTGAAGGAGCCGACACTAATCTTGACGGACTTTACTCTTTTTCAAAACTGAAAAAAGGATCGTATATCGTTAAAATTCAATCCGCGGAGTATAAAACACAAACGCAGAATGTACAAGTAAATAATGCGAAAGGCATTGAAACGATTACTTTCTACATGAAAAAGCGCAGTGATGTACTTGACCTCGAAGACATCGTGGTGAGTGCTGCTGATGCTCGAAAAAGAAGTGAGATTCTGATTTCTGAGATCAAATTGGATAAAAAAGGACTGGAGCGCATTCCTTCGATGGGAGCTGAAAACGATATCGTTGGGGCATTTAGCGTGACACCTGGGGTAACGACAACGGGAGATCAAGGTGGACAGTTGTATGTTCGTGGTGGAACGCCCATCCAAAACAAAATTTTGCTCGATGGAATGACTATTTACAGCCCATTCCACTCGATCGGTTTCTTCTCTGTATTTGAAACAGAGTTGATCCAAAACGCGACGATTTTAACCGGTGGATTTGATGCACAATACGGGGGAAGAATTTCTTCGGTGATGGACATTACATACCGAGATGGAAATAGAAAAGAATTCGGAGGAAAGGTCTCTGTTTCCCCATTTATGGCCAAAGCCGTTCTGGAAGGTCCAATGGGAAAAGTTAAAAAAGATGGAAAAGCACCTGCAGGATCTTACATTTTCTCAGCAAAGCATAGCTTGTTGGATTATACCTCAAAAAGCCTTTACCCACGCATCAACGATGGTGATGGAATGCCGTTCACCTTTACCGATGTATATGGAAAAATGACCTTCAAAGGAGACGGAGGATCAAAATTTAGTGCATTTGGATTCCATAACCGAGACAGTGTAAACTATGGAATTGCTGATTTGGATTGGCGATCATCTGGAGGGGGAATTAACTTCTTGCTTGTTCCTTCGAGTTCACCGATCGTAATCAAGGGACACGTAAATGGTTCGAGCTACGAAACTTCATTCTTAGAGCAAGGGTCACCACTTCGAACAAGTTCAATTGGAGGATTCGATCTTGGATTTGACTTCACCTACTTCCTTGCGAACGAAGGAGAAATGAACTACGGAATCAACTTGAGTGGATTTAATGTTGATTTTGAAACATACAATGAAGTCAACCGGAAAATTACCAACCGAAACTGGTCGACAGAAATTGGAGCCTTCATGAGCTATCGTTACGTTTCGACGCGTTGGGTGATTCAGCCTAGTATTCGTTTCCAAGCGTATGCTTCGCTCAGTACGATTTCTCCGGAACCACGATTGGGAATTAAATTCAACGCAACGGATAAGCTTCGCTTCAAAATGTCTGGAGGTCGCTTCTCTCAAAACTTTACGTCTGCTTCTTCGGACAAAGACATCGTAAATTTGTTTAACGGATTGCTTTCTGCGCCAACGGATGTTCAAAGTACTTTCGTAACGCAATACCAAAACGAGAAAAGCCCGAGAAACGGACTTCAATATGCATGGCACGCGATTTTCGGCTTCGAATATGATTTGACGAAAAAACTGGCATTGAATGTTGAAGGTTACTTCAAATACTTCTCTCAATTGAGTAACATCAACCAAAACAAGATTTACGAAAACGACGATAGTTTCCCAGAAATTGATGACATCTACAAGAAAGACTTCATCTTGGAAACAGGAGAATCGTATGGTGTTGATGTTCTATTGAAATACTCTAACACACGTTTGTTCTTGTGGGGAGTTTATTCATTGGGTAAATCAACACGTTGGGATGGGTTTGTTGAGTACGCTCCTGTATTCGACCGTCGTCATAATGTGAACTTGGTTGGAACTTATTTATTCGGAAAGAAAAAGGATTTGGAATTGAGTATCCGTTGGAACTTAGGTTCTGGATTACCATTTACACCAACTGCAGGGTTCTACGAGGAGAACAACTTCGCTGGAGGGGTAACAACTGATTACACTACTACGAATCCAACGTATGTTTCTACGAACTTGGGAGCTTTCAACAGCTCGCGTTTGCCCTACTATCACCGATTGGATATTACGGTAAAGAAATCATTTACTTTCAAAAACAAGACTGTTTTGGAGATCATTGGATCAGTAACGAATGTGTACGACAGAAACAATATCTTCTACGTGAACCGTGTAACGGGAGAAACGATCTACCAATTCCCAATCTTGCCGAGTTTGGGTGTGAGTTACAAGTTCTAAGAACGAATTGATAATAGATAATGAATCCCTTAGCAATGCTAAGGGATTTTTTTGTACTTACTAAGATACAATAAACTTTGTTCCTTTGTGGTTGTTTTTTTACCACTAAGACACGGGCTTAACGGAGTCAAGACACGAAGCTGTGTTTAGTTTATACGTAAATAACACTAAGGCGCAAAGGTGTTGGTGGGATTATTTACTTCTCGTGTTACAGTATAATTTATACGATGGGAATCTTGGTGAACTTTGTTCCTTTGTGGTTGTTTTTTTTACCACTAAGTCACAGGCTTGACGCAGTCAAGACACGAAGTTGTGTTTAGTTTATGCGCAAATAACACTAGGCGCAAAAGGGTTCGTTGGATTACATACTTCTGGTGTT